>DASUDK010000101.1:0-20407 GCA_036275655.1 Limnobacter sp. | reverse complement strand
AAAAAACTGGGAGAAATTCGAGAAACAGAACTATTGCTAGAGCGAAACGCCTGAATTGAACTGACCTGAAGTAGCGCCAAATTTTTTTTGCTAATCGCAGTGTTAGGGTTTTCCGGGGCGCTGTCAAGCAACATTTGGGTTTAGGTCATTATTTCTTCACATTTTCTTTATGGATCTGTCATCTGCAGTCCGTACATTTCACGTCATCGAAATGAAAAACGGACGATAAACCGGATGGAAGCGATCAAACAGGATGTTTTACGCAACGCCTTGTATTTGAGCAGCCCTGCGCGTGAGCAAAGCCCCTCCCTGGAGGTTTGCCTGGCCAAAACAGCCAGCGAGGTGCTGGAGGCCCAGAAACTCCGTTTCAACATTTTTTCGGAAGAATATGGCGCAGATCTTGGGACCAATGGCATTGATCATGATGTGTTTGATGCGTATTGTGACCACCTTTTGGTGAAAAACTGTGACACAGGCGAGGTGGTGGGCACCTATCGCATCTTGCCGCCAGAGAGTGCAGCCCGCTTAAAGTGTTGGTATTCGGAGACTGAGTTTTTTATGAACCGCATTGAGCGTTTGCGCAAAACCACCGTGGAAGTGGGGCGTTCTTGCGTACACCCAGACTACCGCAATGGCGCTGCCATCATGTTGCTGTGGAGCGGCATTGCGCAGTACATGAAGTTGGGTGGCTACAAACACTTGATCGGTTGCGCCAGCGTGAGCTTGCGGGATGGCGGGCACCAAGCCGCCAGTTTGTTCAAGCAGTTGGAGCCCCATTTGGCCGAGGCAAGCCTGCAGGTGTTTCCAAAAAACCGCCTGCCGATTGAGCGCCTGCGCTGCGATGTGGAGATTGATCCTCCACCGCTGGTCAAAGGGTATTTGCGTCTTGGGGCCAAGGTGTGTGGAGAGCCTGCATGGGATCCAGACTTCAACACGGCCGACTTCATGATGTTGCTGTCGATTGACCGCATGAGTCCACGTTACGCCAGGCACTTCGGCTTTATTTGAGCACCAAATCACCCGCCCTCAGCGGCGGGTGAGCAATTCCAGCTGCAGCCCGATTCGCTCCCATTGCTCCACTTCTGTTTCCAGGCCATATTGAGTCAGCGGGTGGGTTTGGAGCCATTGACGGGGGGCGCTCAGTTGCAGGCCTTGCTCCAGCAGCTTCACCCGAATGTCGGGCAGTGCCTCCACTTCGCGTCGACGCAAAAACAGCGTTGCCAGACGCAGGCACATCGGGGCCACCCATTGCGTGGGGGTCATGGCCAGGTTGCTGACTTTGCCCAATTTGCCATTGTGGGCCAACACCCAGGTCGACAGCACGGTCTGCTCCCGTTTCGAAAATCCTGGCATGTCCGCATTGCCCAAAATGTAGGCGGCATGCTTGTGGTGGCCGTTGTGGCCAATCGACAGACCAATCTCGTGCAGCAAAGCGGCCCAGCGCAGCATGGGCAATTGTTCTTTGAGCACGGGCGCCTGCTTGCAAAGTTGTTTAAACAACAATTCGGCCAGCGCCTGCACTTTGTTGGCGTGGGGCGCATCAATTTGGTAGCGGTGCATGAATTGCGCCACTGTAATTTCACGCATGTCCTCATTGTGCTGGCGGCCCAGCATGTCATAGAGCAAACCTTGGCGCAGCGCGCCGTCGGTGACGTCCATTTGCTCAATCTCTAGCTCTTCAAACACGGCGCTCATCACAGCCAGACCGCCGGGCATCATGGGCAGGCGGTCCACTTTCAAACCTTGTAAAGTGATGGCGTCCAGGTGGCCTGCTTGCACCACATGTTCGCGAATTTTCGCCAGTGCATCGGCAGACATGCCATGCTCCGTGAACCCGTTGGATACGCAAATTTCGGCCAAGGCCCTGGCGGTGCCCGATGAGCCGATGGCGTGCGTCCAGCCCATGTCCAGAATCTGCCTGCGCAGCACCGCAACCTCTTTGCGTGCGGCCATGATGGCGTTTTTCATCGCTCGGCCGCTGATGCTGCCGTCGGCAAAATAAACCTGTGCGGTGCTCACGCAGCCGATGTAGAGACTTTCCATCGCCTGTGGCTCGTAATCTTCACCAATAATAAATTCGGTGGAGCCACCGCCAATGTCCACCACCAGCCGCTTGCCTTGCCCGATTGGCAGCTGATGGGCCACGCCGCAGTACACCAAGCGGGCCTCTTCAACACCAGAGATCACATCAATCGGGAATCCCAAAGCCGCCTCCGCCTTGGCAATAAAGCCTGCTGCATTGCGGGCCACGCGCACTGCGTTGGTGGCCACCGCACGCACCTGGTGGGGTTCAAAAGACCGCAAGCGTTCCCCAAATCGCTGCAATGCGGCCAAAGCACGGGCTTGGGAGGGCTCATCCAGGTGTTTGGTGGCATCCAGCCCTGCACCCAGCCGAACAGGCTCTCGAAGGCTGTCGATGACATAAATTTGCGATTGCCCGTTGAGCTCCTCAACCCGCGCAACAATCATGCGGAAGCTGCTGGAGCCCATGTCGACCGAGGCAATCAACTGGCGTGGTGAGGACATGCGTTGTCTAGGTGGTTTTCAGTCAGGCGCTAGGATGCCACAAAACCAACAGGCCCGCCGGAAAAGCAAGCCCACACCTGCGCGCGATTGACCGCAGTCAAATGTTTGTCATATTTTTGAAATACCATGCAAAGATTACCGCATACACCCGGAGTTTCGCTTGAAAGTTGCTGCTGTCTCGGATGTGCCACCCAACAAAGACCTTTATCTGAACCGTGAGTTGGGTGTGTTGGCGTTTAATCGCAGGGTGTTGGCCATGGCTGAGGATGAGCAGGTGCCACTGTTGGAGCGTCTGAAGTACCTGTGCATCGTGTCGAGCAACATGGATGAGTTTTTTGAAATCCGTGTGTCTGGCATGCAAGAGCAAATCCGTCAAAACCCGGAGTTTCGTGACAAAGATGGTTTGAGTGTGTCTGAGACCCTACAGCGCGTCTCGGTGATTTCCCAAGAATTGGTGGAGCACCAATACCGTCTCTTCAACGATGCGGTGCTGCCCGCCTTGCGGCAAGAGGGCATTGCTTTGCTCACAGTCAATTCATGGAATGACGAGCAGGCGCATTGGGCGAGGCAGTATTTCCGGCATGAGGTGTTGCCTGTGCTCACGCCCATTGGTTTGGATCCGGCGCATCCTTTTCCGCGTGTGCTCAACAAGTCTTTGAACTTTGCGGTAGAACTTACAGGGCACGATGCTTTTGGCCGATCCTCCAATGTGGCCATTGTGCAGGCGCCGCGGGCTTTGCCGCGCTTGATCCGCATGCCATCCAACCTCTCGGGTTACGAACACGGTTTCGTGATGCTCACCTCGATTTTGCAGGCATTTATTCCGGAGCTGTTTCCTGGCATGGAAGTGCATGGGGTGTACCAGTTCCGCGTGACGCGCAACAGCGATTTGTATGTGGACGAAGAAGAAATCACCAACCTGCGGGTGGCCTTGCAAGGTGAATTGTCTCAGCGTCACTTTGGGGATGCTGTGCGTCTGGAGGTGGCGGATCAATGCTCCCCCGACATGACCGCCAAGTTGCTCAAAGAGTTTGGTTTGACAGAGCAAGCCTTGTACCGCGTCAATGGACCGGTGAACTTGGTGAGACTCATGCAGCTGCCCGATTGGGTGGACCGCCCGGATTTAAAGTTCTTGCCCTTTGTGCCAGGCCGTCCGGACGCCCTGATGAAAGAAAATGACATCTTCAAGGCTGTGCAAAAAGGCGATGTGTTGTTGCATCACCCTTACCAAAGCTTTAGCCCCGTGCTGGAGTTCATCAAACGGGCAGCGATTGATCCTGCGGTGGTGGCAATCAAGCAAACCATTTACCGCACGGGCACCGAGTCGGTGTTGATGGAGAGCCTGTTGGCCGCAGCGCGCAGCGGCAAAGAGGTGACGGTGGTTTTGGAGTTGATGGCACGCTTTGATGAAGAGGCCAACATCAATTGGGCTTCCAAGCTTGAGCGTGTGGGGGCACACGTGGTGTACGGCGTGGTGGGGCAAAAAACACATGCCAAGATGTTGATGGTGGTGCGTCGTGAAACAACGGACAGCGGCAAGACCGTGCTGCGCCGCTACGTGCATTTGGGCACCGGCAATTACCACCCAAAAACTGCGAGGTTGTACACCGACTTTGGTTTGTTCTCTTGCGACGAGGGCCTGGGGCACGATGTGCACGAGGTGTTTAATCACCTGACCGGTTTGGGCCGTGCCCGCAAGTTGAGCAAGATCTGGAACAGCCCATTTAACCTGCACAGCAATGTGGTGGCCTCGGTTCGACGTGAGGCAGAGCTGGCGCGCGAGGGCAAGAAGTGCCGCATCATGGCGCGCATGAATGCTTTGCTAGAGCCTCACCTAATCAACGAGCTGTACGCCGCATCGCAGGCGGGTGTAAAAATTGATCTGATTGTTCGTGGGGTGTGTGCTTTGCGGCCCGGTGTGCCAGGTTTGAGTGAGAACATCACGGTGCGGTCGGTTGTGGGGCGCTTGCTTGAGCACAGCAGGGTGTTTTATTTTTCCAACGACGGTGCAGACGATGTCTACATTTCAAGCGCGGACTGGATGGATCGCAATTTCTTCCGCCGCGTGGAGCTTGCAGTGCCCATCACCGACAAAAAACTCAAAAAGCGTGTGATTGATGAAGGACTCAAAGCCTTGCTGGCCGACAATTTGCAAGCCTGGGTGATGGACTCGGACGGAAACTACACCCGACGCAAACCCAGTGGGGCCCGGCGCATGAATGCACAAACCCACTTGCTGGCCAACCTTGCTGTGGGCTATGTGGAGCAGGGCGCAAACTCAGACAACGCCACATCCTCTGTAGAGGCATGATCAGCGGCGGCGAACTTCGTAGACTCCATCCACTTCCAGCAGGTGTGTGAGCGCCTGGCGGAGTTGTTCACCGCTGTTTACTTCCACGGTGAACTGCATTTTGGCCACACCGCGTTGCGTTTCAGTTTGAACGCCGATCACATTGATTTTGTCTTTTGAAAACACTTCGGTGATGTCGCGCAGCAAACCCTGACGGTCGTTGGCCGCCACGGAAATGTCCACTGGATAATGCAGTCCCTGTGATTCGCCCCAGGTGGTTTCAATCAATCTCTCGGGTTGGCGGCGCATCACCTCGGCCAGGTTGGAGCAACCCAGGCGGTGAATGGACACCCCTTTGCCGCGGGTAACAAAACCAATGATTGGATCGGGTGGGGCAGGGCGGCAGCAGCGCGCCAGATTGGTCATCAGAGTGCTCACGCCCACCACAAGCACGCCAGACTGCTTGGTGTTTTCTTGGGGTTTGCGTTTGTTCAACACCTCGAGCTGCTCTTCATCGCTCAAGGGGCCGCCTGCCGGCTCTTCCCGCAGGGCGTTCTCAATGGCGCGTGGCCGCAGTTCCTCTCGGGCCAAAGCCACGTAAAGATCTTCGGGTTTTTCGTAACCCAGTTTGTGTGCGAGGAGTTCGAGGTTTTGCGCTGTTTGCCCAATGCGCTGCAATTCGCGCTCGGCAATGTTGCGTCCGCGTTCCTCGGTTTCTTTGCGTTCTTGCTGAGCAAACCACTGTTTTACTTTTTGACGGGCACGGTGACTCACCAAATATTTTTGTGTGGGATTGAGCCAATCGCGCGATGGTCCAGTGGCCGCATCGCCGCGCGCGCTCACAATCTCGATGGTTTGCCCACTCTCCAGCGGCGTGTTGAGCTGCACCATTTGCCCGTTCACTTTGGCACCTCGGCAACGGTGGCCCAATTCGGTGTGCACGTGGTAAGCAAAATCCAGTGGTGTGCTGCCCGTTGGCAGCTCAACCACTTTCGCCTGTGGTGTGAATACATACACCCGGTCGTTCAAAGCATGGGTCTTCATTTCTTGAGCCCAATCGCTGGCCTCGCCCATGGTGTCGGTCACGTCCTTTTGCCAAGCCAGCAATTGGCGCAAGAGGGCGATCCGTTCTTCAAACTCTCCCTCGGCACGGCTGTCGCCGCCATACCCGTCTTTGCCCGCTTCTTTGTAGCGCCAATGGGCGGCCACGCCATATTCAGCAAATTGATGCATGTCTTCGGTGCGTATTTGCACCTCCAGCGTTTTGCCAGATTCGTCTTGCACCACCGTGTGCAGGCTTTGATAGCCGTTTGCTTTGGGTTTGCTGATGTAGTCGTCAAACTCTTCCGCGATCGGGGTCCACAGGTTGTGAACAATCCCCAAAGCGGTGTAACAGTCTTCTACGGAGTCGACTATCACACGGCAGGCGCGCACGTCGTAGAGTTTGTCAAAGCTCACGCCTTTGCCACGCATCTTGTTCCAGATGCTGTAAATGTGTTTGGGTCTGCCGCTGATTTCGCAGTGAATGCCCGCTTTGCCCAGTGCGTCGCGAATGGTTTGCATGGCGTGTTCAATGAACGCCTCACGCTCGGTGCGCTTTTCATCGAGCATGCGTGCGACGTTTTTGTAGGTGTTGGGCTGGAGGATGCGGAAGGACAAGTCCTCAAGCTCCCACTTCAGTTGCCAAAGCCCCAGACGGTTGGCCAGCGGTGCGTACAGATCAAGGGTTTCTTGGGCGTGCGACACGGCGTAGCCCCACAGCGGGCCCTGTTCGTTTTTGATGTCGTTGTGGCTTGTGAAATGCCGCAGCGTCTGCAGGCGGGAGCACAGGCGGATCATGATCACCCGGATGTCGGTGGACATGGCCAACAACATTTTTCTCAGGGTTTCAATTTGATCTGCCCAGCGCAGCGTCTCGATGGTGTTGCGTGTGGCGCTTGGCCCCACCATGCTGCGCATTTTGAACAGTTTGCGCAGGGCAGCCAGCATGCGGCCGACTTCTTCGCCAAACTGTTTTTCCATGGCCGATTCAAGGTGTTTGTCAAAAAACACCAGTGGACCAAGCGCACCAGCAATGCGCGTGTCGGCGTCTGCCCGCAATTCGGCGAGCAAATCAGCAACAGCCAACATGTGTGCCAGCGCAGGCTCTTGTGTGTCCAGCACCTGGTTGCCAGCATGCGCACGCGCGTATTCCAGCGCTTGTTCTACGCGGGCGGCATCAAACTTGTTGAGCAACACCAGGGCTGGTGCAAGGGATGCACCTTGTTTTTCAGTGCCCAGTGTGGATGAAACTGAAACCATGTCGGCTTGAATCTGGAAACTTGGTCCAGTTTAAAACAAAAAATTGCGAACGATGTGAATTTGGTCTTGTTGCATGAAGGTGGGCGCATGCCCAACACCTGCCACTTCGATAACGCGCGCCTTTGGACCTCGTTGACCCATGGCCTGGGCCGTTGTTGGACTCAGCAGGTCGGAGTGCTCGCCACGCACCACCAAGGTGTCTGCACCGATCGAGTCGTATGCAGCCCACAATGCCGCCTCGTGCAGTTGCGTGGCGGATTCTGACAGGTTTTGAAAGGCCTGTGCAATGGCGGGGTCGTAATGCGTTGTCCACTGACCATCCTTTTGAACCAGCACCGTGTCGCACAGGTGGTTCCATTGCGCCTCGGAATGCGGCCCAAATGGCATGGAAATATTTTTGATGTAGTCTCGCCCAGCTTGCAAGGTGGGAAAGCGAACAGGCTTTCCCACATACTGGCCAATGCGCTGCAAGGCTTCAAAGTTAAGGCTTGGGCCCACATCATTCAAGATGAGCTTGCGAATGGGGTTGCCTGGCAGGCTGGCGTAGCCCATGCCGATCAGACCGCCCATGGAGGTGCCCAGCCAGTCCAGGGTGCCAGCGTTCAGGCGCGCCACCAAAGCGACCATCGCACTCACATAGGTGGGCACCGCATACAGTGCGGGATCGGGCAGCCAGTCGGATTGGCCACGCCCGGGCACATCGGGGGCAACCACACGCACGTCGTGTCCGAGTGATTGTGCAAGCGCGTCAAAATCGCTGCCAAGTCTTGTCAGGCCGTGCACGCAGAGCAACACATGTGGGTTGTCTGGTTCGCCCCATTCGCGATACGCTAGGCGTTGAAGGCCCCGGGGGCTCAACCATTGCACCTTGTGCAAGCGCGCTGTCAGCATTCTTGTTTACCCTCCGTGCGGCGTATTTGAAGGTTCAGTATTTCAGAGTTTTTTGCTGCATGGGAGCGTTGAGGTGGATTTTAAAAACATGAATGCCTTGGTCACGGGCTCAACCAGTGGCATTGGTTTGGGGATTGCACAGCGCTTGGCCGCAAAGGGCTGCAATGTGATGCTCAATGGGTTTGGTACGCAAGAGCAAATTGAGCAGGCCAAGGCCAGTGTTGCCGCGTTCGGCGTGAAAGTGGGGTACCACAACGCAGACCTCACCCAAGTTGGGCAGATTGAGGACCTGGTGAAAGTCACCGAGGCTCTGTTTGGCCGAGTCGATGTGTTGGTGAACAACGCAGGTATTCAGCATGTGGCGCCGATTGAAAGTTTTGAGCCAGCCAAATGGGATGCTGTGATTGCAATTAACTTGAGCGCGGCTTTTCACACCACCCGCTTGGTATTGCCAGGCATGCAGCATCGCAATTGGGGGCGCATTGTGAACATCGCCTCGGCGCACGGTTTGGTTGCTTCTGCCAACAAGTCCGCTTATGTGGCGGCCAAGCACGGCATTGTCGGGCTCACCAAGGTGACTGCCCTAGAAAACGCAAAAACTGGCATCACGTGCAATGCGGTGTGTCCGGGCTGGGTGCTTACCCCACTGGTGCAAGCGCAGGTGGATGCGCGTGCCGTGCGTGAGGGTGTGTCGGTGGAACAGGCCAAAGTGGGTTTGCTGAGCGAAAAGCAACCCTCACAAGAGTTTGTCACCCCCGAGCAACTGGGGGGGTTGGTGGTGTTTTTGTGCTCGGAAGACGCCCGCGAGGTGCGCGGTGCTGCCTGGAACATGGACGGCGGCTGGGTGGCCCAGTAAGCGCATGGAGTCTGGCTGCTCAAGCCGCCCAAATCTGCACATCCACCTTCAGGCTTTCATCGCCACCGCCACTGCGAACGCCCCGAACTGGCGATGCACCCGTGTAATCTTTGCCCACAGCCACCTTGCAATGTTGCTGTTGGGCCAGAGCTCGGTGGGTGGCATCCACGCCCAGCCATTGTTCGCATGCGGGGTCAAACGCCTCAATCCAGGCATGGCTTTCGTGCCGTGGTGAATCGGGGTTAAAAAAGTATCCGCTCACATACCGAGCGGCAATACCGTGCGCGCGCAGGCAGGCCAACATCACATGCGCATGGTCTTGGCACACGCCCAGGCCTGCTTCAAAGGCATGTTGCGCCGTGTGTGACACGGTGGTGCTGCCTTTGGTGTACACCACACGGTCAGCAACGGCGTGCGCCAGTGCCAGCAGCCTGTCGGCAAATGGCAAATGGGCGTTGGCCACATGGCTGGCAAATTGACGCATTTCACCATCAAACTGGGTCAGTGCGGTGGGGTTGCAATACACCAGGGGGTGGATGCCCTCCTTTTGTTTGGCTTGGTATGCGCTGCTTGCTTGCAAAAGCTCCACCTCGCCCACGCTTTCTACACGCAAAATGTTGTGCGGTTGGTTCACGGTGAATGTATGCACCGTGTTTTGAAAATGGTCGATGGAACGACTGGTTTTTGCGGGCGCCTTGATGCGCCATTGATGCACTTGCTGGGTCGGCGTGTGCATCGGCGTTAAGCGCACATGTTGGATGCTGTAGAGCACAGGCCATGTGTAGCTGTAGGTGGTGTGGTGTTGTATGTGTATTTTCACGCTTCGAGTGGTACCAAAAAGTCTTTGCTGATGCGGTTGCCCAAATCGTTGACACGCTCCAGGAAGTTGGTGAGGTAGGCGTGCAGGCCCATTTGCAAAATGTCGTCAATCTGGCTGTACAAAAGCTCGGCGCGCAGTTTGCCAGCGCGCCGCTCTGTGTCGGCAGAGTAATCGTTGCGTATGACGGCGAGGTTGTCGCACACCTCGTTGAGGGAGGCCAGAAGGGACCTTGGCATGTCATCGCGCAAAATCAACAGTTCGGCCACCCGGTCTGGCGTGATCACGTCTCGATACACTTTGCGATAGGTTTCGAAGGCGGACACCGAACGCAGAATGGCTGCCCAGTGATAGTAATCGGCATGGGGGTCAGCGCTGGTCAATCCCGCGAAGTGACCAAACGTCGGGCTAAACGGCGTGCCATGGAATTTCACGTCAAGCAAGCGCGCGGTGTTGTCTGCACGTTCCAAAAATGTGCCCAGCCGGATGAAGCGAAAAGCATCGTCTTTGAGCATGGTGCCAATCGTCACGCCTCGCGACAGGTGGCTGCGAAACTTCACCCACTCAAAAAATGAGGAGGGATCCCGCTCCAAAAGACCATCTTGCAGTACTTTGCGCAATTCCAGCCAAGTGATGTTGTTGGTCTCCCACACCTCCGTGGTGAGCGCGCCGCGCACAGCGCGGGCGTTTTCTCGGGCCGCTTGCAGGCAGCAAAAAATACTCGAAGGGTTGCCCGGGTCTTTCACCATGAAATCAATCACGGCTTCGGCGGTAACTTCGCCGTGGCGGTGGGTGAACGCCTCCTGCAATTCGCAGATGGAGAGCATGGCTCGCCAGCCTTGTTCAGCATTGTCGGCGTCCTGGGGCAAGAGTGCAGTTTGCACATTCACGTCCAGCATGCGGGCTGTGTTTTCGGCACGCTCAATGTAGCGAGCCATCCAGAACAGGTGATCGGCGGTGCGGCTTAGCATGTGAAGTTCTCCTTATCGTTCCAGCACCCAGGTGTCTTTGGTGCCACCGCCTTGGCTGCTGTTGACCACCAGGGATCCTTCGCGCAGTGCAACGCGGCTTAGCCCACCGGGTGTCACGGTGATTTTGCTTCCAGAGAGTACAAAGGGGCGCAGGTCAATGTGCCGTGGGGCCAAGCCACTTTCTACGAAGGTGGGGCAGGTGGACAAGGCCAGGGTGGGCTGTGCGATGAACTTGGCGGGGTCTGCAATCAGCTTTTGGCGAAACGCCTCGATTTGCGCTTTGGTGGAGGCTGGCCCAACCAGCATGCCGTAACCGCCTGCGCCATGCACCTCTTTGACCACCAGCTCGGGCAGTTTATCCAGCACCTCCTTGAGGTGATCTGGTTTGCGGCACATCCAGGTGGGCACGTTCAAGATGATCGGTTCCTCGTCCAGGTAAAACCGGATCATGTCGGGCACATAGGGGTAAATGGATTTGTCGTCAGCCACCCCGGTGCCAATCGCGTTGCACAGGGTGACGTTGCCTGCCCGATACACCGACAAAAGACCCGGCACACCGAGTTGCGAGTCCTCCCGGAATGCCAGTGGGTCCAAAAAGTCGTCATCCAGCCGGCGATAAATCACATCCACGCGTTTGGGGCCTTGGGTGGTGCGCATGTAGAGCACCTCCTCATCCACAAACAGGTCTTTGCCTTCCACCAGTTCTATGCCCATTTGTTGGGCCAGGAAGGCGTGCTCAAAGTATGCAGAGTTGTACATGCCCGGCGTGAGCACCACCACGGTGGGGTCGCTGCTGTTCTGTGGGCTCACCGATCGAAGGTTTTCAAGCAGGTTGTCGGGATAGTGCTCCACCGGGGCAACACGATTGCGTGCAAACAACTCTGGAAAGAGGCGCATCATCATCTTGCGGTTCTCGAGCATGTAGCTCACACCGGAGGGCACGCGGAGGTTGTCCTCCAGCACATAAAACTCACCTGCCCCAGCACGCACCACATCCACCCCGGCGATGTGTGCATAAATATCGCCAGCCACCTTCACGCCCTGCATCTCGGGACGGTATTGCTCGTTGTGAAAAATCTGTTCCGGTGGAATCAAGCCGGTTTGCAAAATGCGCTGCTCGTTGTAGATGTCTTTGAGGAACATGTTGAGCGCTTGCACCCGCTGGCGTAGCCCGGCCTCCAGGGTTTTCCATTCGCTGGCCTGGATGATGCGCGGCACCATGTCAAAAGGGATTAGCCGCTCTGTGCCCGACTCCTCGCCGTACACAGCAAAGGTGATGCCCACACGCCGGAAGATGAGGTCTGCTTCGGCGCGTTTGTTTTGGAGTTTTTCTGGGGATTGCATGCCTAGCCACTGCGCAAAGTCCTGGTAGTGGGGGCGAACCGTTTGATCGTCGGTGTACATTTCGTCAAAGGGTGGTGTAGACATGAGGCAATTCCTGTTGTGTTTGTTGTTGAGATTAACAAGAAACATGCCAAGGTTTGACTTCAGTCTGCACCGATTTCGTGCATATGCCAAAGCCTCTTTCGTGTCTGGTGGGCTGCAAGCCACCTTATTTCGGGGTTCGTCTGCTCAAATGCAAAATGGAGTGCACCGAGTTGGGCGGTGTTGAACATGTGTATGCCTTGGCTGGCGTATCGCGCAACCACTTGTGGATGAGGGTGTCCGTAAGCATTGCGCCACCCCGATTGGATCAAGGCGCTTGACGGTCTCACAGCAGCCAACAAGGGCCAACTGGATGATGTTCTGGAACCATGGTGCGGCACCAGCAGCATGTCGGCTTGCAAGCCGGCCGAGCCGTGGCGGGCAATCAATTGTGCCTCTGCCGATTGTTCAATGTCCCCCGCCAAGAGCACGGTGTGTTGCCCATTGCTGATTTTTAAGACACAACTTTGGTTGTTTGTCTTGAAGGCGGCTTTGCCCGCATGGGCGGGAGGGGTGTTGTTCAGCGGGGTAAACAGCACGCCGTCCCACACCCAGGGCGCCATGGTGTGGCAGTCTTGGTGGGCGATTGCGAGTTGATTGGCCAGCGTTCGCAATGGGTGGTCTACCTGCATGGGAGATGCCAGCATGGCGGGTGTGGCGTGACGCATTAAAAATGGTGCTCCGCCAGCATGGTCAGCGTCTTGGTGCGATAGCCACAGTGCATCAGGCGCTGCATATCCCTGCGCGTGAAGCCATGGCAATACCACCCGCAAGCCACTGTCTGCGCGAGGGTTCAATGCCGGGCCCGTGTCGTACAGCAGCACATGGTGTTGGGTTTGAATGGCCAGTGCCGTGCCCTGCCCAACGTCCATGGCGGTGAGCCAGAAATCCCCATGCGTTGGTCTTGGGGCTGGCCAAGCAAGCAAACACAGCAGCACAGCCCCCACGCGTCGAAGCTTCAAGCCTCCGGGTGAAAGCAACAACACGCACCCCAGACCTGCACAGGCATATACCCAAACAGGTTGCCGCTGCACCAGCACACTGGCCCAAGGCAGGGCTGCCATGGGCTCTAGCCAAAGTTTTTGAAAGGAGAGGCTGTGCGCGCTCCAACTGACCAAGGTGTCGGAGCGCACCAAGCTGCCCAACAAGGCCAGTGGGGTACTCACGAAACTCATCCAGGGAATCGAGAGGGCGTTGGCCACAGGGCTGATGATGGATTGCTGGTGAAAAAGCATGGCGCAGGGCAATAGCAAGGCCACTGTAACGGCCCACTGCGCATGAATTGCGTCGGCCAGCCACGGCAGTCGGGGCCGGGTAAACCGCAAGCGCCCGTGGGTGCAGTACACCAGCGCGCCCACGGCAACAAAGGACAACCAGAACCCCGCATCCATGGGGGCCCAAGGGTGGGTGACTAAGCAAATTGCCAGGGCCAGAACAAATACATCCCAGCCGTGCAACCGAGCATTGCGCTGCATGCTCCACCACAGGGCCAGCATCATGAACACCGTCCGTTGTGCCGGTATTCCCCAACCGGCCACCAGGGCGTACAGCACGGCAAACACCAGTCCACCGATTGCACCAGCGCGCGGTGCGGGGCACCAACTGCACAGCCGAGCCGAGTTGCGCCAAAGCCGTTTGCAACACCACCCGGCCAGACCCGCAAACAAGGTGATGTGCAGGCCCGAAATGGCCACCAGATGCGCCACGCCAGTGCGGTTGTAAACCATGCGGTCTTCTGGATCAATCAGGCCTTGGTCGCCGATCACCAAGGCCAGCATCAGCGCCTTTTCTGGGTGAGTGTGCAAGGTCTGCACCAGCCAAGTGCCGACCTGCCAACGCACACGTTCGGAGATTTGCAGCGGCGTGGGCCATTGTGCGGGTTGGTGCCTCACCATACGTTTTAACGTCCCCAAGGCGGCCAGTTCTTGAGAAAACCAGTGTGCATGCACATCAAAGCCATGCAATTGCAAGGTGCTTTGAAGTGCCTTGATTTGCACTTGCAGGGTGAGCACGTCACCAGCCTGCGGGGATTTGCCTGCCGCTTTTTCAACCCGCAGTTGAAGCATGGAGCCGGGTTTCAGGCACAGGGCATGCGAATCAGGCCTCGGGGTGTGTTTCACCAGCCATTGTTCAACTTGGTCGGGCCGCAAAGACCGTGCTTGCAGTTCAAATTGGGCTTCCAGAGTTTGTTTGTGACAAGCCAACGGCGCGCGACGTTCCAGAATGTGAGCAGCCTGCAAACCGCTTTGCGCATGCCCAAACGCAAAGCCACACATTGCAAGCAGGTACCAAAAACGGCCTGCCCGGCTGAGCGCAAAAGCCAGCGCCAGCGCGCAGAGCATCCAAAACGCCCAAGGTCCCAGCACGCCGTGTATGTGGGTGTACACGTTTGGCAATTTGGCTTGTTGTTGCAACACCAGCAAACCGGCCAAGTGAGCCAAGGTGAATGCAGCAAGCGCAGGCATGTTGATTGGGGGGTGGCGTTGGAGAAACGCGAGCATGGAACCGCGGCCTGAACCGCGCCAATGGTGACGCCATGCGGATTAACTGGCGCGTGTCACTCCTTGTGCTGCCAAGGCGGGCAGTGCGGTTTGCGCATTGTCTTCGGTGTGGTGAGACAGCATGTTTGGATCGACGCCGCGCAAATTGGCAATCACCTCGGCAATACGCGGCAGGTGCTCCGGCGCATTGCGCGATTTCGCAATCCATTCGGGAGCAATGTCTGGGCCATCGGTTTCCAACACCAATGCCTCCATGGGCAATTGGCTGGCCAGGCGCCGCAGCTGCAAAGCACGGGTGTAGGTGCAGGCTCCGCCAAAACCCAGTTTCATGCCGAGGTTTAAAAACTGTTCGGCTTGCTGAAAGCTTCCATTGAAAGCATGTGCAATGCCACTGCGGGGTTGGTAGACGCGCAAGCCCTTGAGCACAGCATCCTGCGCTTTGCGAACATGCATCACCACGGGCAAATCGTGGTCACGCGCCAACTTGAGTTGCGCATTGAAGAACAGCACCTGTTTGTTCCAATCCAGCCCTGGCACAAATCCGTCCAGACCTATTTCGCCAACGCCTGCAAATTTGGGGTCCCCCAGGCTTTGCTTGATGCATTCAGCCAGGGTGTTCAAGTCCTCTGGCGTGGCTTGGTCCACATACATCGGGTGAATGCCCAGGCAATAGACGGCACCGGGCGTGGCATGAGCCAGTGCCTTCACCGTTAAAAAATTGCCCGCACACACAGATGGCAATACAAAGCGGTTAACATGCAAGGCAGATGCGCGCTGAACCACGGCCTGCCGGTCTGGCTCATATTCGATTGCGTCCAAGTGCAAGTGCGTGTCTGTCCACATAATGTTGAAGTGTGCCATGTTTCGTCGTCGTATTGCCCAATACCTGCCCACCTACAATTTGTTTGATCGCTTGCCTTGGGCACGGCCCTTTAAACCATATTTGGGGCATCCCAATGTGTGGGCACTCAACCGCCGAAGTGTGGCGGGTGCGGTGGCCGCTGGCTTGTTTTGTGGGCTGATTCCAGGGCCTTTCCAGGTGTTTGGCACCTTGTTGTGGGTGCTGGTGGCCAGGGTCAATCTGCCCGTGGCGGTGGTCACCACGCTTTACACCAATCCAGTCACGATTCTGCCGCTGTACCTGTTTGCCGTGGCTTATGGGCAACTTATTTTGGGTGGTGTTGGCGATGCCAGCCTGGCGCCCGTGCCGCCCTGGGTGTGGTCGCAATGGCAATCCTCCCTGTCGGCTTACATGGATTGGATGCTGGGCTTGGGTCCCGCATTGGCCGTGGGCTTGCCCGCCACCATGTTTACATTTGCGGTGCTGGGCTACTGCGCCGTGCGGCTGGCCTGGCGCGTCGGGGTGGTGTTTGCCTGGCGGCAAAGAGCCGCCAAACGTGCACAAAAAAAGCCTTAGACGGGTTTCAGTTCGCCTTTTTCAAGCCTGAGCACGCGTTGACAGCGCGCGGCAAGCTCCATGGAGTGGGTCACAATCACCAAGGCAGAGTGGTGTTTTTGCCTGCTTTGCAACAAGGCCTCAAACACTTGGTCGGCCGTGGCTTGGTCCAGGTTGCCCGTGGGTTCGTCAGCCAAAATGGCCTTGGGGTTGGTCACCATGGCGCGTGCAATCGCAACCCGTTGGCGCTCCCCGCCAGACAACTCCGCAGGCCTGTGGCTCAAGCGGTGCTTCAAACCCAGTTCTTCAAGCACAGTTTCTGCATGCTTGCGCGCAAGCGGTTTGCCCATGCCACCAATGCGCAGTGCCATGGCCACATTGTCCAATGCCGTGAATTCGGGCAAGAGGTGGTGAAATTGATAAATGAAGCCCAGGGCTTTGTTGCGCTCCATGCCCAGTTTGCGCACTGACCAGCCCTCAATGGCCTGGCCAGCCCAAAGCACCGAGCCTTCGTCTGCTTTTTCAAGCCCGCCCAGCACATGCAACAGCGTGCTTTTTCCCGCACCTGAGGCACCCACGATGGCCACGGTCTCCCCGGCAAGCACCTGCAGGTTGAGGTGCTTGATCACTTGGGTGGCCTGGTCGGCGGCGGTGATGCCTTTGAAAGCCTTGCTAAGATTTTTGGTTTCCAACACCACATTACTCATAGCGCAGGGCCTCCGCAGGTTCTGCACGCGAGGCGCGCCAACTGGGGTAAATGGTGCTCAACACGCTCAGCACCAGGGCCACAGAGACGATGGTGATCACATCGCTCACCCTTGGGTCGGAGGGCAATTGGCTGATGAAGTAGATGGACTTGGGCAAAAACTCAACCCCCAGCGAGGATTCGATGGCTGGCACAATCACATCCAGATTGATGGCCAGCAGCCACCCCGCGCTCACCCCCAGAAAAGTTCCAATCCAACCCACCAGCGCGCCCTGCAGCATGAATATTCGTTGAATGGCAAAGGGGCTTGCACCCAGGGTGCGCAAAATGGCGATCTCGCCGCGTTTGTCTTTCACGGTCATCACCAACATGGACACAAGATTAAAAGCGGCCACGGCAATGATGAGCGTGAGGATGATGAACATCATCCGCTTTTCAGTTTGCACGGCAGCAAACCAGGTGCGGTTTTGCACCGACCAGTCCCGCACCCACACGGTGGGTGGCAGTTGTTGCTCCAGTTCGCGTGCCACTGCAGGGGCCGAGTTCATGTCGTTGAGTTTGATGCGCAAGCCACTGGGGCCCAAAGTGCGGTAAAAGCGGGAGGCGTCTTCGATGTTCATCAGCACCAGTCCGCTGTCATATTCGTAATGCCCCGTGCTCACCAGCGCGGTGATTTCAAAGGCACGCAGGCGGGGAATCACCCCCGCAGGGGTCATTTGGCCGGAGGGGGCGATCAGCGTGATTCTGTCGCCCACGCTCACCCCGATTTGCTTGGCCAGCTCGTAACCCAGAACGACCCGAAACTCCCCTGGGCTGAGATCGTCTAAGCTGCCCGCCACCACTTGCGTGAAGTCAGACACCGAGGGTTCTAGCAGAGGATCGATGCCCCGGACAATCGCTGGGCGCAGCAGGTCGCCATGCGCCAGCATGCTCTCGCCCGATACAAAAGGCGCCACACCGACCACCTTGGGGTTGGCTTGCTGGATTTGCCCGCGCAAAGCGTCTGCATCATCAAAACCTTCTTGTGGCGCCAGCACTTCGATGTGCGCAATCACCGACAGCATGCGGTCTCGTACTTCTTTTTGGAAACCATTCATCACCGACAGCACCACGATGAGCGCAGCCACGCCCAGGCCGATGCCCGCCATGGACAATCCGGAAATGAAAGAAATGAACTTGTCTCGGCTGCGGTGGCCGCCGCCCCGCACATAGCGAAGCGCAATTTCTACATCAAAGGGTAAACTAGTCACAAAATATTCCGGTTCGTCCAACAACAGGTGCCCCAACGCGCCACCATTGTAGTGTGAATACAAACTTCTCCATGTCCAATCCAGCACCTTTGTGGGTATTCCTGCCCAATATGCTTGTACCCCAAGCGGCCATGCAACGCTTGGGTCAGTCCCAACGCAGCCTGACCTTTGCTGGTTTGCCGCCGGATTTGCTTCAGACCATGGCCCGTGGCGGTCAGCCCCAGTACATCAATTCGGCGGGTCTGGACCGGGTTGAAGCTTGGTTGTTGCGGCACTTGGATTGCAATGGTGGTGCAAAGTTCGATCAATACCCGGCCTGGGCCATGATGAATGCCCCAGAAGACGTGGAGCCGTTTACCCAGTTTCTGGGCAGTGTCGGCAGTCTGGAGATTGAGCGCGATGGTGTGCGTTTTTTGCCGGCCGAGGCAGTGGATGTAAGCCAAGACGAATTGAGTGCTTTCTGGGCCTGTGTGACGCCTTTGCTGACCCATGCGGGTTGGTGTGTTGAATCAGCAGGGCAGCTTGGCCAAGCTTTTGGGGCGCATGTGCTTTTGAAGGGAAGTTCGCCCGTGCCCATGGAGCAGGCCTCGCCTTGGTCTGTGCAAACCGTGCGTTTAACCGATTATTTGCCAATGAGCGACGACTGCGCCCACTGGCGTCGCATGTGGCTCAACATGCAGGTGGAATTGCACAACGCCCCTTTCAACGCAGCGCGTGAGCAACATGGCAAAAAGCCCTTAAACGCCCTCTGGTTTTGGGGCGCAGGCCAGCCCTGGCACACAAACATCCCCTTGCCCAAGGTGAGGTGGGTGGGTGCGCAGGGGGTGGGTGCCATCGATGACACTGGGCTGCCTACACAAGGTGGTGATGAAGTGCTTTCACGGTTTGTTTTTTGGCAACGCTGCCTGGGCGATTTGCCACACACACGGAACACGCAGACCGAACCTGAGCAAAAGCCCAGCACGGTGTATGTGGTGGATTTTGCTGGCTGGGGTGGCAGCACAGAAGCGCTGGATGTGCTGGAGCGCGAGGTGTTGCAACCCATGCGCATGGCTGGACTGGCGTACGCATGGAGCCTTTTGGGGCAGGATGGCTGGATGAATCTCTCCAGCAGTTGGTTAAACCGATTCAAGTTCTGGAAAAACACCCCCGATTGGAACCTGCTGACAGAACCCGATGCGGAAGGCGCCCCGACTGAAGCGGACCTGCAGGCCGCTTGGGCACAAGGGCAGGCCGAACAAGACCGAATTGCCGCCGAATGGACCATGGGTGGAGACAAGCGATGAACATTGCCCAGCACCGCGTACGCACCACCCGGCCCGACATTGAGCAGCAATTGATGAAACAGGGCCTACATCCCTTGCTCGCCCGCCTCATGGCCGCGCGAGGAGTGGCAGGCCCCAGCGAGGCCGAGGCCAAACTGAGTGATTTGTTGCCGCCCACTGGGTTGAAAGGCATTGAGCAAGCGGCCGAGACACTGGCCGATGCCCTGGAAGCAGGAGCCCGGATTGTGGTGGTGGGTGATTACGATTGTGACGGTGCAACCGCCACGGCGGTGGGGGTGCGAGGCCTGCGCATGCTGCTCAAATCCTTGGGGGCAGACGACGAAGCCTGTGCCTATCACATCAACTTTTTGGTGCCCAATCGCTTTGAATATGGCTATGGCTTGAGCCCGGAAATTGTTCAATTGGCCGCAGAGCAGTTTGAGCCCGACCTGCTGGTGACCGTGGACAACGGCATTGCCAGTGTGGAAGGGGTGCAAGCCGCCAATGACCTTGGGCTTGGCGTGATTGTGACCGACCATCATCTGCCAGGTGAACAATTGCCCGAGGCCCTGGCCATTGTGAATCCCAATCAGCCCGGTTGCACCTTCGAGAGCAAATCGATTGCCGGTGTCGGGGTGATGTTTTATGTGTTATTGGCCACCCGCGCTGTGTTGCGCGAGCGGGGGGTGTTTGATGCCAGCAATCAGCCCCGGTTGGATGCGCTGCTTGACCTGGTGGCGCTGGGCACTGTGGCCGATGTGGTGCGCCTGGATGCCAACAATCGAAGATTGGTTGCCCACGGCTTGCAGCGCATACGCGCTGGCCGGGCGCAGCCCGGTGTGCTGGCACTTTTTCATGAAGCGGGGCGAGACCCCCGCAAGGCCGTTGCTGCAGACATGGGCTTTGCACTGGGGCCCCGCTTGAATGCGGCCGGCCGCCTGGCCGACATGACGATTGGCATACAGGCCCTGATCACCGACGATGCAGCGCAAGCCAGTGCACTGGCCGCGCAGCTTGGTCGCATGAACGAGGAGCGCAAGCGCATCGAGAACGACATGAAGCGCGACGCCCTGGAAGACATTGAGCAGTTCATCCAGCAAGACAAGCCATCGGCTGGCGTGGTGGTGGCCAATGCGGGCTGGCACCAGGGGGTGATTGGCATATTGGCCGCGCGCATCAAAGAGCGCTTGTATCGCCCCACCATCGCCCTGG
>DASUDK010000100.1:0-6830 GCA_036275655.1 Limnobacter sp. | reverse complement strand
TGCGCCATGGTGTAAGGTGAGAGTAAGAGCTTTTGCCTATTGTTTATGCAAATCAAATTAATAGAAAACTCAGTAACCCTTGGAGGACAGGATGTCATCAATCGAATCCGTATCGCACGAAACCCGTGTGTTTGAACCCAGCGCCGACTGGCAGCGCAGCGCAGCCATTGGCGGCATGGATGCATACAACGCCTTGTGCAAAGAGGCCGAGACCGACTTTGAAGGGTTTTGGGCGCGACTGGCCAAAGAAAACCTTCAGTTTGCAAAGGCATATGGCAAAGTGCTGGACGAATCCAACGCGCCTTTTTACAAGTGGTTCACCGGTGGCGAACTGAATGCATCGGCCAACTGCCTCGATAAAAACATCGCGGCTGGCCTGGGCGACAAAGTGGCACTGATTTTTGAAGCCGACGACGGCCAGGTGACCCGCGTGACCTACAAAGAGTTGCTGGGCAAGGTAAGCCGAATTGCCAATGGCCTGAAGAGCCTGGGTGTAAAAAAAGGCGACCGTGTCGTGATTTACATGCCCATGAGCGTGGAGGGTGTGGCCGCCATGCAGGCCTGCGCCCGCATTGGTGCAACCCACTCGGTGGTGTTTGGTGGTTTCTCGGCCAAGGCTTTGCAAGACCGGATTGTGGACACAGGCGCCGTGGCGGTGTTTACCGCAGACCAGCAAGTGCGTGGCGGCAAGCAACTGCCCCTCAAATCGATTGTGGACGAGGCCCTCAGCCTGGGGGGATGCGAGTCCGTGAAGAATGTGATTGTGTACAAGCGCACTGGTGGCGATGTGGCCATGCAGGCCGGGCGCGACCAGTACCTTCACAGCCTGGCCGACAAGCAAAGCGATGTGTGTGCGCCAGAGATGGTGGACTCCGAGCACCCACTGTTCATCCTTTACACCTCAGGCTCCACCGGCAAACCCAAGGGCGTGCAGCACAGCACAGCCGGTTACCTGCTGTGGGCCATGCTCACCATGAAGTGGACCTTCGACATCAAGCCAAACGACGTGTTTTGGTGTACGGCCGACATTGGTTGGATCACCGGCCACACCTACATCGCTTATGGTCCACTGGCCGTGGGTGCCACGCAAATTGTGTTTGAAGGCGTGCCCACCTACCCCAATGCTGGCCGTTTCTGGGAGATGATCCAGCGTCACAAAACGACCATTTTTTACACAGCGCCCACCGCAATTCGCTCGCTCATCAAGGCGTCTGAGGCCGACGACAAAGTGCATCCCAAGAGCTACGACCTCTCCAGCTTGCGCCTCATGGGTTCGGTGGGTGAGCCCATCAACCCCGAAGCCTGGATGTGGTACTACAAAAACGTGGGTGGCGAAAAGTGCCCAATTGTGGACACCTTCTGGCAAACCGAAACGGGTGGCCACATGATCACACCGCTGCCTGGTGCAACACCGCTGGTGCCCGGCTCCTGCACATTGCCATTGCCCGGCATCATGGCCGCGGTGGTGGACGAAACCGGTGGCGACTTGCCCAATGGCCAAGGTGGTATTTTGGTGGTGAAACGCCCATGGCCTTCGATGATCCGCACCATTTGGGGCGATCCAGACCGTTTCAAAAAGAGCTACTTCCCCGACGAATTGGGCGGCAAGTTATACCTGGCTGGCGACGGCGCGGTGCGTGATAAAAACACAGGCAACTTCACCATCATGGGTCGAATCGACGACGTGTTGAACGTCTCTGGCCACCGCATGGGCACCATGGAAATTGAAAGCTCCCTGGTGGCCAACGAGTTGGTGGCAGAAGCCGCCGTGGTGGGGCGCCCCGATGATTTGACCGGCGAAGCCATTGTGGCTTTTGTGGTGTTGAAGGGTGACCGCCCAGCAGATGCAGAGGCCCGTGCCAAGCTGGCCAACGACCTCAAAGGCTGGGTGGGCAAGGACATTGGCCCAATTGCCAAACCCAAAGAAATCCGCTTTGGTGACAACCTGCCCAAAACCCGCTCTGGCAAAATCATGCGCCGTTTGTTGCGCAGCCTGGCCAAGGGTGAGCAAATCACCCAAGACACCTCCACCTTGGAGAACCCGGCCATCCTGGATCAGTTGAGCAAATCCAACTGACCCGGGTCAAGGCCTTGAACCAGCGCCCAGCGCAACGAAAAAAAACCAGTCCCACGAAGGTGGGCTGGTTTTTTTCGTTCTGCGTGAGGCAGTTCTTCAGGGGCGCTGCATGAGTTTCACATTGGGCTTGACCCGATTTTTTTCCGTGCTCACGTTTGGCTTTTTGCTGTGCATTGTGGCCGCTGCAGTGATGGAGGATTACGGCGTTGGTCGCCAGTGGATCGGTTACTTTTTTATTTTCGTGACCTTGGGCGGGTACGCTGTGATTGGCTTGCTCAGCCGCACCAGCGACATGCAGGAGTACTTCGTCGCCTCGCGTTCGGTGCCAGCCGCTTACAACGGCATGGCCACCGCAGCCGACTGGATGAGCGCAGCCTCCTTTCTTGGGGTGGCCGGCACCCTGTTCTACAGTGGTTTTGAGGCGCTCGCCTTGTTGGTGGGCTGGACCGGTGGCTTTGTATTGATCGCCTTGCTGATCGCCCCCTACCTGCGCAAGTTTGCCTTTTTCTCGATTGGTGATTTTTTGGCCGCCCGCTACGCCGGGCTGGACAAGGGCAGGGCTGTGCGCCTTATCTGTGTGCTGGTGACCATCACCGTGTCTTTTGTGTACGTGATTGCTCAAATTTACGCCGTGGGCTTGATCACCTCTCGCTTCGCGGGTGTCGAGTTTGGCATCGGTGTGTTTTTTGGATTGGCCGGTATCTTGGTGTGCTCGTTTTTGGGGGGCATGCGGGCCGTCACCTGGACCGCGGTGGCCCAGTACATTGTGATGATTTTGGCCATGATGGTGTGTGTGGGCGCAGTGATGAGCTACACCGGCCAAGGCCGTGCCCACATCTTGAGTGAGGGCAAACCCAGCAGCTATCCAGAGTATGTGCGCGACCAGGAGCGCAAGTTTTTCACCGACCCGGCCGAGGCCGAGGTTCGCAACATCTATCTCAAAGAAGCAGACCGCTACCAACTGCTCATCGACAGCCTCCCATCTTCCTGGGCAGAGGGCTATGAAGCCCGCCGAAAAAACCTGGAACTCGCGCGCTACGATGGCTCAAGTTTTCAAGAAATTAAAGCGGCCGAGCGGGTGCTCCGGGAATTTCCCGACAACCCCATTGCAGCCAAGCGCGAATGGAGCCAGGAGCGCCAGCGTTACTTGGACAAGGTCAAAGCCAGCGTGCCACACTTTGGCTCTGTGCAGGACGAAGCGGGCCTGGCCAACAGTGGCGCATTGTTTAACTTTTTGGCGGTGGCTTTCACCTTGATGTGCGGCACCGTGGCACTGCCCCACATCATCATCCGGTTTTACACCACGCCCAATGCGTCCCAAACCCGGTGGTCGGTGGTGGTGGCTTTGGGATGTATTCTGGTGATTTACTTGGCAGCGCCCTGGTTGAGCTTGGTGGCCAAAGTGGTGGTCTATGAAAATCTGGTGGGTTTGAGTTACGACGAAATTCCCAACTGGATAGGCGCATGGTCCCGCGTGTTGCCCGGTTTGGCCACCTTGCAGGATGTGAACATGGATGGCGTGGTGCAATTTGCCGAAATTGGCTTAAGCCCCGATATTTTGGTGCTGATCACGCCCGAGATCGCGGGCATGCCTTTCTTTTTGTCCGGGTTGATTGCAGCCGGTGGTTTGGCCGCCGCGCTTTCTACGGCCGATGGACTTTTGCTGGCCATTGCGGGCAGTCTCTCTCACGACCTGTACTACCGCGTGTTAGACCCCGAGGCCACCTCCCAACGTCGCGTCACCATGTCCAAAATTGCCTTGCTCAGCGCTGCCCTGTTGGCCGCGTGGATCACCAGCCTGCAGCCTGGCAACATCGTGGTGCTGGTGGGGTCAGCCTTTGCATTGGCCGCCTCCAGCCTGTTTGTGCCTTTGGTGGCTGGCATTTTTTGGGCCAGGGCCACCCGCCGTGGCGCTTTGTGGGCCATGGTCACCGGCTTTCTATGCTCCACCGTGTACCTGGCGGTGTCCAACGCCAGTTTCATGGCCATGTTCAACCTGGATGCCATTGCCGTGTTTGGCATCAGCGGCCTGGCCTCGGGTGTGCTCACCATTCCCCTGGCAGCGCTGGCCATGTGGCTGGGCTCCAACAGGGGCAGAGACCCCATTGAGGCCCCCGCCGTGATGCGCGTGCTGCGCTCGCCCGAATCCCTCTGAAAAATGGCAATTTTGTGGCGCTGCAATGTAAAAGTTTGCTATACTCTCGCGCTTGACCACGCGGAGAGATGGATGAGTGGTTTAAGTCGCACGCCTGGAAAGCGTGTATAGGTTAATAGCCTATCGGGGGTTCGAATCCCCCTCTCTCCGCCAGAAATTCATAAAAAAGCCCAGTGTGTTGACTGGGCTTTTTTTATTTGTGGTCGAAAAGCTCAGTGCGCCGCTATCAAGCTGCATCCTTGAGTGGTTTCAGAATTTGTTGGCCAGCGCTTTGCTTTTCTGCAACCTCCGTGAGAATTTGTTTGATTTCGCACTCTGCAAATCTGGACAGCGCAATCCTCATGAGTGGCTGATACCCAAGGCCATGTACGTGCGCAATTAACTTAAATTCCTCAATCAACTTTTTTGGCAGTCGGATAGAGATCATTTGTAGCTCTAGACCGTCGTCGATGGCTTTTGCAACTTTGTCGTGCTCAATGGGCACTCGCGCATGCTCTAAGCTAGCGCCGAGTGCTCTGGAGTCCCATTGATCCTCTTTCTGTGATTTGCTCATGTGTTACCTCTCTTGTGACCTTTTTCTGTAAATACTTTTTTCAGTGTCGTTTGGCGGAAATGCCGATTTCAACTCAATCGTTCCATCCGGATGTCCAACGAAAACAACCTTCAATTCCCGAAGTTGGTCGGTCTCTGCGATAAACCAAAGCGTCGGAGGATTCGTTCCTCGACCTTCGCGCGTGTCTTCCAAAAACGAAAATTCTCTATTCATGAAGCATTGCTCAACATGTTTGAGCTGCACCTGGTGTTTGGTTGCGAGCTTCTCCAACACCCTCTGAGACACTTTGATGTTCAATTAACGACCTCATTGTATATACAAAAAGTGACCTCAATCCAGCAATAAATGGCATTTTTGACGTGCAGTTCTAAATTAAACTGGGTCCAGTTAAATGCCAAAAAGATCGATTCATCTGACTTTCACCTGTCTTTTATGTGTGTTTTGTGATTAGAAAGTTCTATTTTTGTATATACAAATCCAGTTTGACTGGAGGGTGCATTCATACGTCGTCCCCCTGAGTTAAACTTCCACGATGAATGCAGCACCCCACACCCCCATCACCATCCATGTCTGGACAGATTTTGTGTGTCCGTTTTGCTTGCTGGGCGAGCGCATCATCGAAGAGGCCACCGAATCTTCGCCCATGCAAAGAGCGAAGCTGGGAGAATCGACCTTGCCATAGGCGAGCGCCAGTGAGGCTCGCGGCAGGGGCGTGAGCAGCTGTCTTGATCAAGAATTTTTAGCCAATTTTTGGTCGGAGAGAATTGAAGTCCATGCGGATTTTGCGGCAAGGGCGGGGCAAGCGCCTTCTACTTCTTGGCTGCCTTTCGTTTAGCGCTCCAAAAGCACAATCCGACCACCGCAACCACCCAAACACCCACTGCTGCATGCGCGTTAACAGCGTATTGATTCCCAGCCTCCGCAATAATCGCAGGGCCGAGGTCAAACGAATGCAAGTCCATCAGTAGATTGGCAAACCACAAGCTCTGGTAGGAAACAGCGAGTAAAAACACAGTCCAATGCAAACGCAATCCCAGGTAAGCAATTAAAACGCCCAACAGGTTGTGCATCCACATGTCGTGGACCTGCGGCAGTTTGTCGAGTACCTCGGCATGCGCAATCAGTGGCAAAGCCCACAATATGAATAAGAAAGTGGTTTTATTTGGCATCGCCGTACTCCACTGTCAATGGCACATGGCAATTTAGGGAAGGGCCAAGCAAATCTCTTAGATCCTTCACAAATCTGTTCATTGCATGGGTCAAGTCAATACATCCGGCACTGCCGGGCATATCCCCGCCGTGTATAAAGAATCCACCACGACCATGCGTTTTGGTTCCAGGGCTTACGCGAATTGTGAGTCGATAGTCTCCCCACGCAGATCGAGGTGAGCGAAGCGCACTTTTAATTAAATTGTTTTCCCACATTTCGGATGGGTTAATCCAGTAATGTCCCTCAGGTATGGGGCCTTGATTGGCGGCAGTCTGTCGCTCTGCTGAGTAGTCGAATTTTTTGTTTAAAGGTTTACCAGAGACTGCGTTGTAGGTTTTCAATAATCCGGATGCAGTTCGAATAGTCAACACACTCCCATCGAAATGGAGGCTCATCACCGATTTCATGCATGCAGGTACCTCTGGGCCACGTACTTCGTGCGCGTACTTCATGAGCTTTAAATTTGTAAAGTCAAGATTACCTTAGGGTACGAAATAGATCACTGGGGTTACAAACTTCGTTTTGCTTGTGGGGGACTCACGCTAAAATACAACAATGAACGCAGCACCCCACACCCCCATCACCATCCATGTCTGGACAGATTTTGTGTGTCCGTTTTGCTTGCTGGGCGAGCGCATCATCCAAGAGGCCGCCGAGGGTTTGCCTGTGCACATTGAGTGGATGCCCTTTGAATTGCGCCCCCACCCAACACCTACTTTAAAACCCGAAGACGAATACCTGCCACGCGTGTGGAAGGCCTCGGTGTACCCCATGGCGGCGCGTTTGGGCGTGCCCATCCAGTTGCCCACGGTGTCGCCACAGCCCTACACGCGCA
>DASUDK010000099.1:0-2624 GCA_036275655.1 Limnobacter sp. | reverse complement strand
TCGCGTGGGCTGCCCGGCTCAAAGTGATAATTGAGATCGAAGGACATGCCACTCATGTCGAGTTTCTTTGGATAAAACTCGGTGGTGATGCCCCCTGCCCGCTTGCTCAGCAAATCCTCTTTGTTGAGCTTGAGCGCATCCAGGTCGGCCTTGCTGGCTTGCTTGGCCCAGTTCTCCAAGGTTTGCTGGTTATAAACCCCCTTGGGCAGGTGTTCGTCGTAGAACTGGGCAATCAACGCATCGTCGACCAAAATGTCTTGCCGGCGAGCCTTGTGCTCCAGCTTTTCAATTTCTTCGATGAGGCGTTGGTTGTGTGCGTAAAAAGCAAGGTTTGTTTTGACTTGCCCAGGCACCAGGCCTTCCTGAATCATCAGGCTGCGCGCCCCTTCGGGGTCGAAACGGGCAAGGCTGACGCGCCTTTGCGAGTAAATGGGCAAGCCATAAATGGTGCCTGTTTCCATGGCCACCGCCTGGCCAGAGCTTTTCTCCCAATGGGGGTTGTTGTGGTTGCGCTTGACCAGATGTTCGCCGACCTTTTCAATCCACTCGGCCTGGATTTTTGCAACACAGCGGGCATACAGGCGAGTCGTCTCCACCAGCTCGGCGGCCATGAGCCACTTGCCCCCTTTTTTAAACAGATTGGAGCCTGGGTGAATGGCAAACTTGATGCCACGTGCCCCCAGGTAGACCGGTTCCGTTTCGTGCTTCAGGCCCAGGTTGCCCAGCAAACCCGACATAAGCGCCATGTGGATTTGGTCGTAGTTGGCAGGCAAGGCGTTGACCTTCCAATGCTGCTCTTTGGCCATGGCACTGAGCTGTTGATGCACCTCGGTCCATTCACGCAAGCGGTTGGCTGACAGGAATTTGCGTTGCATCGCGGTTTTCATCTCGCGATTGCTCAATTCTTTTCCACGCAAACCTTGGTAATAATTCCAGAGTTTCAGGAAGGACATGAAATCCGACTCGGGGTCCTGAAACTCCTGCTGCGCTTGATCTGCGGCGTCCTGTGCATCCAGGGGGCGTTCGCGGGGGTCTTGGATGGACAGGGCCGCCGCCAGCACCAGCACCTCGGCCAGGCAGGCTCGGTGGGCTGCATCAAAAAGCATGCGTGCAATGCGTGGGTCCAATGGCAGCTTGGCCAGAGAACGGCCAATCTTGGTGAGTTGGCCCGCGTCGTCCAAAGCATTAAGCTCCGTCAACAGTTGATAGCCGTCGGCAATGGCCCGGCCCATTGGGCGCTGCAAAAATGGAAATTCTTCCACCTCAGTGAGATGCAGGCTTTTCATGCGCAAAATCACGGCCGCCAGGGATGAACGCAAAATCTCCGGGTCGGTGAAATCACTACGCGCCTGGAAGTCTTGCTCACTGTACAGGCGTATGCAGATGCCGTTGGCCACACGCCCGCAACGCCCTGCCCGCTGGTTGGCAGAGGCTTTGGAGATGCGCTCGATTTGCAGCATTTCCACCTTGTTGCGGTAGCTGTAACGCTTCACCCGCGCCACGCCGGTGTCCACCACGTAACGAATGCCAGGCACAGTGAGCGATGTTTCGGCCACGTTGGTGGACAACACAACGCGGCGGCGCCCGCTGGGCTTGAAAATCCGGTCTTGCTCCTGGGCAGTCAGCCGTGCAAACAGAGGCAACAATTCGATGTTCTGGCGCAGGTTCTTGCCCAAAAAATTGGCCATGTCTCGAATTTCCCGCTCGCCCGGCAAGAACATCAAAATATCGCCTTGGCCCTCCCTGCATAGCTCCTCCACCGCATCCAGGGCAGCCGCCTGCAGAGCGTCTTCGTCGACTTCGTCGGGCTCGGGGGTACCTGGCTGCTGCTTCTTCTTCCTTTGGGTGTCAAAGTCTGCCGGGTCTTTGTAGCGCACCTCCACGGGGTACAGCCGGCCAGACACCTCGATCACCGGCGCGGGCAAACCCCTCACATCCTGAAAGTGCTCAGCAAAGCGCTGTGCATCAATGGTCGCCGAGGTCACAATCAATTTCAGGTCGGGCCGTTTGCCGAGCACGTCCTTCAAGTAGCCCAAGAGGAAATCGATGTTCAGGCTGCGCTCGTGAGCCTCGTCAATGATGATGGTGTCGTATTTCTTGAAGAGCGGATCGGTTTGGCTTTCAGCCAGCAAAATGCCATCAGTCACCAGTTTGATGGCTGTTTGGGCACTGGCCTGTTCCTGAAACCGGATCTTGTAACCCACCCATTGCCCAAGCTCGCTCTGCAATTCCACAGCAATGCGCTTGGCCGTGGCGGTGGCGGCCAGCCGCCTGGGTTGGGTGTGAACAATGCTCTGGCCACGCAAACCACGGCCCAGCTCCAAACACATTTTGGGAAGCTGGGTGGTTTTGCCCGAGCCGGTTTCGCCACACACAATCACCACCTGGTGTTGAGCAATGAGGCGCATGATGTCTTCGCGTTTTTGCGAGACGGGCAATTCCTCGGGATACACGATGGTGGGCGTGTTGGGGTGAATTTGTTCTTTTAAGGACACAACTGAACCACAAAAAGGGTGAAAAAGTGGGCGATTGACTCAAAATCCGGGCCAAGGCCGGTTGCAGCACTGGACTGCGCGGGCCCAGAAATTATAATCAATGCAGCGCGGCTACATGTGTGCCGTTCT
>DASUDK010000098.1:0-7300 GCA_036275655.1 Limnobacter sp. | reverse complement strand
AAGAAATCTCATCCCATCTAGAGATTGAAATACTTGGCAACATTTACCTCGAAGAACCTGAACAAACCAACGACTCTAATGAAAGGATGTCGACATGATTTTCTTGCAAGTGAAGGCCAAGTCTGGTCTGCATGCGGGCGCCAGCTGGCGCTTGGACAAGTCGGTCATCACCCTGGGCGCGAGCGCAAAAGCCGACGTGTTTTTGTGCGATGCCGGCATGCCCGATCAACTGCTGACCATTCGCAAAGTGGGTAGAAAATACCAGTTGGAGTCTGCACACGGCGAGTCGCGGATTCGCTCGGGTCAAAGCCAAGAGTCGGTGGATCTGATTTTGCCATCGCAAATGGCCACACTCGATTTTCGGCAGGTGCAGCTAGAAATTCAATCTGTGGTTGAGCACTACAACATTGCGACCTTGTTTGGTGACCGCTTTGCCAGGATGAGTCACGAATTGACACGCCTGCTGCGCAACCTCGGCATGCGCGCCTGGTTTGGGCTTTTGTTTTTATTCAGTGTCATGATCACCGCAACCGTGGTCTTTTTTGGCACAGCGGGCGTGGTCAAATCGGAGGCGAGCGTGCTTCCGCATCCACAGCACGACAACAACACCCTCGGGGCCGAGCCCGCTGTGTCGCCCCTGGAGCATCACATGGCCAACAACGTGGCGCAAGAGATGCGCGACTTTGCTCAGCGTTTGCAGGCCAAGCATTTTCAGGTTGAAATCCATGGGTCCAGTGTGTCGATTGATGCCATGCTGTCTCGCGCTCAAACCACCTTGTTTGAACGCGCCCTGGTGCGCCAAACCATGGACTACGGCCAATACGTGACCATACAGGCCAAGCTTGAATTCACGGAGGAGCAAAAAATCATTGATGCACTGGACGTGGAGAGGATTGTGTTGGGCGCCAGACCGGCCTTGATCCTGCGTGACGGCACCATGCTCTACATTGGTGGTGATTTTCAAGGGCTCGAGGTGGTGTCCATTGCCCCTCGCAAAGTCATTCTTCAAGGCGACACCACCTACGAGGTGACGCTGTGACTTCGTCACAAAGCCCGCAGTCGGAGGCAGATCGCCAGTTTGTACAACAACTGGTTGGGCGCTTTGCACGCCTCAAGCCTGTACGCAAAGTGGGGTACGTCAATGCAATCATTGTGTCCACGCTCAAAGCCAATTTGCCCGATGTGAGCCGTGGCGAACTGTGCGAAATCGAGACCGACGCAGGTCACACGGTGCTGGGTGAAGTGATTGCGTTCAATCCCCAAGAGGCCACCATATCTTGCCTCGAATCGGTGGTGGGCATCTCTTTGGGTGCCAAAGTGATGCCCCTGGGGCGGCAGCACTGCGTCGAAGTTCAGCACAATCAATTTGCCAGCGTGCTCGATGGCATGGGCCGCGACATGGAGCAACCTCACAATCGCCGTTTGGGCGTGCTCTCCAACAGCGAGCTTGCCCAGCCTGTGTTGCGCCAAGCACCGCCTGCCACCCAGCGCCCACCGATTGAACAAGCCTTGTCCACCCAGGTTCGGGCCATTGATGGTTTGCTCACCCTGGGCGTGGGGCAGCGGGTGGGCATATTTGCACCCCCGGGCTGTGGCAAAAGCACTTTGATGGCGCAGATTGTTCGGGGTGCGCAAGTGGATGCTGTGGTGTTTGGTTTGGTGGGCGAACGGGGCCGCGAGTTGCGAGAATTCATGGAGCGTGAAATCAGCCCAGAGATGCGCCAGAAAAGCCTGTTTGTGTGCGCAACCTCCGACAAATCGCCCATTGAACGGGTGCGCGCTGCATTCACCGCCACATCGATTGCCGAATACCTGCGTGACCAGGGCAAATCGGTGCTGCTGGTGATTGACTCGCTCACCCGTTTGGCGCGTGCGCAGCGGGAAATCGGTTTGATGGCGGGGGAGCCCACCACGCAGACTGGCTTTACTCCCTCGGTGTACACGGTGTTGCCGGAGTTGATTGAGCGATCTGGCCGCACCAGCCAAGGCAACATCACCGCCATTTACACCGTGCTGTTGGAAGGCGAGCGCATTGAAGACGATCCCATTGCCAGTGAGGCAAAAAGTTTGCTTGATGGCCATATCGTGCTGAGCCCCAAACTGGTGGAGCGCAATCACTTCCCGGCCATTGACCCACTCAAGAGTCTGTCTCGCGTGATGAGCCATGTCACTTCCACACGAGCGGCGGACGCGGCGGCGCTGGTTCGGCAGGCCTACGCCACCTACCAAGAGGTGGAGTTGCTCATTCGGCTCAACGAATACAAACCGGGTGCAGACCCCTTGGTGGATGAAGCCGTGCGCATCAAACCCTTGCTGGATGATTGGTGCAAACAGGATCGGTTTCAGCCGCAGTCCCCAGACTCTGCACTGGGCACCCTGGAGGGTGTTGTGGCCAACTTCAGGCAGCTGGTGCAACGGCGCTGAACATGGACACAGTGGCCTTTCAAATCCAGCAAATTCGGGCAATAAGGGCGCTTCGCGTGGGCGCCCGTCGCCGCGAGCATCAGCAAAGCAAACAAGCCCTGCTCCAGGCTGAGCAGGCGGTGCAACAGGGCAAAGACCATGTGGCCACCACAGAGCAACAAGCCCTCACCTTCCAAAGGGATGGTTTGGCCAGCTTGCTCAGTGATAAGTTGGTCAACATCGACCGTCTGGCAGCCTTTCAAGCCGAAAAACTCCAAGGCATTCACAACATTCGTAAGGCCCTCGAACAAGTCGACACGCTGGAGTCGCAGCGCGCCCAAGCCTCCAGCTTGGTCGAAGAAAAAGCAGCCATTGTTCAGCACGCCGAAAAGCGCCTGTTGGGCATTGAAGAAGTACTGGAAAGACAATTATGGAAATGACTGAGAGCCCTGCGGAGCATGTCGATGCGATTGAGACATTCGATCTGTCGTCTTTGGCTCGCGTGCACCATGCACCCTTGGCTTGTGCTGTGTATGCGCCTCGCCTTGGGATCTCACAGCGTGTGTACCCATTCAACACAGGTCGATTGGCCACACTGGCCTTGCGCAGAACCACCGGCATGCCGCCTTCCAATGTTTGCACCAACTTGATTTGGCTGGCGGCCATCGACGCAGAGGGCGATTGCATTCACGTGGGGGTGGAGGGCGAGTATGTGTACCAACGCACGGGCATGCTGGCCACCCCGGCCTTGACGGCGCAGGCCAATCTATCCACCGTGCCCCTATTGCCAGTGTTGCAGGCGGTGCTGCAAGAGTTGGAGTCGATTCTGGGTTTTGAGGTGCAGGGTTTTGCGGATTGCGCTGAAATCCCCCAATTGGCTCAGCACGGTGTGCCATTGGAGCACTTGTCTCTGGACCATCAAGGCCGCAGCAAAGTGCTTTGCCTGGCCAACACCGCCACCCTCGACCGCTTAGAGGCGGAGGCACGCAATTATTGCCATCATTTCATGAACCGCCAGCGGGAATGGTCCTTGCGCATACGCTCTCCCGTGGCGCTGGGGCTGCATTTGCTCAAACGCCATTGGTCTGTTGCCGAGGTGGCTGAACTCCACCCGGGCGATTTGTTGGCCCTGCGCACCGCCCAGCAAGACGACGCAAGCCAAATCTTGCTGGGTTTCTGCCGCACCACCCGTGTGGGTCAACCGCGCAATCAATATGAGGTTATTTACACCATGCACGATGACGATCTAGAACTCGAATTTGCAACGCAGCGGGACTCTGCGCCCAATGACCCCACGCACGAGTTGGTGGAGTTGGACGTGTTGGTGGGCCACACCAGCATCCCCTTGAGTGAGCTGTGTGCCGCAGAGCCCGGTACCCTGATTGAATTGGGTCGGCACAGTTTGCCCATGGTCACGGTGTGCGTGAATGGCGAGCCACTGCTGGAGGGGGAGTTGGTGCATTTCAAAGACCAATTGATGGTGCAAGTCACCCAACGCCTGGCTTAACGCACCATGAGCACCGATCCCATCAATCCAATCGGATTAATTGTCACCATTTCGTCCTTGTCCTTGCTGCCACTGGTGGCAGTCACCGCCACTTCGTTTTTGAAATTCTCTGCGGTGCTGCTCATTTTGCGCAATGCCATTGGTGTGCAGCAGGTGCCTTCCAACATGGTGTTGTACGGCATTGCCATGGTGATGTCGCTGTTGGTGATGGGGCCAGTGCTCACCGACGCCGGAGGGCGTTTTGCTCCCAATGGTCAAATGCCTGATACAGGCACCGAAGTGCTGACCTCCATCAATGCCGCGGTGCCACCCTTCAAGACCTTCATGCTGGCCAACACCAACCCCGATTATCTCAACAGCTTTCATCAAACTGCCCAACGGTTTCAAGCCAAGTACAGCGCACCCCCAGTCGATAAATCCGACCTCTTCGTGGTGTTGCCGGCTTTTGTTGCTTCGGAACTTGCAGAGGCATTTCGCATCGGCCTTTACCTCTATCTGCCCTTCGTGATCATCGACCTTGCGGTCTCCAGCGCGCTCATGGCGCTGGGCATGATGATGGTCTCCCCCATGTCCATCACCGTGCCCGCCAAAATCGCATTGTTTGTGGCGGTGGAGGGCTGGGCCAAAGTGCTCCAGGGGCTGGTGGACTCTTACTTGGTGTAAAACCACATGCTGATCTACTACATCAAACAAACGCTGTTTTTAACCCTGCTGGTGGCTGGTCCAGTGGTGTTGGTCACCAGCGTGTTGGGGCTGCTGTTGGGTTTTTTGCAGGCTGTGTTTCAATTGCAAGATCAAGCCTTGCCTTTTGCCATCAAACTCGTGGGGGTGACGGTCATCCTGTTGGCCCTGGGGCCTTGGATGTCGCAGTTGATGATCGATTTCACGGGCGACATTTTTAGTTTGATTGCGCACAAGCAGTCCCGCCTATGATCGAAGAGCTGCAAGGCGCTGACGATGCCCTGCGACAATACATCGCAGTGCTCACCTACTTCATGCCGCGCGCCGCAGCATTCATGTGGTTTTTCCCGGTGTTCAACAAAGGCGCCGCCAGCACACTCATCAAGATGGCCATTGCCACTGGCTTGGTCGCGTACCCCGCATTTGCAAGCAGCTTTGGCTTGGCCACCGAGCTCAAAGCACCCGCGTACACGGTGCTCACCTTCATGAGCGAGGTGCTGATTGGCGCGCTCATGGGCATGATTATTTTCATGCCCTACGCGGCCTTTCGCGCCTTTGGCGCCTTGATCGACGTTTACCGCGGCGCCACATTTGCAGCCCAAGCCACAGGCAACGACAGCGGGGAAGAACTCCCCCTGGAAACCCTGTTTGGTTACCTCTTTGCCGCCTTGGTGCTTGCTGGGCCGGGCCTGCATGCGGTCAGCGTGCATTTGCTCAACAGCTACCTGCTGATGCCACCCGGCATGATTGAAATCAGTGCCCTGTCCACGTGGTTGGTCACCCTGTTGCAAATGGTGGCTGACCACATTGCCTTTGCTGTGCTCCTTTCCGGCCCTGTGTTGGTCGCCGTGTTGGTGGTGGAGCTTTGTGTAGAAATTGTTTCGGCCTTTGCCCAGCAATTGCAGGTGTACAACCTTCAATTTGGTTTGCGCAGCATTTTCGGCATTGCTGCTTTGTTGGTGATGCTTCATTTTGCCGAGGATGAAATTTTTCGCTTGTTCAAAGACTACAGCGACGCTTTGAACCTGTTGCTGGGGGCTGCGCCATGAGCGGAGAAAAAAAGCACAAACCAACCGCCAAAAAAATGGAAGACGCCCGAAAAAAAGGGCAAGTGGCGGTCAGCAAAGACGCAGGCATCATCATCAAATTGGCGGCGTTTTACATGCTGTTTTTTTGGATGGGGCATCTGTTCACAGAACATTTCTCGGAGCTTGTGGGCAACATCGTGAAGCATGGTTTGCGACCTGGGGTTGGGTTCTCCGAATCTTTGGTGGATCAGGCGTTTGAGCTGCTGATGTTGGCAACCTTGCCGGTGGCCTTGGTGTGCGCTGTGGCGGGGTTGGTGTCCACTGTGGCCCAGGTGGGCTTGCGGGCCTCCCCCGAGGCGGCCACACCCTCCTTCAAAAAAATGGATGCGGTGGGCAACATCAAAAACATGTTCTCCAAAAAGTCACTGGTTCAACTGCTGCTTTCGGTGGTCAAGGTGCTGGTGCTGGGCATGGTGGCCTACTTGGTCTTTGCAGGCAGCGTGTCTGAAATTCTTTACAGCTTCCGGGCAGGGCTGGATCAGCTCTTCATTTTGCTGATGGATATTTTGCAGCGTGTGGTTATTTTTACGCTTGCGGTGTTTGTGGTGCTGTCGCTGATTGACTGGGTGATGGAGCGCAACAACTTGATTAAAAACCTCCGCATGAGTGACCAGGATTTGCGCGACGAATACAAGCAAAGTGAGGGCGACCCCCACCTCAAAGGCAAGCGCAAACAAATGCATCAAAGCTTGCTAAACGCCTCGTTGAGCCGGGTGTCTGGCGCCAAAGCGGTGGTGGCCAACCCAACCCATATTTCGGTGGCGCTCGATTACGAGCCAGGCAAACACGACCTGCCCTACATCGTGGCCATGGGCGTGGACGAAGACGCCTTGGCCATCCGCGAGACCGCCAAAAAACACGGCGTGCCCGTGATTGTGAATGTGAAGCTTGCCCGGATGATTTACCAGGATTGCGAGGAAGACGAGTACATTCAAAAACAACACCTCGAGCTTGCGGCCGAGGTGTTTAAAGCGGTGATGGCGTTGGGAAAAACGACTCGCTAAAGTTCACTATCGCCGTTCGGTGATGGTTACCGAACCATCGGCTGCGGTGGTATACACCAGCGTCACTCTATCCGCAGGCAAACTGCGGACATAATTATCCATGCCCCTGTGGATGTACCCATCGTTAAACACACCGCTGTATCGCTGGCCTGGACCGGAGTTTCTGGCGATATAATCCAAAATACCATACTGCTGGGCATAGCGGGCCAGTGCCGCAAGTCTTCTGCTTGGAGTATCGCCGCTGCGTCGAGCCACGATGTCTATGTCTGAACTTCCAAACTGCCCGTCGCCATGCCCTCGGTGAGCGCTGTCCAGCACATCAAATGCATTCAATCGAATGGTTCTTTGCATGCCTCGGTCTGTGATCGTAGAAGTCCAACTTGGAAAAGATTGAACTGCAGCCAAGAAAGCGTCTGCTCTATCTTGCTCGGTGACTTGTTGTGCTTGAGTTGACGTTGGTGGTGTTTGAGTTGAGGGTTGTGTGTTTGGGTTTTTGGCGGAGTAGTACCCGTTGCCATTGGTGGTGAGTATGAGTTGCGATGTGTTGTTGGGATTGCGTTGTATCAAGCCGATGGCGATCGCGGTGTTGACCTGCTCCGCTTTGAACTGTGTGTTGT
>DASUDK010000097.1:0-8961 GCA_036275655.1 Limnobacter sp. | reverse complement strand
CCCATCATTGATTTGCGTGGGCCCGACCCCGGCATTGCGCATGACGCTTTCCACAGTTGGCAAATGCGCGCACGCTTGAAAGCCACCCAAGGCCACCACGACAACCACGTGATCTGGTTTGGCCAATTGGTGCTGGCCGGCGACTCCACGTACAGCACCGAGGCTTTGATTGTGATGGACCGCTGGTTGAGCAACATTGAAGCCGACGACAGCAGCGCACCCCTGCCCGACAAAGTGGTGAGCAACAAGCCTGCGTCGGCCCGAGACAAGTGCCTCTCCCTGCAAAGCATTTACGCAGACGATGGCCCCTTTGTGCCGCTGAGCGGGAATTTGTTTTACCCAGAGCCCATCATCCCCAACGCGCGCTCCAGCAGCATTCCAAAACCTCCCCCCGAGGCTGGCCAAATTTTTGACCAGGTGAGCAACCAGTTCTGCGGGCTTGATTTTGCAAGTTTTGACCCGACAGGCCAGTCTGCACAAGTGACCTCGCCGATAGCCACAGTGCAACAGACCTTGGTGCAAACACGGTTTGGCACGCCGCGCACCGTGGCGGGCGACGACATTCGCACCCTTGCCAACAAATGTGTGTTGAAGGCCGTGGACCCCGCGGATTATGCCGGCATCCCAGCGATTCGCGATGCGGCGGCGTTTGCAGCACAGGTGAAGCAAATCTTCCCGGAAGGGGTGTGTGATTACACCAAGCCCGGGGTGGGTGTGGTGCCCACACAAACCTGGCTGCGTTACGGCACCGCCACTGAAAAAATTGTCGGGGGCACGCCTTTGCCAGCCAAGCCCGGCAATTCACAGCAGGGGTGGTTCTCGCCAGCTTTCCGCTGAGGGTTTGTTTTGGCTGCTTGTTAAATGACTTAACAGTTCAGATTTTTCATTCGTGAAATTTGAGGGGTGTTTCTTGGGATACTGTTCCCATGCCCCCTCCTTGAAAGCTGGCAAAGTGTGTGGCAATGATCACCCCACACCTGCCATGTCGTGAAATCTGAACTCCCTTTCTCCAATCAGCTTGAGCACAGCCCTGTTGGCCTGATGCACATTGACGCGCAAGGGTGCATGGTTGCGGTCAATGGATTTTGCGCCGAGCTGTTTGGCTACAGCCGCGAAGAAATGCTGGGGCGGGCTTTTGATTGTTTGTTGCCCCCAACCATGAAGGGGCAACACCAGGTGTTGTTTGATCGCTTCATGCAAGCACCAACGGGCCGCATGATGGGTCAAGGGACCGGGCAAAAATTTTTCCCGGCGCTGCACAAAGATGGGCAGGTCCTCATGGTGCAAATTGGTTTGAATGTGTGGACCCATGCAGACCAAACTTACGTCACCCTCGCCATCTCGGACATGACAGACAAAGCGCGCCTCCTGGACGAGATGCGGCAGGGCAATGAGCGATTGCGCAACAAAACCCGCGAGTTGATGCGTGTGGTGCGTCAGCAAAACCACTTTCTAAATGTGGTGAGCCACGAGTTGCGCACACCCCTGAACAACTCGGTGGAAATGCTCAACCAGTTGTCAGTCACGCAACTGGATGAAGAGCAGGCAGAACTTTTTAAGGACCTGGACCGCGCCAACCTGGATGTGACCCGCAGCGTGCGCATGTTGATGGACTATGCCGACAGCATGCTGGGCGAGTTGCACCTGGAGGTGGAAGAATTTGACCTGCGTGAGCTTTGGATCGACAAACTCAGGCTGGTGCAGCGCTTGTTCCCCGAGCATGTGGGTTTGCTGAGCACCGCGGAGTATTTTGAGTTTGATCCCCTGGTGCAGGCTGACCGGGTGCGGCTGGGCCGCATGATGCACGGATTTGTGGCCAACGCCTTGAAGTTTGCCAAGGCCCGTGAAGTGCGGGTGACGATTGAATTCACCACCACGCCCACACCCGTGATGCGCTTTGAGGTGTGCGACGATGGCATTGGCATGAGCACAGCCATGCAACGCGCAATCGGCAAGCCTTTCTCCAACCATGCAGAGCGATTGAGTCGCGGCGGCGGTGGCATGGGCGTGGGCTTTTACTTGGCCAAAAAGTACCTTGAGTTGATGGATGGCCATTTCAATTTGGTGACTCAAGAGGGCCACGGCACCTGCGTGAGTTTTGATGTGCCCCTGAAACTCGTGGGCCATGCCAGCACCCAGGCAAAAGCCCGGGTCCCTGTGCAAGGCGAATTGCCCCTGAGCAACCTCACCCTGCTGCTGGTGGAAGACGATCCCACGGTGGCCAAGATCAACGCCATTCGTTTGCGCAAAATGGGTGCACAGGTGGTGATTGCAGGCAATGGCAAAGCCGCTGTGGATTTGCTACAGGACGAGAGCGCGGCCATACAGGCCATTTTGATGGATCTTCACATGCCTGTGATGGATGGTTTTGCAGCCACGCGGCACATCCGTGAAATGAGCCAGCACACCAAAACACCGATTGTGGCCGTGACGGCAGGCTCCAGGCTGGCCGAGTATGCGCGGGCCATGGCCGCTGGCATTGATGCCTTTTACTCCAAACCTTTTGAGCCCAATGTGTTGCTGCACTACTTGAAAGCGCGTGGCTTGATTCACTAGTACAATGTAATTTTATTACCAAGCCTTGGGCAAAGAGGTAACATGCGCCTGCTCGATCGTGTTCGGAAGGAGCTTGAGCAGTTCTCGAGCGCAGAGCAAGCGGTGGCCAGGTTGGTGCTAAAAGACCCAGCGGCTTTTCAAACCTTGCCGGTGAGCGAGTTGGCTCGACTCGCCGGTGTGAGTGGCCCATCCGTTGTGCGGTTTTGCCGCAGCCTGGGTTACGAAGGGTTGAGCGATTTCAAACTCAAGCTTGCCGCCAGCATGAATGACGGCATCCCTTTCATTCATCAAACCGTGCAGGCGGGCGACACAGGCACAACGCTCATTCAGAAGGTGCTCGACAACGCCATTCACACCCTGCTGAACTTTCGCAACACGGCACCGGCCAAGCCCATTGAGCAAGCGTCCCAAATGTTGCTCAAACGCTTGTCGCATGGCGGGCGCATGGTGATTTGTGGGGTGGGCAATTCAGGATTTGTGGCACAAGATGCTGAGCACAAATTTTTCCGGATGGGGTGCAATGCCCAAGCGTATTCAGATGGGCACTTGCAAATCATGGCGGCGAGCCTGCTCACAAAATCCGATTGTTTGTTGACCATTTCAAACTCTGGAAGAAGCCAAGATTTGTTGGAGGCCAACCGGATTGCGCGCCAGGCGGGGGCGCACACACTGGCGATCACCGCCTCTGGTTCGCCCTTGGCCGAGGCGGTTCAACTTCATATTCCTGCCGACCACGGCGAGTACTACGAGCAGTACAGCCCGATGGTGTCGCGCTTGTTGCACCTGTGCATTGTGGATATTTTGGCAACCCATGTGGCCATGGGCTTGGGCGCAGGGGTACAAAAAAACCTGGCTCGACTTAAAAAGAATTTGATCGAGAGTCGTTATTCCAAGTGAGTGTGCGGCCAAAACGGTTTTGCATGGGCCTCTGGCATGCCTGTGAACCGGGTGTGGCAGGCCACCAGGCTGATGCGTTCAAACCCAGCCTGATTGGGAAATTCGCTGGACGCGCTTGCACCGGTCACGAGGAGTGTGTTGCGCCCAGGCCCGCCAAAGCATGGCATGGTCGGTTTGGCCAATGGCACGGGGATGCTTTCGATGTATTCCCCGAGTTCTGAAAATCGATCCAGCCTGTAGCCCTCCAGCACGGCCACCCAATAACTCCCATCGTCACTAAAACAGGCGCCGTCTGGACGCGCGGTGCCCTCCGTGTATTGCTTCACCACGGTGCGTTCACCCAGCTCGCCAGTGCTGCTGTTGTAATTGAATCGCCAAATGATTTTGTGGCGCGTGTCGCTTAAAAACATGCTGTTGCCACTGGGTGAGAATGCAAGCCCGTTGCCCACGATGAGGCCTGGCACCTGCAGCGTGGGCTGCGTTGTTTGTATGCGGTAAAGCGCTGCGCTGGCGGGGGTGCGGGCATCAACCAGGGTGGAAATCCAGATGCGCCCAAGGGCATCGGCTCGGCCATCGTTGTAGCGGTGTGTGCGGCTGTCAAATGGTGCGTGTTGCACCAGTCGGCAGGTCTCTTGGTGCAAATGCCACACGCCTTGGCGGCCCAGCAGCACCCAATCCTCTGGCATGGCGGTGGGCAGCACACAGCCGATTTCATCGGGCAAGGGCAGGGCATGCACGCGTGTGAGGTCGGTGTTGGGCAAGAGCGCTTCTTGTTGCAAGCGGTACAAGACACGCGCTTGAATGTCCACCCAGGCCCACTGGCCATGGGCAAATCGCGGGCTTTCTGCCAAGCCGCAGGGTGGAAGGTTCAAGGCCTGCCAATCCCACCGGCTCATGGGCGAATTCGCCTGGCGATGAAATTGGCAATGAGGTGGGCAGACACCGGGTTGTCCGCCGGTGTGTTGCCAGGCGGTATGCTTTGTTCAAGTTTTTCTGCAATCACTTTGCCAAGTTCCACACCCCATTGGTCAAAGGGGTTGATGTTTTGCATGGCCGCCAAGGCGGTGGTGCGGTGTTCCCACAATGCGAGCAGTGCGCCCAAAGCGTAGGGGGTGAGTCTGTCCATGAACAACATCTGCACGGGGCGGTGCCCTGGGCAGGCGCGGAAATTGTTTTGCCGGTCAGCCAGTTCTTGTGGGCTGTTGAGTCTACCCACTGAAAACGCCTCCGCCTGCGCCAGCGCATGCGAGAGCAGCACCCGGTGCGATTGGGTTTCGTCATGATCGGGGTTGATCACGGCAAGCAGTTCCACCGCACTGGCCACACGCGATTGGTGCAACATTTGAAAAAACGCGTGCTGGCCATTGGTGCCCACATCGCCCCACAAAATGGGGCAGGGCGTTTTGCCCAGTGGTTCACCTTCATTGTTCACCCCTTTGCCTAGCGATTCCATCCACAACTGCTGCAGGTAGGGCACCAACATGCCCAGGCGGGAATCGTAGGGGCTCAGCATGAGCGATGCAACACCATGCTCCAGGTTGTACAAATCGCTCATGGCCAACAAGGTGGGTAGGCATTCAGAGGGCCTGCTCTGTTGCACATGTCCATCGATGAGGGCTGCACCCTCCAGCAAAGCATTGAATGCGGCATTGCCATGCACCAGCCGAATGCCGATGGACACGGGGCCCCACAGTGAGTAGCGCCCCCCCACCGTTTCTGAAAACTCAAACACTCGCGACGCTTCAATTCCAAGTTCAGCCGCCTTGGCTGGTTTGCACGTGGCGGCCACCAAGGCCCGCGTGCGGTATTGCGGACCAGCGGCATCAAGCCATTTGAAAATGTGTTGTGCGTTGTGCAATGTTTCGCGCGTGGAAAATGATTTGCTGGCGATGATCACTAAGGTGGTTTTGGGATTCAGCGCAGCCAGTGCACTTTGCATTTCGTGGTAATCCACATTGGCCACAAATCGAATGCCCAGTGGGCGATCGGTGTTCAGATTGAGTTTGGAGAACACGTCATGCAACAGGCGGGGGCCCAGGTCGGAGCCGCCAATGCCCAAATGCAACACATTGGTGTAGGCCAGGCCATCGGGAGTGGTGTATCGGCCGTGGCGCACGTCATCGGCAAACTGCTCCATGCGCGCTTGCTCTGACCGGGCAAGTGCAAGCTCGTCGCGGCCATGGATTTGAAGCTTCACTGGCTTGGCATAGGCTTGCGGGTTGCCGGCAGCGCGCAGTGACCAATGGCCTGCCGCGCGCTGCTCGGTGTGGTTGACCACCTCGCCATTGAACAATTGATGTACAAAAACGCCCAGGCGCCGACATGCCTCGGTTTGCTCAAACTGCAGCAAGTGGCCGGCGCTGTAGAGCTGGCGATCTAGGTTGAGGTGCAGTGGGCCAATGGAGCGAGATGTGTGTCCGGGGGGGATTGCGGTTGCCATCGTGCGTTAGCAAATAAAAAGTTACCCTGCGTAAAGCATGCCACAATAAAAACGCCGCAACACCTCGCCACATTCACCGAGCGCCTTGCGGCTCGGTAACAAACCCAAGTTTTTCAATCCCAGCCCGTTGTGCAGCGGCCATCACCTGCACCACTTTCTCGTATTCCACACGGCGATCGCCTTGGATGCGCAGCTCAGGTTGCTTGACTTGTTGTGCCGCGGCCTGCAAACGCAATTGCAAATCGTCCAGCGTGAGCGACTCGTCGTTCCACTGCAGGCTTCCATCTTTGTTCACGGTGAGCGTCACCACATCGGGTTTGACCTCGGTGGGCGCTTGTGTGGCTTGAGGCAAGTCCACTTTGACCGAGTGTGTGATCACCGGCACGGTGATGATGAAAATAATCAGGAGCACCAACATCACATCCACCAAAGGCGTCATGTTGATTTCGCTCATTTCCTGCTGGTCGTCGTAATTGCCAAAAGACATGAATCACGCTCCCTTTTTTTGCAGGCTCACGGTGCGCACAGCCGAGTCTTTTTGCATGGGTGAGCCGGTCAGGAAGTAGGCATGCAATTGCCGGGCGAAGCGGCTTAGCTTGCCCAGCAAACCGCGATTGGCGCGAGTCAGTGCGTTGTAGCCAAGCACGGCTGGAATGGCCACCGCCAAGCCAAATGCGGTCATGATGAGTGCCTCGCCCACTGGGCCAGCCACTTTGTCGATGCTTGCCTGGCCTGACACACCGATGCCCACCAAGGCATGGTAGATGCCCCACACCGTGCCAAACAAGCCAATGAATGGCGCGGTGGAACCCACCGACGCCAAGATGGAAAGGCCAGACTGCAGCTTTTCAGCGGCCTCATCCATGGCACCGCGCAAGGCCTCGCTCAACCAGTCCGCCAGGCTGATTTGGCCATGGAGGTCGTCTTTGTTGGTGGCGTGATGATTCACGGCCGCTTGCCCTTCGATGGCCATGTGGTGGAAAGGGTTGCCCGTGTCTTTGCCCAGCACTTGCAAGCCCTCTGCAAAGCTGTGGGTGTGCCAAAACTGGTCCACGGTGCCCACATTCTTTCGCAATTGATACAAACGCAAGCTGCGTGTGATGATCACATACCAAGAGGCAATCGACATGATCAACAGCATGATGGCCACGCCTTTGATCACCCAGTCCCCTTGTGCCCACATTGCGGCCAAGCCGTAAGGATTGTTTTCCATGTTTAAAACCTCATTCAGTATTCAAATGTTTTGTTTATTTTTTCAGCACAAAAGACACGGACTGTGTGTACCACAGTGGAATGGGTCTGTTGCCGCGTTTGGCTGGTTGAAATTTCCATGTTTTAACCGCCTGGATTGCAGAGTTGTCAAGCCGCGCAAATCCACTGGATGTTTTTAGTTTGACTTCGCCCACGCTGCCGTCGGCCAAGACGTGGATGTCCAAGACCACCACACCCTGCTCCCCAAGCCTGCGAGACAGCGCTGGGTAATTGGGGTCTTCAGCATCCAGACGGCTGGCGTCCACACGGCTGGGCGGTGTGATTGGTTCAATGGCCTCTGGCGCGGGCTTGGCCTGTTCCACAGGCGCAGCAGGGGCCGGCGGGGCCGGGGGAGAGGCTTGCGCTGGAGGTGCCTCTGGCGCTGGTTCTGATTTGGCTTGGGCAAGCGGCGAAGGCTCCGGTTTTGCCACAGGCTTGACCTCCGGTTTGGTCACTGGCACGGGCTTGGGGGGTAGTTTGGGCGGAGGCTTCACCTGCTGTGTTGGCGGGGGGGGCACGGTTTTCGGTTCAGGCGCAAGCAGGATGCCCACCACGCTGGGTGGTGTGATGGTGGGCGGCGTGACGCTCAATTGCTGTGCCGCCCACACCAAACCCAGCACGTGAGCACTCACCACAGCAAACAAGGTTGCCGCCTTGCTCAACCGTTGCCCGGCTTCAAAGGTGTTCAGGGTTGGAACAGACATGGTGTTCATGAATTGATTTGCAATGCATCCGAATGAATCTTCTCAGATTCAAGCAATAATTGTGCACTCCATTTTGCAAATGAGAATTAGTATCAAAAAGTGTATCAGGAAAAAAGTGCACTGGCTTGCGGGGCTGGCTGGTGCGGAGGGTTCTTTTCAAACGAGGAAGGCCCACTGATGAGGATGCCAACTGTTGCGAAGTTAGGAGATGAGCAGCAGACCTGCGGCACCTCGCTTGAAAAGAAGTAAACGAGAAGTGTTCTCATTATTATTAAGCTTGAATAAAAAATCAAGCTTTTTTTGTAAACCGCTTCGGAAAAGGGTTTTCAAGCGGGTGCTCTGACGGGTTACACTCGGTCGTATTCGCATTAAAGCAAGGGGAGAAGTTGTCATGAAAGGGTCAAGCAAGGTGATTGCGGCGTTGAACGCACAGTTGAAGAATGAGCTCACGGCGATCAATCAGTATTTTTTGCATTCGCGCATTTTTGGCAATTGGGGCCTGGATGTGCTGAAAAAAAAGGAATACGAAGAGTCCATCGGCGAAATGAAACACGCAGACAAGCTGATTGAACGGGTCTTGATGCTGGATGGTTTGCCCAACCTTCAAGACCTGGGCAAGTTGATGATTGGCGAGAACACGCGGGAAATTCTGGAGAGCGATCTAAAAATGGAGACCGCTGCACAGGGGTGCATCAAGGACGGCATCATCACAGCGGAAGGCGAGAAGGACTTTGTGTCACGCGACTTGCTCAAAGAAATTCTGGAAGACACCGAAGAGCACATCGATTGGCTGGAAACCCAACTGAGCTTGATCGATCGGGTGGGTTTGCAGAATTTTGAGCAATCCATGATGGGCGTGGGCAGTTAAGCGCCATTCCATGTGCAGCGGGGGTTTTGTCGGGAGGCTCTAAAAAATCACTTGATTTGAATAATGCGAATCATTATTATTCACTTTAAGTTCAATGTTTCGCAGGGGCCTCCCGTGATTGTCTGCATTTGCGCCAACGTCAGTGACCGTTCCATCTCCGAGGCCGTGCGCGCCGGTTGCACCACCGTAGAAGACATCACCATGAAAACCGGTGCGTGTTCAGGCTGTGGTCAATGCCGCATGCA
>DASUDK010000096.1:0-24951 GCA_036275655.1 Limnobacter sp. | reverse complement strand
GGTGATGCCTTCCAGGCGCGAACCCAAATTGACTGCATCGCCCATCACCGTGTATGCACGGCGAATTTTTGAGCCCATGTCCCCCACGCGCATGTTGCCTGTATTCACCCCCACACCAATGGCCAGCTTGGGCCAATTGCGTGCAGCAAATTGAGCATTGAGCTTTTGTGCTTCCAGCTGCATGGCCACCGCCGCGCGGGTGGCCAAGGTGGCATGGTCTGCGTCGGGAATGGGCGCACCCCAAAATGCCATGATGGCATCGCCGATGTATTTGTCCAGCGTGCCACGATGGGCGCGAATAATCTCGGACATGGTGGTGAGGTATGCATTGATGTACTCACGCAGCTCGTTGGGCTCCAGTGATTCTGAAATGGTGGTGAAACCCCTCACGTCCGAGAACAACACGGTGAGTTCACGGCTCTCGCCTTCCATGGAGTAACGCTTGGGGTCGGCAGCCATTTCTGACACCAGTTCTGGGGCCACGTATTCACCAAACAAACCGACCATCTGCTTTTTGCTGCGCGACTCGGCCATGTAACCGTAGGCCACATCGAACATGAAAATTGCAAACACCAGCAACAGCACCACCGCCACTGGCAACACCAAGCCCGCTTGAAAATACAGCGCGCTGTTCACGCCAACACTGCCCGCCAACACCAGCAAAGCGACCACCAGCGACCAAGTGGCAGACAACAAAGGCATAAGCACACTCAACACCACCCCCACAGCCAACACCGTGAGCAGGAGCAATCCCTGCGCGTACTCAGGCTTCAATTTGTAATTGCCATCCAGCATGCCGCTCAGCACATTCGCATGCACCTCCACGCCTGGGTAAGCTGGGTTCACCGGCGTGCTGCGCAAATCCAGCAAACCCGGCGCCGTGGTGCCCACCAGCACAATGCGGCCCTCCACCTCCTCTCGTTTCAGTTGCTTGGCCAATACATCGGCCGCAGACACATAGCGATAGCCCCCACCGTTGGGTCCGCCTTTGGCCCGAAAGTGCACCCGTGTGATGAGCCCGCGCTCCACCGGGACATCCAGTTCCACTTCGGGTGACCGCAGGGCGAGCATTTCCACTGCACCATAGTCATCGGGCACGCCTTCGGGAAACACGGGCACCAACTGCGGATTTCCCAGGGCCCGACGCAGGGTTGCCATCGCAAAGCTCTGATAAAAACCACCGTTGAATTCAGCCAACAGGGGAAGAGACCGCACCGTGCCGTCTTCATCCACAATCGGGTTGAAATAGCCACCCTCCGCCACCTTTTGAAGCTCGGGAATGTTGCCGCCGTAACCCTGCCATTGGGTACTCTCCAGCTTCAACGGACCCAACTGGCTGGTTTTAAACAATTGAGGAGGCAAAGCACCAAACAGAGCGGTGCTGTCCTGGTTCAGGTAGTACCCCAGCACCACGGGGCGATCTGCCACCACCTTGGCAAGTTGTGCATCCCGGTCAAACAGGGTGGCCACATCGGCTGCAATTTTTTGTACTTCGTCCTGCAGTTGCGGATTGCGTTCCACCAAGCTTTGCAAAGCAGACACGGCATCACTTTGTTGCGGCTCGGCAAACACAATATCGAACGCCACCACCGCCGCACCGAGTTCATCTGTGAGCTCTGTCACCAAATTGGCCACCACATCGCGTGACCACGGCCAGCGCCCCACTTCATTCAAGCTTTTTTCGTCGATGTCCACAATCAAGATGCGCGGATCCAGCTCGGGGGTACGAGCCTCAGCGCGTAGGCGCACGTCGTAGATGAGGTAATCCAAGCGCTGCACCACTTCCGAGGGTGCATACCCAAGCACATGCAACACCGCCAAAGCGGTGAACGAAAAGCCCACGCCAATGCGGAAGGCCTTGCCCGCTGTGCGCCGCCAATATTTAAACAATGTGATACTCCTTGTTTAGGGTGCACATTGGGGTGCGGTAAAGGGTGGCGCAGACAAGGTGTTGTCTTGCACAATCACGTCGGGCGGTGCAACCAGCAATTGCGGTGGCTGATTGCTCAGGGTGGCCACCACAGCGCCTTCACCACGATTCACCTCCAGTGGGGGCTGATCGCTGTTGGTCACCACAATCGTGCCGTCGTTCACCGCCACAAACAATTGCCCGCCCTCTTCGCCTTGCGAACCCTCACCACCCTGCTGCAGACCTTGCACGGGCGTGGTGGACAAAGACTCAAAGTTTGATGGGGTTGTTTCTGGCAATGGCCCTGCATTGGGCACATTGCCCAGCACATTGGACAGGCTGTTTTTCACCTCAATGTTTATCCCATTGACGGGAATGACTGCAGACTGTCCTGGGTTGATCAGCGATGATTGCCCTTGCATGTTGGTGAGCACGATCTGCCCCTGCCGAAGTTCAACCGTGAAATTGCTGCTGCCTGAACACGTGGTGAGCACCACCCCGCCCTGGCTGCTGGTGGTGCAGCTGATGTCCACCGCCGTCCCACGAATGCCCACGGTGGCGGTCTCGGTGAAAAACTTCACATTTTTTGGCTCTGCCTTGGCAATGGTGCCGGTGACGGCGCGAACAGCCCCTTTGAGCAACTTGAAAGAGGCCACTGACGTTTGCGGTGACGATGGTACATATCGATAAGCGGCCACTTGCATGGTGCTGCCACCAGGCAAGGTGAGACGAGTGCTGTCAGCCATGGTGAGCACCGCAAAACCGCCCTCAGCCATTTCCACCGTGTCGCCTGCAAACACTGCAGCGGCCTTCACCAAGTTTCGGCGCTTGCCTTCTGGCGATACGGCCACCAAGTCTCCAGACAATTGCGAGACCCGCCCCGCCACATCGGCTGTTGAACTGTTGGTGGCAGAGGGTTTGTCTGCCTCCCCGCTGGCCAGTTTTTTACATTCATCGCCCTTGCAAATGCGGGCGGTGAAGTCGGTTCCGCGAATACCAATGGTGGCGGTTTCACTCTTCATGGAGAATGCGTCCGCGCTGCCTCGCTTGCCAATCAACCCGGTGAGTGTGCGCAAACCGCCTTTGACCAATTTGAATTCGGCTTTGTCGGCCACGGGTTGCTCTGGCTGGTAGGTGTAATTCTCCACCACAAAACGCGTGTTGGGTCGGAGGGCTATTTGTGTGGTGTCCACAAACTCAAGCACGGCTGTGCTTTTGCCCTGTGTGTTGATCACATCGCCCACATTGAGCTTGGTGCCCGCGTTGGCAAACTTGTTTTTGCCCTGTGCCGTTTGAATATTGACCAACCCTGTGATCGCCTTGATGCTGCCCACCACAGGTGCAGCGCCAGGTTGAGCCTGCACATCGCTGGCTTGCAGGTTTTGCGCAAGCACAGCTGGTGCCTGGGCAAATAGCAGCGGCAATACCAACAACAAACGCTTGAGGGAGTTTTTCATGGCTTGTGATTTGGAGTGTGTCATGTGGCCGCCCTCATTTGCAAACCGCCGAGGGACGCTGCGCATCGCTGGAGGTGCTCTTCAACTCAATGTCGTTGGACTGCTGAGACACCGTGGTGCCCGAGGTGGACTGGTTGGCTGTTTCAACGGCCTGTTTTTCCTCCTGAGGTGTTGCCGTGCTGCTGGTTTGGGTATTGCTTGTACTGGTGTCGCTGGTGGTGCTTGTGCTGGTGGGCTGAACAAAAGCCTGCTGCAGGTTTTGCGTCACCGGTGTGGTGCTGGTTGAGCCCGTACTTCCACCGCCAATCGCCCCACCACCGACTTGCTCCACCGTGGCGGTTTTCAATGTGCTGGTGTTGCCCAAATTGGTGATCACCGGGTTGGCAAAGGTGTACCCCAAGCCCGTGTTGACCTTGTTCACCGTCGCAAAAGCACCATTGACCGCTGCGGCCTCCAGGAATGAATACTCGTTGCCTGTGCCCAAAGTACCGCCTGACAGGTCAATCAAATTGAGTTGCCCTGCCAAGTTGGCATTGCCGCCCACGGAGATAAAATCGTAACTCACACCGGGAACACCGCCATTGTTGGCGATTTCAATGTCTACCACGCTGTTGGCATTGAGAGTGAAATCCCCACTCACGGTCATGATGCCCGGTGAAGCCCCAGGTGCCAGCCGCGCACCTTGGCCCAAGGTGAGGTTGCCATTGATGGATGCAAAGCCACTCAATACCCCACCGTTGGAGGTGATGCTGCCATTGATCACACGCCCCGGTGCAAAGCTCAAAAGCCCCGTGTTTGTGATGTTGCTCGCCACCGTGCCACTGCCATTAAAAGCAAAGGTGCCCTGATTGATAAAACTGCCACCACCAGTCACATTGGAGGTCAACGCGTAATTGCCCATGTTGGTCAGTGTGCCAGTGCTGCCAATTGAGATTGAATTCGAGAGCGTGCTGCCCGACGAATTGCTCAACACCAGATTGCCCGTGTTGTTGACAAACCCCGTTCCAGTGAGCAATCCACTGAACGTGTAATTGCCCTGCAATTCCAAGGTGCCATTGTTTTCAATGTTGCTGGTGACGCTCTCATTGCTTGAATTGCTTGCAAAGCGAACCGTGGAGCTTGCGCCGTTGACCAAGCGTTTTCCGCCAGCAAGGTCTGAAACAGAGACAATGTTCAAGCCACTCATGAACATGATGCTGTCTGCGTTTTGAAACACGTAGCGCAGCAACTGGAGCGATGCGCCATTCACGAAACTTGCTCCACTGTTTGCCAGGCTTGGGGTGGAACCGCCCAAGACCGTGGTCACGGCGCCAGCAAAATTAAGTGACTGGGCCACATCAAACTTCACGCAGAAGTCTGGCGCACAGTTGGGGGTCGGGAACAGTGGGTCTGCATTGCCATCAATCACAAAACTGGGCCCAGCGAAACCGCTGAGAATTGTGGTGGATGGCGTTGTACTCGACGTGGTGAAATCATCGTATTCATAAATCGCCACCGCCTCGGGTGTAAGCTGACCCACCAAGAACACTGGCCGTGGCACTGGGTTGCTGATGCCCTGCGTGGTGTAATACAACTGCAGACCAGCTGGCACAATTGAAGCGTCGCCTGTGACATTCAGCCGCACGCCATTGCCCACATTGAGGGTCATGGAATCCGGAATACTGCCTGCATTCGCAAAGCTGCTCAAACGACGGCCCGCCAAAATCAAATTGCCCTGCGTGCCCGAATTGATGGTGACCAGACCATCCAGGTTTGCCACGCCATCGGCCTGGGTTTCTACCAACAAAGCATTGTTGCCTGCCATGTTGATGGTTGCGCCATTCAAAAATGCCGGAGCGACAGCCGTGCCTGCCTCGTTTTGTACACCGAGCAACATCACCGCCTCGGGTGCCAAATTGAACGTGGCATTGGTGCTTAAGTTGCGCAGTTCCAAAAACCCATCGGACGTCACATTGATGCTGTTGCTGGTGCCTGCGGCAGACAAGACGCCACCGTCGACAGTCAAATCATCAAACACCAAAAGATTGCCCTTGGACAATGGAGATGCGGTGTTGACATTGCTGAACGTCACCGCCGAATTGTCCCAGTCCCCCGCCAGTGCTAGGCGACCGCCGTTGGTGCGGTTCACTTTGAACAAATCAGCGCTTTTGAATTTGCCATTGAAGGCAAGAAGCGCTGTGCTGCCATTGACGTTCAGATTGCCATCGACGGTGGCGATGGTGCTGCCATCCAGGCGCACATTGCCACTGTTAACCGTGAGGTTGCCCTTAAAGTCCAGCCCAATGCTTGGTTCAAACTCCACACCGGGGCTGGGGGTGGTACCAAACTGACCGAAGCGCAAAGCCTTGCCCTCGCCACCGGCATTCACAGTCACGCTGCCTGCATTAATTCTCAACGACGATATGGCTGTTGTAATTGATGCATCGCCGGGAATGTCTTCATTCACAACATCGGTCAAAATACCGTTCAAAAAGCCTGTGACCTGAATGTCCACAGGGGTGTCCAGGCGGCCATCCAAACCGGTGAGGTCGATCAAGGCGCCACCAAAAAAATTGTCTGTGTTGGATGCGGGTTGCAAAGAGGGTCCACTCGGCGGTGGTGGCGATCCAACAAACGCATCAGACGCCTGCCCTTGCATAAAAATCTGTGCACCGGGCTCGGCAACAAATTGGCCCCCTGTGCTGGACACGAAGGCACTGGGTGTCAAGGGTGTTACAGGCCCAGAACTTTCCAGTGGGCCAATACCCAACTGCAAAGTGTTTCCGCTCCTCAGAAATATATCCGCCCCAGAGCCCATGAATAGACTTTTGAATGAGGCCGAACTAAACCCCGCATTCAAATTGAGCACACCATTGAGCGTGGTGCTAGAACCAAACAAAGCCGATGGCGTGTTGGTGCTGCCGGTGCTCATATTCACTGTGCCATTGATCACACCAGTCGTGTAGTCCAAAAACCCACCCGTGATGTTCACCACCGCACCCGAAGCAACGCCAAAGTTGTCGGTCGCCACAAATCCTTCTGTGATGGTGCCAACCTGCGGGTCCTGAAATGTCTGCCCCACCAAATTCAGCGTGCCCCCCGCATTCACATTGATCGAACTGGCAAACAAGGAAGCACCATTCAGATTGAAGGTGCCACCGTTCACATTCAGCGAGGTCACACTGGAGGATGAACTGCTTATTGTCGGATTGCGGATGGCTGTCACCGTGGCACCACTATCGATGCCTAAACTGGAGGCAAACAGGGATTCGTAACTCAGATTGCCAGCCACTGGTGTGGACAGGTCAAAGTTTTGAACACCAACACGCACATCCAAATCGGGTTGGACACTGGACGAAACAAAATCCTGTATTTGATTGATGCGCAAATTTGCACCAAGCACATTCAACTTCAATGGCTTGCCTGCTGCAACGTCCAAGGGCATGCCCTGGCCATCCAATCGCTGCGCGTTGACAAACTCAACCCTGTTCAAGTCGAGCGGACCCGTGAGGCCTTGATTCATGCCTGACAACAAATTCACCCCATCGGCCGGGCGCTGCCCCACCGCGGAGGTTGGCATTGTTGTATTCACATCATACGGGGCAAGCCGCAAAACCCCAGCGTTGCCCAAATACAAGGGTGCATTGATGTACACCGGTTTGGCGATGTCGTAACTCAACGCCAGGTTAAAACCTTGGAAGGCGGTTTGCCCCGGCGCCAAACCCACAGGCGCATTGATGTTGACAGCCCCTTGCGCCTCCAGCAACAACACTGGATTGGCCATGGATGAGCTCGTGTTGTTGGTCACCAGGATTGGTGCTGCCACAGTCAAATTGCCCTCGCCAGGCGTTGTACCTGTGGTTTGAATTCGTACAAAATTGTTGCTCTCCAAACCCTGCACCACGGTGCTGTTGAGCAAAAATGATTCGGCACTGCTCACACCATCGCTGGTGTAGGTGAGCGGCGTGCTCGATGAAATATTGGCCGCCTGACCGCCCGACGGGATTGAACTCACAATCGTGAGGTTGGCTGGGTCGATCAACCATTCGCCGGATTGCCCCTGAGGTGCAGAGGTGTCGGCCGCTTGGCTGACTGCCAGCCATTGCTTGCCAGAGGTTTCTACCCGTCCACCATCACCGCCATGCTCACCGCCTTTGGCTTGCAAGCTGCTGTCCACCACCGTGGCGCCATCACTCCACGCCACCACTTCGCCACCATCGCCTTGCACAGTGGCATTGGCAGACACCCGGGCGTCCGCTTCAATCAGGGTTGTTTTGGAATTGGGTGTGGCAGCGTCTTGACCCTGCCAGCCACCTCCCACGTGCACAGTGCCTCCACCATTTGCACCATCGGCCACAGTGGCGCTGCCACTGGCCACCTTCACATGATCGCCCACAAAACGGATCACACCGCCTTTGCCCAAGGCCACATTGCGCGCCTCAACCACGCCGCTGTGGGTGAGCAGGCTTGCAAAAAAGGACACATTTTTGCCGATCACCTCACCCAGGTTCAGCGCTTTGTCACCTTCTTTAACCGACACTGTGAGGCCAATCGTTGGATGCTTCAGATCAACGATGGTGACGCTGTGGCCCGCGGCCAGCAGCACTTCACCATCGGCATGTATTACACCGCTGTTCTCAATGCTGGGGGCGAGCAACACCACCGAGCCGCCAGAGTGGGTGGTGAGCCTGCCCTGGTTAACAATGCCTCCAGCCTGGCCGGTAGAGTCTGCAAAACGGAGGTGGCCGTTGAGCAAATCGGTGTCAGAGGCAGCCAATGTGCTGGCCAGAAATCCAGCGGTGTCCACCACCGCACCCTGACCAAAAAACACACCGGCGGGGTTGATCAAAAACACCTGCCCATTGCTTTGCAACGTGCCAAGAATTTGAGACACATCTCCGCCCGTGACACGGTTAAAAACCTGGCTGCCCGCGTTCTGCTGGATGAACTGTGTGGTCTGCCCCACATCAATGTTGAACTGCTGCCAATTGAGTATGGCACCGGGTGAGTTGGTGATTTGCAGCAAGTTGCCCATGGTTTGGGCAGTGGCCTGCCCGGCCACCACCGACATGCCATTGGGATTGGCACCCACCACCGGCGTGTAAGCTGAGGAAGCAAGAGCCATGGCAATGCCCAAGGCAATGGCCTTGCGCTGGAAAGGCTGTGACGAATTGCGTTTGGTCAGGTTTGGAAGACGAGTGGATTTCATGATGCCTTTCCTCACAAAGACGTGGCAAAGGTGAAGTGCAACATCACATCACCATGCGGTTGTATGGGCACACCCGACACCACGCGGGCCAGATCTAGCCGGAATTGATGCTTGGGCAGAAATGCAAACCGCACACCCAGGCCATAAGACATGAGATGCGGCTCCGCCGCAGCGCCCGCAGCCGGGTTGTTGAACTTCAGCTGCGCAGCCTCCACAAAACCAACAAACTGCACACGCTCAAACAGGGAGCCCAGTTGCTTGGCCACATTGGGCCCCATCAACTCCAGCGATTGGCGCATGCCACGGTCTGCCGATACCACACGCTCCTCGAAACCACGCACGGAATACACACCACCCGCACCAAACTGTTCACCAGGGATCAGTGAGTAATCGGTGTACTGCGCATCCAATTGCGCCGTTAGGCGCCAACTTGGCGCAATCTGCTCCGACCAGCTTGCACTGGCGCGCAGCACATCAAAATTGGCTTCGGCCGAGGGATTGGTCAGCGAATACTGCGCCGTGGCGTTTTTTCCACCTGTGACATAGTTCTTGAAATATGACACTTGCACCGCACGCTGGCGGCTGTCCTGCGCCTCGGTGAGGCTGTACGCCACACCAACCGGTTGGCTTTCAAGCGCTGGGACCAAGCTCGGGCCAGTGCCGTTGAGTTGCACCTGACTCACAAATTCTTTGCGCTCAAGCGAAAAAATAAGACGTTGATCAAACCCTGCCAAACGCTCGAGCAAATGGGTCCAGCGCACTGCATAGGTGGTCCCTGCGCCCTGCACAGAGACCGAACTGCTGCCCACGGCCAGGTTGCCTGCATTCACGTTGGAATCGCTGTAAGCCAGCTCCAACAAAGAGTCCAGATTGTAAAAAGGGATCTTGTAATTCAGCCCAAACACTTCCACATCCGACCAGCGACCAGGAGAAGTCACGTACTGGAAACTGGCCATGTGTCCTTTGCCAAAGGCGTTGTTGTGTTGGAGGGCTGCCCCCAGGCGAAAATCCCCCGTCGCATTCGTGCCCGAGTTGTCGAGCGTCAAATAAGCAGCCATCGGGTTTTGGTCAACCACCTGCACCTTGGCGTCCACCAGACCTGGCTTGTTGCTGGGTTCCAAGCGCACTCGAACAATTTTTGCTGGGTTGTCGTTGATCAAGCGAAGATTTTTGTCCATCTCCACGGTGTTGATCAACGCCCCAGGCGCCAACACCACCAACTCTCGCTGGATCAACTCCGCAGGAAAATAATCATTGCCTGCCACTGTGATCACATCCAAACGTGCATCCACAATCTGCAAGGTCAACGCCTGCCCAGGCTCCACCTCTTGCTCAGGGATTAGGACCCGAACAACCTCGTAACCCTGCAAAGCATGCAAAAGCTCCACGGCAGCTGTGGCCTCCCGCAACTCCGAGAATGTGATTGGACGCCCGGCAAACCCATTGAGCAAGGCCATCACTTGGTCGCGAGGCACCAGTTCGGGCCCCTCCAATTTAAAGCCACTCAAGGTGAAAGAAGGCTCGACATCGGTGCCATTTTGTTCAACGGCACCAGGATCGGCAGATTGCACTGCCTGGGCCAAGGACATCCCAGAGTAAGTGTGCATGCACAGCGCCACTGCGCACGCAATCGCAGAACGTTTTAGATTCATGGGTAAAAAAATACAACCGATTAAATGTTAAAAATCATTCCGGCCGAAAGGACTCGCAGCGGCTGGCTTCCTGGATACTTCTTTAATTCTTGTTCAATCAGCCCATGGTCTCTTGGTTTGAGGTGGCTGATCCAGACTTCACATGCTGCATTCAACTTCTTGAGCTCGCCAAAGAGCAAGCTGGGACAAAGGTGTTTGGACAGATCGGCCAACCATTGCTCTTTGTCCGGAAAAGCGGATTCAATGAATAGATAATCCACCTTTTTTGTGTCATTGATAAGGGCGAATAGACGGTCTGTTTGGTGCGTATCGCCAGAAAAACACCACCCCCCGGTGGGTGTGGTCAACAAAACACCGATCGCAGGCACGGTGTGTTCCACCGCAACCGGGGTGATTTGGCGATCACCCAGGGCAATCACAGCCTCGGGCGTGATTTCACAGTATTCCATCACCGGCGCATGCGAATTGGGAATTTTTGTGAAATCTGGCCAGATGGTCTCGTTGAAAATATGTTGCTGCAAGGCTTGCAATGTGTCGATGGTGGCGTAGACGCGCAGTGGAGCGCTGCGCTCTACCCCCACCGTGTCAACCAAAAACGGCAAGCCGCACACGTGGTCCAAATGCGAGTGCGTGATGAACACGTGCTGAATTTGTTCCAGACGTGAAAAATCAAGATCACAAATACCAGTGCCCGCGTCAATCAAAATATCGTTGTCAATCAGGAAACAGGTGGTGCCCTGGCCGGGGACCCCAATGCCGCCGCTGCAACCCAACACCTCTACCGTAGAGTGTTTTTGCATCAAAGCCTCTTGAAGATGAGTACTGCTTGTTATGTTGTTTTACGTACCAGGGTGAGTATATCCGGTATTGCCCGCTGGCCTGCCTCGTAGCCTAGGGTCACGATTTCCTCGCGCCGCTCAAACTCCATCAAACCGACGTTTTGAATATCGGGCAGCACATGCAGGTCACTGATGACACGCGCCTGCCTAGACTTTTCAATCCCGCCCAACTCGATCACACGCATCAAGGATTTCATCATGCTGGGCATTTGCACAGCTTGTTCATTGACCATGTGGGCGGTGATGTCCTCCTCCAGGCCCACATCGACCGTGACCACTTTGTGCGCGCCTTTTGCCCGCATGGTGTCGGCGGGCACGTTGTTGACCAAGGCACCATCCACCATCACTTGACGGCCATCCATGAAGGGCTCAAAAAACACTGGAATGGAGGTGCTTGCTCGAACGGCCTTCCACACCAAGCCCTGCTCAAACACATGCTGCATCCCGGTGGTGAGGTTGCAACTCACCGCAAAAAAAGGAATGGGTTGATCTTCAATTCGAGCCTCACCAAAGGCCTTGTGATACACATCATCCACCGCACGGGCTTTCACAAAACCATGCTTGGGTATCCAGTAATCGGTGAGCTTGAATGGCAGTCCCTTCTTAAAGCTGAGCGCCAAGGCCTCTTGCACCTGCGCAGCACTTCGGCCTGAAGCGATCAAGGCCCCCACCAAGGCCCCCATGGATGTGCCACCCACATGGTCAATCACCAGCCCGGCCTCTTCCAGGGCTTTAAAAAATCCCGCATGCGCAAACCCCCGCGCACCGCCACCCCCCAACACCAAACCGAAGGTGCGCCCCAACACATGACGCACCACCCTGGCAAAATCACTGGGGTATCCACGGCGCACATGCAAAAGTCGGAAAGATTCACCAAACAACGCACGCACCCTTGCCGCAACATTGGCCTCCACCCACGCCGCCTCGTGCACCAGCACCAGCCACACCGGGAATTGGTGTTCCGCTTGGCGAATTCTCGCGAGGAGCGCATCGCAAATCATGGGATTGGCCAAGGTGCTGGCACACAGCATGATCACCATGCTATCCAAGTCGTCGATCAAGCGCTCATCCAAGGGGGCCTGCACCTCCACCTTCACCAACTCCGCCACGCAAGCACTGTGCGTCACAGGGGGTGCCAGCACCACCGAGCGCCAATCCGCCCAACGCCGAAGTTCAGCGTGACGCGCAATCGCAGTGCTCAACGCCTCCTCTGCCTGCTCGGCCAGGCCTTCCGGACGCACCAAAGAGTCAAAAGCAATCATTTGATGTTGCGCCACCGGAGTGCCATAACCCAACTCACGCTTGAACCGGGACACCAGCACACGAATCAGGTGGTGATACACCGCGTGGCAATGCTCACCAAAGCGAGCCAGTGCGGTGTGATCGATTTCAAGAAGAACACTGTCTCGGCGAGCAGTGATGGTGAGCGTGCGGGGCGAGTGGTCAAAAAACCCCAACTCACCAATCATCTCGCCTGGATAAAATGCCAGGGAGAGGTCCATCTGCCCATCGGGCCGAACGCGCTGGCCTCTCAACTGCCCTTGCAAAATAAGGTAAAACTGTTGGCTCGCATCGCCCTGTTGAAACAGCGTGTCGCCGCGCTGCAAAGGCACCAAGCGTGACAGTTGAATGAGTTGCTCGGCTTGGGCTGGAGCAATATCCAGGCGCTTGGCCAACAACGCCACAGCTTGGGACAACTCCGTTGCAGGAAGACCGGCTGGCGTGGACAAGGACGTGGCCTTATTTAAAATGACGTTGGGGTGATGTTAACAAACAAACACCGCCAACAGCACTCCCCCAATGGACCCCCACCTTGCCGACCGGTTTGATAGATCAGCGATTCAAAAACCCTTTGAGTGCATCGCGCACCTTGTCTTCGGCTTTGTCTTTCAACGCTTGCTTCTTCTCATCAATTTTGGGTTGTAGTTTGGCCTTTGCTGCCTCTTTGGCCAGGTCCTTGAACTGCAACTCCCATTGGATGCCTGTAAACGGACCGTACACCCTCACCGGCACCGTCAAACCGTTCAAACCAGCGTCCAAGGTTTTGCCCCCCTGCCCCGTGCTGGTTGCCACGATCGACGTTTTGGCGAGATAGTCCACGGTGTTGTTCACCAAATTGACTTGGCCATTGCCTCCAATCCGAAACAATGGCGCCATCACATTCAAGTCACTGGATGTGCCCACACCGTCTTTGAAATTAAAACTCACCGCCAACGAACTGAAATCGGTCTTTTGCGTGGTGTCGGTTTTGCTGGTGCTGTTGCTGCCACCACTCAACAAAGCCTTGGCATTGCGAAACCGCTCTGCCAGGTTGATGCCCTTGATTGCACCATCCTGCAAGCTCACGGCCACGCTTCCATTCAATGCGGCCTTGAGGGCGTTCACCGACTCCCCTTGGGTGCTCACATTGATCAACACATCCCCCTTGCCTTCCAGCATGTCTTTGTCGAGCAAATCACTCATAAAAGGCTGAATTTGCACCGCACTCACTTTTTGGTTAACTGCAATGCGTTGATTGTTTGCATTCACTGTGATGGACCCAGCGCTGGAGCCACCGTAGAGATTGCTTTGCAATGGCTGGACTGTGAGCACACCGTCGCGGGCCACGGCTTTGGCTTTCAAATTAGTCGCCTTGACATTGCTCACTTTCAGTTTGGCAATGTTGGCCGTCACATCCATGTTCAGTCCCTTCAAGGCGGCCAGGTTCACCGGTGTGTCCTTCGGTGTGTCCGCTTGACCCTGTGCAGTGCCTGCTTGTTTGGCCTTGGGTGGAAACAAAGCATCCACATCCAAGTTGTCTGCATTGAACACGGCGGTGATGAATGGCTTTGCAAAGTTTTTAACATCCGCTTTCAGGTCAAACTGGGTGGATTCAAACTTGGAATTGAGCAACAACTCGATGGTTTGTGCAGAATTATTCACCGCGAGCTTGCCATCCAAAGGCATGCTCGTGGCCTTGTTTGGCAGGGCGGGGTCTTTCACATCCAGCACACCCGCCAAATTGGCCAGCTCCAGGTATTGGGTTTGAACCTTGGCCGCAAGTGGGCTGTTGATCGCGAGGTTCACCGTGCGCTGGCCCTCGGTGAGTTGGATCGCGCTTTGAAGTCTGCCTTGCACCGCCTCTTTGAGGTTGCCAGACAAATCACTGAGCGTGAGGTCCAACATCACACTGCGGGATTCTTGTGCAACGTTGGCCTTCAACACAAATGCCTCGCCCTTGGCCTCGGTTTCGCTCAGGGCAATGGCCGGAGCAGTCAAGGTGGCATCCACAGTGCCCACACCCGGCAGCTTGGCCTTCACCGTGCCTTTGAACGCATCCACCAACACAGCCTGGGTGACTGTATTCACATTCAAGGTGTCCGCCTGCATGTTCACATCGGCGGCTTGGCCATCCAACTCGCCCAAAATCGAAAACTTTAAGTTTTCAAGGTTGGCGTAGGCTTGTTCACCTGTGCCAAACTCAAGTTGAGTGCTCAGGTCGATGTTCAAGTCTGCTTTGGGTTTGTTGCTTTTCACATTGCCACCCAGCAGCACATTGCTTGGCACACCTGGCTCAATTCGCCCCGTTTGCACGGCGAAATTGCTGAGCTCTGCCTCCAGGCCTGTTTTGAGGTTTTTGTACTGAAGATTGAGGTTGTTCAATGCGATGGAGTCCACTGAAAAGTCGAGCGACTGTTCATTGGCCTGCTGTTCAACGCCTTGCTCCTCTTGGACCGACGCGTCGCTGGGTTTTAGAAAGTCATCGAAGTTGAGCTTGCCATCGACGTCTTGAACAAGATTGACCGTGAGACCCTTGGCCTGCACGGCATCCACCACCACCGACGATTTCAACAAGGGCAACAAGGCCAGGGAGACCCCCACCTCATCGGCCTTTAAAAAAAGCGCTTGGCTGTTGGGCTCAGTCAGCGAAACACCTTGCAATTGGGCACCAATCGAGGGGAACCAGGTGAGGCGCGCTGGCCCGGCAAACACCAAATCGCGCTGGTATTTTTCTTTCACCACCTCAGAGGCCTTTTTGAGCAGGGTTTGCTCGTCCAGCGTGCTTACCACAATCGCTGCGGTGGCAGCCAACACCACTGGCACACCCAACACCAAACCCAAACCCCATGCAATCGCTTTTTTCATGCCACCCACCTCCCTCAGGCTTGTGCAGTTTGCTCAAGCGCGGCGTGCCAGACGCTTGGGCCCTTGGATTCCTTTTCAATGTCTTGCAAATACGCGGCGTGCAATTGCAGCTCTTCATCGCTGGGCTCAGGCTCTGGCAACACCAAAGCATGGAGCCTGATTCGTCCATCGCCCTCCCCGTGGTCATCGTGCATGCCATGCGCATCAATCACCAGGCTGTCCTGGCCACGGGTCATTGCCAAATACACCTCAGCCAAAATCTGGGAGTCCAGCAAGGCACCATGCAACTGTCGATGCGCATTGTTCACCCCCAGGCGATCACACAAGGCATCCAGGTTGTTGCGCTTGCCTGGGAACATTTCCCGAGCCATCAACAGCGAATCAATCACACCGTCCACATGGTCGGCCACCTTGCCATGCCCCAGCCGCTCCAACTCCATGTCCAGAAAACCCACGTCAAACGCGGCGTTGTGAATGATCAGGGTGCTGCCCCGGATGAAATCCAAAAAATGTTTGGCGATGCGCTCAAATTTCGGCTTGTCAGCCAACATCTCGTCAGAAATGCCATGCACCTGAAAAGCCCCTTCATCCACCTGTCGCTCCGGGTTGATGTACTCATGAAAGTGCCGCTCAGTCACCTGCCGACCGAGCACCTCAATGCAGCCGATTTCGATGATCCGATGGCCTTGCCGCACCTCCAGGCCGGTGGTTTCAGTGTCCAGAACCACATATCGCATGCTTGACTTTCCTCTGTTAAGTTTTATTGCTCAGTGCCTTTTCAACACCCAAGTTCGCCAGGGCATCGGCCCGCTCATTGCCTGGGTCGCCCGCGTGGCCCTTCACCCAATGCCAACGCACCAAGTGGCGCACACTCGCCTCGTCCAGGATCTGCCAAAGGTCAGCGTTTTTGACCGGCTTTTTGTCGGACGTGCGCCAGCCGTTGAGCTTCCACTTGGGCATCCATTCCAATATCCCTTTACGCACGTACTGCGAATCGGTGTACACGTCGACGCTGCATCTTTTTTTCAGGGCGTTGAGCCCCTCAATCACCGCCGTCAATTCCATGCGGTTGTTGGTTGTATCCAATTGGCCACCGCACAACTCTTTTTGGTGCTCACCCGACTGCAACAGCACCCCCCATCCGCCTGGGCCTGGGTTGCCCTTGCAAGCCCCATCGGCGTACATCACCACCGAGGCAATCCGTTGTTCGGTCAAAATTCACTCTCAAGAGGTCGAAGAAGAACCGTCTATTGTAGGGGTTTTGTGCAATGCCTTATTGGCCACAGGCTTGAGTTGCTTCACAGCAAGCGTTTTGTCTTTGAAGGCTGGGCCCACCAAGCGCATGCCCCGCACCCGTTTGACCGCGCAAATAAAATACACACCGCCGCACACCGGCCACCAGCGATCCCCTGCATGTTCCATAAAACCCATGCGGCTTAAGCCCTGCTCCGTGAAGGCCGGGAATCGATAGCAACCAAACCGGCCAAACTCCGGCTCAAATGACAACAGCTTCAACCAGTCTTTGAGGCGGCTTAAGTGAATGGGGGCACAGCCCGATGGCCACACCGGGCTCCACCGCTTGAACACAGCATGCCGCAACCCCCACAAAGACATGGGATTAAAACCCGTGATGACCACCCGCCCCTCGGGCATCAACACACGATCCACCTCACGCAAGAGCTGGTGGGGATCCTCAGAAAACTCAAGCACGTGCGGAAGCACAAGCATGTCCAGGGACTGAGATTCGAAAGGCAATTCCTCATACTCTGCAAAGCAATCCGGCATGGCCATCACTTCACCTTGTGCAGAGGAAGAAGCCAATGCCTCTTGCACATACGCCTTGTGGGGAATGCGGCTTTCACGCAAACCGTCCACCAAGCGGGTGCCCAACTGCACCGCGCGAAACCCAAACAAATCGGGCACCACCTGATCAATCCAGGCTTGTTCGCGGGTGCTGAAGTAGCGGCCCGCCGGGGAACTCAGCCAAGCGTCCAGTGCTAACATTTGGGCTTGTCGTGCGTTCAGTTCATCAAGAGGTTCAGATGGAATCATTCAAGTCTTCCAACATTGCGCAATGGTCGGTGCATGGGATTCCTGCATTTCAAACCAATTATTTGTGGGCGATTGTGCACGAGCCCACTCAACGTGCTTGTGTGGTAGACCCTGGTTGCGCGCAGTCGGTTCAATCCTTTCTGGATGCGAATGGTTACCATCTTAGCTGCATTTTGGTGACACATCACCACATGGACCATGTGGGCGGCATTCCGGCACTTTTGAAACAGCACGGCGCCGAATTGCCCGTGTATGGCCCTGCCAGTGGTCGCATGGCTGAGGTCAACCGCCCTTGCCACGAAGGCGAATTGCTGGATGTGCTCGGCGTGCGCATGCGTGTGCTTGAAGTGCCCGGTCACACCAGCGATCACCTGGCTTACATTGCTGAATTTGGGCCAAACGGCCAGGACGGGGTGTGGATGTTCTGCGGGGACACGCTGTTTTCAGCGGGCTGTGGGCGGCTGTTTGAAGGCAGCGCCGAGCAAATGTTTGAGTCACTTCAAAAACTCAATCAATTCCCTGCCCACACCTTGGTGTTTTGCGCGCACGAATACACCGCCTCCAACCTGCAATTTGCTCAATCAATGGCCCCGGATTCGCAAAATATAGCCAAACGACTTCTTGAAGTAGAAACATTACGGAAGCGTGGGGTGAGCACAATTCCGACCACGCTGGCCACCGAGCGCTTAAGCAACTTGTTTATGAATACAAAAAACCCCATTGAATTCAAAGCACTTCGAGAAGCAAAAGACAAATACTGATCGCAATCATCAATTAACATTGATTCACATTGTTGCGAAATGAAGGGCTGTCAATCGGCGTCATCCAGACAAGGTAGCGCCATTTCTCTCGATTGACCCCGCCAAAAGTTCGACATAGGATGCTTGCTCCCCCCGCAACTTTGAATTGGCAGGCTGCTCCCCTTGAAGCAAAAACCTTTCATCCAATTAAGCATTGCCGCTGGCCGCGCCGCTCGCCTCGCCTGCTTGATTGCCATGGCGGGTGCATGCTTTCAACAATCGGCCTTGGCTCAAGACCAATTGAGCATGAACACCGAGGAGCCCACAGAACAACTGTTTGGCTTGGTGTCGCCTGGCCTGTCACTCAAACTGTCCAAACCACCCGAGTTGGTGACACTGGATTTTGCCCAAGACTCCGCCGATGTGTGGCTCAACATGCGAAGCAATTTCGCCGTGCCCGACATTGAAAACCAAGATGTCTTGATGCGTGAACGCGCATTGCAAAAAAACCGGCAGATGGTCAACGACATGCTCAAGCGTTCCGAGCCCTACATCTACTTCATCACACAAGAATGCGAAAAACGCGGCCTACCAGCCGAGCTGGCGCTGATTCCTTTCATCGAAAGTCAATTCAATCCGCATGCCCGCTCCCCACGCGCCGCCGAGGGCCTGTGGCAATTCATACCCAGCACGGCCCGGCAATTTGACCTCAAACGCAATCAATGGGTGGACGAACGCCGGGATCTGAAACAATCCACGCGGGCGGCTCTGGATTACCTCACCTACCTGTATGACATGCACGGGGATTGGCATTTGGCGCTCATCTCCTACAACTGGGGAGAAGGCTCTGTTCTAAAGGCGGCGCGCAAAGCCGAAGAAATGGGTCTAGCACCCATCCTGGAGAACCTCGATCTGCCCGCCGAAACCCGTCAATACATCCCCAAGCTTCAAGCCCTCAAAAACCTGATCAACGAACCAGACCGTTTTGGCATCACCCTGCCCAAAGTGCCCAACGAACCCTACTTCACAGTGATCAAGCGCAACAGTGATCTGGATTTAAGGGAAGTTGCACGCCTGAGTGGATTGAGCCTGGACACGTTCAAAAAGCTCAACCCCGGCTTGAACCAGCCCGTGCTGTATGCTGCCCACACACCGCACTTGCTTGTGCCGGTCTACCACGCCGACAGAGTATTAAACAGCCTCAAAGAATACAAAAAGAGCAGCCCGCAACGCAGCTACACAGTGCGCAAGGGCGACACGCTGATAGAAATCGCCAAACGATTTGGCGTGGCCATCAAAGATCTGCAAGCGGCCAACGGCATGGGCAAAAAAACACGCCTTAAACCAGGCATGCGGCTCAAATTGCCAACAGGCGGTTCCAGCGACCCCTGGTCGCTGTAAGCTGCGGCAATCTGTTCACAGCACAGGCGCCGCCGCAATCAGTTGTTTGGTATAAGCGTGTTGTGGATTGTCAAACAACTGCTGGGCACCAGCACGCTCCACCACCTCACCACGCCGCAAAACAATCACCTCGTCTGCCAAATATTGCACCACCGCCAGATTGTGCGTGATGAACAACATGGCCACACCTGTCTCTTGCTGCAAACGTTTGAGCAAATTCAAAATTTGCGCCTGAACAGACACGTCCAAGGCAGATGTGGGCTCATCGCAAATCAGGATGCGAGGCTCGGACACCAAAGCCCTTGCGATGGCAATTCTCTGACGTTGCCCACCTGAAAACTCATGAGGAAAACGCGTGAGGGCCTCAGTCGGCATGCTCACCTGATCGATCACCGTGCGGACACGGTTTGCACGGGCCTGAGCATCCATGTCTGGACGCAGATTGAGCAAGGGCTCTTCCAAAATTTCTGCAATCCGATGGCGGGGATTGAGCGATGCGAATGGATCTTGGAACACAAACTGCACACGGGCGCGCCAACCATGCGCGCCACGCTCTGCCCATTGCCGCAAGGGGCGGCCTTCCAGCAACACATCGCCACCCACCTGAGCAGTGCTGCCAATCAAACCCAGCAGTGCCCGCGCGGCAGTGGTTTTGCCAGAACCGGACTCTCCCACCAAAGCCACAGTGCGCCCTGGCAGCAAGCTCAAATCCAGCTGCTTCAGCACAGGTTTAAATTGCTTGCGCAACAAACCGCCCTTCTGGGCGTAAGCCACCGAAAGTGACACCGTTTGCAACACCGGCCCGGGTGACCGGGCAACGAAGTCTGGCAAATCGCCTCGTGCAACGTTCACCCCGTTGGCCAGACCTTGCGCCGTCAACTGATCATGAAAAAAACAACGCACTGCATGGGACTCAGCACCATCCACCACATTGGCAAGTGCAGGCGCCTCTGCTTTGCAACGGTCTTGGGCGTGCACACAACGCGCCGCAAACCGGCAAGCGCTGGGCGGACTCACCAAAGAGGGCACCTTGCCTTCCAGTGCATAAAGCGCCTGCCCACGTTGCGCCTGGCTGGGCAAACTCTTGATGAGCGCATGGGCATAGGGGTGGCGCGGATTTGCAAAAAAGTCTTGCACGTTGGCCTTTTCAACCAATTGGCCGGCATACATCAAACCCACCGTGTCGGCCATGTGTTTCACAATCGCCAAATCGTGTGTAATCAACAGCATGGCCATGCCCAGCTCGCGCTGCAGGTCTTTGAGCAAGCTCAACACCTGCGCTTGAATCGACACATCCAGCGCGGTGGTGGGCTCGTCTGCAATCAGCAAATCCGGCTGAATGCACAATGCCATGGCAATCATGACCCGCTGCTTTTGCCCACCCGACATCTCGAAAGGGTATTGCGCCATGCGGGCTTTGGGCTCGGGAATGCCCACACGTTCTAACCATTGAACTGCCTGAGCACTGGCCTGGTGTGTGCTCATGCCCAAATGCAGCACCATGGCTTCGGTGAGCTGATCGCCCACGGTCATCACTGGGTTCAAGCTGGTGCCAGGCTCTTGAAAAATCATGCCGATCCGTTTGCCGCGCAAGCGCCGCATGGCCGACTCGCTGATTCGCAACACATCGCAGCCCTCGCCGTCAGCGCTGGCAGCCGCAGCAAGGCGTACAGCACCAGCCACCACCGCCCCACTGTCGGGCAACAGGCGCGCAATGCTCAGTGCTGTCATGGATTTGCCACAGCCTGACTCACCCACCAAAGCAAAGGTTTGGCCTTTGCCAATGGCAAGCGACAGATCGTCCAGTGCATGCACCCAACCCGCCTCACTGGCCAAGCGAGTGCTCAGTCCATTCACATCCAGCAAAGCCATGCTTACACCTTCACCAGAGATTGTTTGAGCTGGCGCGCGCGGGGATCAAACGCATCCCGCACTGCATCAGCAAACAGGTTGGCCGACAACACCAGCAACAACATGAACACAAAAGCAGCCACCAAGCTCCACCACACCATGGGCTCACGGCTCAGCTCCAGGCGCGCCGCATTGATCATCGTGCCGTAACTGAAGGTGCTGGGATCCACGCCCACACCCACATAACTGAGCACCGCCTCGGCCAGTACCAAGCCAGAGAAATCCATCACCATGGCGATCAGAATGAGGTGCATGAGATTGGGCAACAAATGCGAGAACAGAATGCGGAAACTGGAAACACCACTGGCCCGCGCGGCCAACACGTAATCCTGCTCACGCATTTTGAGCACCTCACCGCGCAACAGGCGTGCCAATCCAGTCCAACTGGTCAGACCCAAAATGGCACACAAGAAAAACAGCCGCAAATCGGCCTTCTCAATGGAGGACTCAAACACCTCGGGATTGGCCTCCAGCGCCACTTGAAGCATGAGCACCGTGGCTGCAATCAGCAACACCGATGGAATGGCATTGAGGGTGGTGTAAATGTACTGAATCACATCATCCACCCAACCACGAAAATAACCCGCAGCCAAACCCAAACCCACACCCAGTGGCAGGGTGAGCAAAGTGGTGAGCAAACCAATCAACATGGCTGTGCGCAGCCCTTTGAGCGCAATGTAGAGCACATCAACACCCACTTTGTCGGTGCCCAACACGTGGTAAGCCTGGGCCCACTTGGCAAGCACGCCTGCGGCCACGCACAACACAAACAAGGTCCACACCACCGCGAGGTACGCGCCGCTGCCGCTGAATACCCCCACCGAATTGGCTGCATGGTCGCCAGCCATGGCGCGCCGCACTGCCCATAAACCAAGCAACAGCAGGCCCCACAACACGGCGCCGCCAAGTGCACCCTGGTAAGCACGCTTGGCCAGGTCCTGGCCTTTCTCGGCCTCACTTTGCAAATGCGCACCGCCGTACAGCAAACGGGCGTGGTCACGCACCGGTTTGCCATTGACTTCCAGGGTTTCCTTGCTCAAAGCACGGGTGGCAAGCGGCGCCGAGTAAGACTTTTCACGCTGGAAAGCCAGTGGGCCGAGTGCCACATCCAACACCGAGATGATCGGCGTGTTGTACTTGCTTTGGTACTCAGCATTCAATCGCAGGTGGATGCTATCGAGCAAAGTAATCAACACCGCCAGCAGCAACACCACCGCGCTGGCGCTTGCAATCTTGGATTGGAACACCAAACCCCAAGAGGCGCGCTGCAATGGGCTGGCAACAACATTTTTGATGTAAGCCAGCACGGCCAGCACCAAGGCCCAAATGAGGATGTCCGTGAGGAGCAAGGTCGGCGTCATGCGTGCTCCTTAAGCCAGGCGAACCCGAGGGTCCGCCAGTGTGTACGCAATGTCGGTGAGCACCAATCCCACCAGGTAGAGTGCAGAGCCAATAAACACCATGGCGCGCACAATGCCAAAATCTTGCGATTGAATGGCCTCAATGGTGTAGCTGCCCAAACCAGGAATGCCAAAAAACGACTCCGAGATGAGCGAGCCCATGAACAACAATGGAATCACCGTGACCGAACCAGTGAGAATGGGAATGAGGCCATTGCGCAGCACATGCCGACCCAGCACCTGGGTCTCAGACAAACCCTTGGCGCGCGCAGTGCGCACGTAATCCTTGTTGATTTCTTCCAAGAAAATGGTGCGGTACCACCGGGTGCCGCCCCCCAAGCCACTGACCACACCGATCAACACGGGCAGCACCAAAAAGCGCCATGCATCTACGCCGCTTTCGTATCCAGAGATGGGCACCAATGCCAAAGTTTTAGAAAACAAGTATTGCCCACCGATGATGTAAAACAACCCGGAAATGGACATGGCCAACACACACAGCACCACGCCGGTGAGATCCAGGTAAGTGCCCCTGAAAAATGTCAGCAACAGGGACAACACAATGTTCAAAAACAGCCCCAACACAAACACAGGCACCGCCAAGGCGAGGCTAGGGCCTGCACGGTTCACAATTTCACGGGCAATGTTCCGGCCGTCGTCCGAGCTGCCAAACTCGCCCACAAACATCGGCATGCTCTTTTGAAAGAAAATGGTCTCACTCAGTCTGCCAGCGCCTTGGGCCTCGCTGTTGTACAACAAGGGCAGGTTATAGCCCTTCTCGCGCTTCCATTGCTCAACAGCCTCTTGAGAAACACGCTTGCCACCCAGGGCGAGGCGGGCCATGTCATCTGGGCTGTTGACCTGGAAAAACAGCACAAAGGTGATGAGGTTCACGCCCACCAACACCAGCAAACCGTACAACACCCGGCGCAGCAAATAATTGCCCATCAGCCCTTGCCCCCTGTGATGTTGGCGAGGTCTTCGCGGATGCCAACGGCCCGTTCACGGCGCTTCCATGCGGCATAAGCTGGCCATACAAAGGCGATCAGGCCCAAGATCAAAGCCGGGATGGGCCACCACTGCGGTGCATTCCATGCCTTGCGCGCGGCATCGCGTTTGGCGGTGTCAATCGTTTTGTACTTGATGTCGTTTCGGGCCAGGTCATTGGGTTTCACATTGCCCAGCCATTCGTGGATCAACCCGTACTGCTGCGGCACAAAAGCAAACAACCAAGGCACATCCTGCTGCACCAGGTCGGTCATCTGCGCAATGATGGCAGCGCGTTCTTCGGTGTTGGGCATGGTTTTCATGCGCTCAAACAAGGCATCGTATTCTGCGTTGGCGTAGTTGGAGGCATTTTCACCTGCGGTTTTTGCACGGGCGTTGGGGCCGTAAAGCAAAAACAAAAAGTTCTCTGGATCTGGATAGTCCGCATTCCACCCCAGGAAGAAAAGCTGCGCACTGCCCTTGCGAATTTTTTCCTGGAATCGATTCCAATCGGTGGGGCGAATTTCCAATTGAATATTCAATTTGGCGAATTGCTTTCGGTACCAGTCAAAGCGGGCCTTGTCCCCAGGGCCACCGCCAGTGGTGTCCAGGGCCAGGGTCAGTGGCTGGCCAGTCCTCAGATCAAGGCCATTTTCGTAGCCAGCCTGTTTGAGCAACGCCAACGCCTCTTCAATCGGCTTGCGCACTGGCTTGCCATCCACAATGTTGTACACCTGGGTGTTGTAGCCCGCCTCACCAGCCTCATAACCAAACAAGCCAGGCGGCACCGGTCCGTGTGCGGGCACAGCCCGGCCGTTGGTGAAGATCTGCGAAAACTCCTCCCAATCGATGGCAATGGCGATTGCCTGCCGCAGCAAGCGCGCGCGGCGCGCATCTTCGGCGGTTTTGCCAGGCCCCACCACGGGATCCAACCAATTAAAACCCAGGTAAAAAATGCTGGTGGCCAAGGAGGTCTCCAGGCGGATGCCCTTCTCCAACATCTCTTGTGTGAGGGCGGTGTCACCCTCGGCACTGGCCCGAATGGCTTGGTCAAAAGTGTCTGCACTCACACCGGAGCTGTCGTAATAGCCCTGCAAAAACTTGTTCCAATACGGGATGCTTTCTTTCTCGCGGGTGAACACAACCCGATCAATGAAGGGCATTGTTCTGCCCGCATCGGCCAGCAAACCGGCCTGTTCATCACCGGGCTCACCTTCGCTGGGGTAAGGCTCACCACGGAAGTTGGGATTGCGTGTGAGCACCATGCGTGCATTGGGATCGTTCTCGGTG
>DASUDK010000095.1:0-4745 GCA_036275655.1 Limnobacter sp. | reverse complement strand
AAAAGCTGCACAAGCGGGCGTTTTTTCAAAAACATTTCAACAAGCAGCAACTCAACACCGGCATCAACATTTGCAGGCCCTGCCACGACGGCATTCACGATCTGTACAGCGAAATGGATTTGGCCAAACGATTCTCCACCTCGGAGAGCCTGCTGGCTGACGAGGCGCTGCAAAGGCACTTTGCTTGGGTGGCCAAGCAAAAGTAGGGCTTGTTTGGGCATAAAACCAAGACAATTCAGCAAGATAACCCACTGCATGCGCCCGAGCTGACTTTCACCTTTGAGGTACAATAACAGCCTTTGGTACAGGCCTTGCTTTGGCGCGGGCCTCCACTCACCCCACTGTCGACATGCTCCCAAATCAGAAGAACACCCTCGTCGCCGCGTTTGAGGCGGCAGCAACCGCCGTGTTGGATCAGCCTTTTCAAGGCCAGGTCACCCTTGAAAAACCCAAAGACCCAAGCCACGGCGATGTGGCCTGTAACCTGGCCATGCAACTGGCCAAGCCTGCTCGCCGCAACCCCCGTGAATTGGCCCAGCAGCTCGCCGCGCAAGTGCAGGCCAACCCCGCATGCGCGGGCTTGGTGGATGCCATTGAAATTGCAGGCCCCGGTTTTATTAACATTCGCCTGAGCCAGGCCGCCCGCGTGGCGGTGGTGGCGCAGGTGCTGGCGCAGGGTTCCGCATTTGGCAAATCCAGTGCCCATGCTGGCCAAACCGTGCTCATCGAGTTTGTGTCCGCCAACCCAACCGGCCCGTTGCACGTGGGCCATGGGCGGCAAGCCGCCTTGGGCGACGCCATGGCCGAGGTCATGGCCACGCAGGGCTGGAAAGTGCACCGTGAGTTTTATTACAACGACGCTGGGGTTCAAATTCAAACCCTGGCCACCTCTGTGCAGGCCCGCGCCAAAGGGCTTCAACCCGGGGACGCCGCCTGGCCCGAAAGTGCCTACAACGGCGATTACATTGCAGACATCGCAGCCGACTTCCTGGCGGGCAAACAAGTGCAGGCCGCCGACGGTGAGCCGGTCAAGGGCAGTGGGCATGTTGAAGACATCGAGTCCATTCGTGCATTCGCAGTGGCGTATTTGCGTGCCGAGCAGGACTTGGATCTCAAGGCCTTTGGTGTGAAGTTCGACCAGTTCTATCTGGAAAGCTCGCTCTACACAGAGGGCAAAGTGGAAGCCGCCGTGCAAAAAATGGTGGACTCCGGCAAAACCTTTGAAGAGGGCGGGGCGCTGTGGCTGCGTTCCACCGACTATGGCGACGACAAAGACCGCGTGATGCGCAAATCCGAGGGGGGCTACACCTACTTTGTGCCCGACGTTGCCTATCACATCGAGAAATTCAAACGGGGTTTTGGCAAAGTCATCAACATCCAAGGCACCGATCACCATGGCACCATTGCCAGGGTTCGTGCCGGCTTGCAGGCCTGCAATGTGGGCATACCGCAGGGCTACCCGGATTACGTGCTGCACAAAATGGTCACCGTCATGAAAGGCGGGCAGGAGGTAAAAATCTCCAAGCGTGCGGGCAGTTACGTCACCGTGCGCGACCTCATTTGCTGGTCGGGCGGGGTGGACGAGTCCCAACCCATGCTTGCACAAACCGAAGCACTCACCAAAGGGCGCGATGCCGTGCGGTTTTTCCTGGTGAGCCGCAAGGCAGACACTGAATTTGTGTTTGATGTGGACCTGGCCCTGGCCCAGTCCGATGAAAACCCGGTGTACTACGTGCAGTATGCGCATGCCCGCATCCATTCCATTCTGGACCAATCTGGTGTGCCGAGTACCCAACTGGCACAGGCCAAACTCGATGTATTGGTGGCTCCAGCCGAGCAAACTTTGCTACGCATTTTGGCCAGCTATGGCGATGTGTTGGCCAAATCGGCCGAAGAGTTGGCTCCACACCACATCGCCTTCTACCTGCGTGAGTTGGCTGGGGCATTCCACACCTTCTACAACGCAGAGCGTGTGCTGGTGGACGATCTCACCCTCAAAACTGCCCGTTTGGCCCTGCTGGTGGCCGTCGCCACGGTGTTGGCCAATGGTCTGGCGGTGCTGGGCGTGTCTGCGCCCAGACGCATGTAGGTCAATTTGCCTCACTTTCAAGCCAAAACCCTTGTGCTGTAAGGGTTTTGGGGCGATTTAAAGCAACGCTTGCTCTAGCCGTTTTGCTTGCGGCTTTGGTACCATAAAGGGCTAGGCAGTCTAAAGGTTTTGCATGAACGCACCCGTCGAACTCAACACCCTCAAACCATCCGCTGGCGAGACCGCTCGCCTGCGGGAGATCCCGTACAACTACACTTCGTTCTCGGATCGGGAAATCGTGATTCGCCTGCTTGGCGAGCATTCTTGGAGCATTCTTCAAGAGTTGCGCCAAGAGCGCCGGACCGGCCGTTCAGCGCGCATGCTGTTCGAGGTGTTGGGCGACATTTGGGTGGTGCGCCGCAACCCTTATCTACAAGACGACTTGCTGGACAATCCAAAGCGTCGCAAGGCTCTTGTGGACGCCTTGTTCCACCGCTTGAGCGAAATTGACCACCGCCGCGTCGAAACACAGGATGTACAGCCCGCTGAAGCCGATGATCGCAGCCAAAAAGTGCGGCTATTGCTGGGCGCCGCCGAAAAGGCTGTGCTTGAGTTCCAAAGCGAGTTCGACACCATGGCCAGCCTGCGTGGGCGCGCACGTTCGGCCTTGGGCGCGCACACCGCCAAAGACAACATCAAGTTCGATGGCCTGTCCCGAGTCTCCCATGTGACCGACGCCACCGACTGGCGCGTCGAATATCCTTTTGTGGTGCTTACCCCCGACCGCGAGTCCGAAATTCCGGGCTTGGTCAAGGCCTGCATCTCGCTGGGGCTGACCATCATTCCACGTGGGGGCGGCACCGGCTACACAGGCGGAGCCGTTCCGCTCACGGCATTGTCGGCCGTGATAAACACCGAAAAACTCGAAGACCTGGGTCAGGTCAAGATGGAAGTGCTGCCCGGCCTTTCCGAAGAATACGCCACCGTGTTCTCAGGTGCTGGGGTGGTCACCAAGCGTGTTTCCGAAGCCGCAGAGCACGCGGGCCGCGTGTTTGCCGTGGATCCCACGTCGGCGGAAGCCAGTTGCATTGGCGGCAACATCGCCATGAATGCAGGTGGCAAAAAGGCCGTGTTGTGGGGCACCGCGCTCGACAACCTCGCCTGGTGGCGCATGGTGGATCCCGAGGGCAACTGGCTCGAGGTGACCCGTGTCAATCACAACTTGGGCAAAATTCACGATGCGCCACAGGCCGAATTTGACTTGGTGTGGAGCGATGGCAGTGCCGCCCCGGGTGCCCGCGTGCTCAAACAAGAGCGCCTGGTGGTCGAGGGTGCCCGCTTCCGCAAAGTTGGTTTGGGCAAAGACGTCACGGACAAATTCCTGGCGGGTCTCCCTGGCATCCAGAAAGAAGGCTGCGACGGGCTGATCACGTCGGCCAAATGGATTTTGCACCGCATGCCCAAACACACCCGCACAGTGTGTCTGGAGTTTTATGGTCAAGCCCGTGACGCAGTGCCCTCCATTGTTGAAATCAAGAACTACCTGGATGGCGAAGGCAAGGCCATGGGCGCCATTTTGGCGGGTCTGGAACACCTGGATGAGCGTTATTTGCGCGCGGTGAAGTACACCCCCAAATCCAAGCGTGGCGCGTTTCCAAAAATGGTGCTGTTCGGCGACATCGTGGGCGACGATGAAGACGCAGTGGCCAAAGCCGCCTCAGAGGTGATTCGTCTCTCCAACGGCCGGGCCGGTGAAGGTTTCGTGGCCGTCAGCCCCGAAGCCCGCAAAAAGTTCTGGCTGGACCGCGCCCGCACGGCGGCCATTGCACGCCACACCAACGCTTTCAAAATCAACGAAGACGTGGTGATCCCGCTGCACCGCATGGGCGAGTACACCGACGAAATTGAGCGCATCAACATCGAGCTGTCCATTCGCAACAAGCTCAAGCTGGTGGCTGAATTGCGCAGCTTCTTCGAGAAGCCCGTGCCTTTGGCCAAAACCGACGAGGTGGACACCACCAAGTTGAGCGTCGAAGACATTGTTGGCGACCGCGTGCAGCGAGCAGTCACTTTGCTTGAAGGTGTGCATGAGCGTTGGAGTTGGTTGCTGGCCTACATGGACACGCCCCTGGCGCAGGCCATCCCTGTGCTCAAAACATTGGGCCTGGGCAATCTGGAGGCCGATTTAAGCAAGCGCCTTGAGCATCAACCCGAAGCGCGCGTTTTCGATGTGCTGCAAGACCGCACCATTCGCGTGAGCTGGAAGGCCGAGTTGCGCGCCAATTTGCACCGTATTTTTGAAGGCGGCGCCTTCGTGCCTGTGATGGACGAGTGCAAGGCCATCCACAAGCGCGTGTTGCGTGGCCGTTTGTTTGTGGCGCTGCACATGCACGCTGGCGATGGCAACGTGCACACCAACATCCCGGTGAACTCCGATGACTACGACATGTTGCGTGAAGCGGAACACACCGTGGACCGCATCATGCAGATTGCCCGCAATCTCGACGGTGTAATTTCTGGCGAGCATGGCATTGGCATCACCAAATACCAGTACCTCACGCAAGAAGAATTGGGTCCGTTCCAGCAGTACAAGCAACGTGTCGATCCCGAAGGTCGCTTCAACAAGGGCAAGCTCTTGCCTGGTGGTGACCTGAGCAACGCTTACACGCCCAGCTTCAACCTGATGGGCCATGAAAGCCTCATCATGAGCCAGAGC
>DASUDK010000094.1:0-41915 GCA_036275655.1 Limnobacter sp. | reverse complement strand
AAAAACCCCGAAGGCCGCTGGGGCGATTCGGGGTTTTTACATCTGGCGGAGACGAGAAGATTCGAACTTCCGATACCCTTTTGGGGTATGCTCCCTTAGCAGGGGAGTGCCTTCGACCACTCGGCCACGTCTCCAGAAGGCCGCATTATACATGGTTTGCGCCAGCTTGTTGACCCAATGCCAATTTAGCAGCGGCTTTTAGCAAACCAAGTCAGGCCTGAAGACCTCAAGCGGCCGCTTTGTCCAGACCAAAGGCCTTGTGCAATGCGCGGACAGCCAGCTCCATGTACTTGTCATCGATCAGCACGGACACCTTGATCTCGGAGGTGGAGATCATTTGAATGTTGATGCCCTCTTCCGACAAGGTTTTGAACATCAAACTGGCCACGCCAACATGGGAGCGCATACCAATGCCCACGATGGACACCTTGCACACGTTGGCGTCGCCAGCAACTTCGCGTGCATTCACACTGCCCTGGATCTTGTTTTTCAACAGCTCCATGGTTTTGTTGAATTCGTTGCGATGCACAGTGAAGGTGAAGTCGGTGGTGCCGTCCATGCCCTGATTCTGGATGATCATGTCCACATCAATGTTGGCATCGGCCACCTGACCCAAAATCTGATAGGCCACACCGGGCTTGTCGGGCACGCCACGGATGGTCACCTTGGCTTCATCACGGTTGAAAGCGATACCGGAAACGACGGCCTGTTCCATGTGTTCATCTTCCTCAAAAGTAATCAGGGTGCCGGACACTTTTTCTTCGTCCAGCGAAATCATTGGATCGGTCAAGCTGGAAAGCACGCGGGTGGGCACCCGGTACTTGCCTGCAAACTCCACAGAGCGAATTTGCAACACCTTGGATCCCAAGGAGGCCATTTCCAGCATTTCTTCAAAACTCACCACACGCATGCGACGCGCCTCAGGCACAACACGCGGATCGGTGGTGTAAACACCGTCCACATCGGTGTAGATGAGGCATTCGGCCGCTCCCATGGCCGCTGCAATGGCCACCGCCGAAGTGTCAGAGCCGCCGCGCCCCAGTGTGGTTTGGTGGCCATGCTCGTCGATGCCTTGGAAGCCGGTGATAATCACCACACGACCAGCGGCCAAGTCGGCTTTCACGCGTTTGTCGTCAATGCTTTCAATGCGGGCTTTGGTGTATGCACTGTCGGTTTTGATGGGCACCTGCCAACCAGAATAACTGATGGCATCCAGGCCTTCCGCCTTCAGCGCCATGGCCAACAAGGCCACCGAAGCTTGCTCGCCCGTGCAACAAAGCATGTCCAATTCCCGTGGATCGGGCTCTGCTTGAATTTCTTTGGCCAGACCGATGAGGCGGTTGGTTTCGCCAGACATGGCCGATGGCACAACCACCATTTGGTAACCCGCGCGATGCCATTTGGCCACGCGCCTGGCCACGTTTTTAATGCGTTCCGTGGACCCCATGGAGGTGCCACCATACTTGTGAACTATCAGCGACATACGATTAAACGCCCTGCACAAACAAAAAGCGCGAACCATTTCGCGCTTTCTTTTCAATAGCTTGCTTATTTTACCTCAAGCGCCTATCCAAAACAGGCCTCTTGCGAAAATGCGACAATTCAAAAGTCAGCGAATGTCAAACTTCAGCCTGCCCCAGCCCGCCATGGAGGTAGGCCTCGCAGGCACCCATCGGCAACTCACTGATTGGCTGAATAGCCCAGATTCATTTGCAAGCCCCCTGTTTCTACCACCTCGGGATGCTTTCGCATGTACTCCAAACGATCCAAGTACTCTGCAGTGATGTCGCCAGTGATGTAGTGGCCGTCGAAGCAACTGGCGTCGAAAGTTTGAATTTTCGGATTCAAATCCCTCACGGCACGCTTCATGTCTTCGATGTCCTGGTAAAACAGCGCATCAGCGCCAATTTCCTGGCAGATTTCTTCATCGCTGCGCCCTGAAGCAATCAACTCATCCCGGGTGGGCATGTCGATGCCGTACACATTGGGGAATCGCACAGGCGGTGCGGCGGAGGCAAATATCACCTTGCGGGCCCCACTTTCGCGGGCCATTTGTACAATTTCACGGCTGGTTGTGCCGCGCACAATCGAGTCATCCACCAACAGCACTGATTTGCCCTTGAACTCGACAGAAATTGCGCTGAGCTTTTGGCGTACGCTTTTTTTGCGAACGGCCTGCCCTGGCATGATGAAGGTTCTACCGATGTATCGGTTCTTGATGAACCCTTCCCGGTAAGGCACATTGAGGTGATTGGCCAACTCAAGCGCGGCTGGGCGGCTTGAGTCGGGAATGGGCATCACCACATCGATGTCAGCGGCCAAGGGGCTTTTGCGGATTTGGTCTGCCAAGTACTCGCCCATTTTTACGCGGGCCTCGTAGACCGAGATGCCATCCATCACAGAATCCGGGCGGGCCAGATAGACATACTCAAAAATACAGGGGTTGAGCGCAAATTTTTCAGCACACTGCTGCTGGTACAACTTGCCATCCAAGTCCACAAAGACCGCTTCGCCGGGGACAATATCCCTCACAAAGTCAAAACCCATGCCGGCCAAAGCGACCGACTCCGAGGCAAACATGTATTCGGTGCCCTGCTCTGTTTCACACTTGCCCATCACCAAAGGGCGAATTCCATGCGGGTCGCGAAAGGCCAAGATGCCGTAACCAGCGATCTGGGTAACACATGCGTATGCACCGCGCGCACGGGCATGCACACCAGCCACGGCACGGAAAATCGTGGCAGGGTCTAGGCTGTAGCCATGTGCATTGTTCTGCAACTCATGCGCCAGCACATTGAGCAACACCTCGGAATCGGAGTTGGTGTTGATGTGGCGACGGTCATTTTTAAACAGCTCGGCCTTTAAGCGCTCGCTGTTGGTGAGGTTGCCATTGTGAGCCAGAGTAATGCCGTAAGGCGCATTCACGTAAAACGGCTGAGCCTCTTCAGAGCTGGCGGCCGAACCCGCTGTCGGGTAGCGAACATGGGCAATGCCCATGTTGCCAGGCAAGGCGCGCATGTTACGGGTGCGGAAAACATCGCGCACCAAGCCATTGCCTTTGGACATGGAAAATGCATTGCCGTGGGCAGTTGCAATGCCTGCAGCATCCTGACCGCGATGTTGCAACAACAACAGGCTGTCATACAAAATTTGATTCACAGGAGAAAAACCGGCAATACCGACAATCCCGCACATTCAACGCTCCTAGTAGCGCACCCACTTTGCCACAGTCTCGGGCAGGTGCGGCTTGATTTCTCGCATCGCATCCTCCGCCAATGGGGACAAAGTGGCATTGCGCCAAAACGGCTGTTCGGGCAAGGAAGTAAAGCCTGCACCCGTGACCAGCACCAAGACAATAAAAATACCCCGGGCAAAACCGAACATTCCACCCAAACTGCGATCGGCAAAACCCATGCCCGCCGCAGAAACAATCTTTCCAAGCAAAGAGATCAAAATGGCACCCACCACCATGGCACCAAAAAAAGCCACTGCACAACCAATCAGCGCTTTCATGGGTGGACTGAGGGACTCAGCCCAATCCATGTACACCACCAACGCGTGACCATACTTGTTGGCAAGCCAGAATGCGATCACCAAATTGGCCAGGGAGAGCACCTCCTTGACCATGCCCCGGAACAAGCCAAGGAGCACTGACAACACGATCACAGCAATCGCCACATAATCAAAAAGCGTCACTGCACAACTCTCCCGCTGCTGTAACCAGCCTGGGCAAGCTTGGCTTTGGTTTCGTCCGCCTTGGCCTGACCGCTCAAAGGCCCAACCCGCACTCGGAACACCGTGTTGTTGCCACTTTTGATGCTCTCAACCTTGGCAGCAAACCCTTTTCCGCCCAACTCTTTGACCAATGCATCTGCACGGGCTTTTTCACTGACAGCAGCCACTTGTACCCAATACACCTCACCTTTGGCAAACTGGGCAATTGGATCCTCGGACGCGGGCTTGCTCGTCTTGGCTTCCTGCTTGGGTTCCACCTTCGGTTCAGGCTTTGGTTCCACCTTCGGTTCTGGCTTGGGTTCAACCGGAGCAGCAATTGGCTCAACGGGCTGGCTTGGCGGTGGTAACACCGCTGGGGCGGGTGCCTGCGTGGCGGCAGGGGCATCCAGCTTGGGCTGCTCGGGCACTTTGGCCAGCTCCACGGGTGTGTCTGCGCTGGGTCTCGCAGGAACAACCAACTCCACATCACTTGCTGTTTGAGTGGGTTCGTTTTCTACCAAGGCTGGCACCACAATAATTGCGGCAAGAAACAATGCAATGGAGCCGACCAAGCGCCTTCTCGACTTGCGTTTCAACTCATCAACTTGGTCGTTGTTGACTTTGTTCCTGGCAGTCGAACGCGAACTAGAACTCACCTGCACTCCTTTGATCAAGACGGTCGTTTACGAAGATTGTCCTTGGCCTTTAACGCTTCAGCGACCGTGAGGAATGACCCAAAAACCAAGATTCTATCATTGGGCTGCACAGCCTTCGTGACCACAGCGTACGCTTGCTCCACACTTGCATACATCTGCACAGATTTTTCCGGCGGCTGCTTGGCTATTCCACCATTGGCAAGTGCTTGCGCATTGCCGGCCCAGTCAAAAGAAGCATCCTCCACCCCCGCCAGGCGCAAAGCTTCCACCAATTGGACTGACGTGCGTCCACGGTCGCCATTCAAGGTGACCAAATGCCAGTGATCCACCCGATCTTTGAGTGCTTGCACCACGGCCGTCGCGTCTTTGTCAGCCAACATGCCAAAAATACAATGGGTGTAGGGGAAAAACCCCATGTTGTCCAAACTCTCACGCAAGTGCGCGGCAGCGTGGGGATTGTGACCAACGTCCAGCACCACGGTGGGCTGGCCGGGCAGCACTTGAAAACGCCCAGGCCACTCCACCAACAGGAAACCCTGACGAATGGATTGTGCTGGAATCGGCAAGCGGTCTTTCACGGCCTCAAGCGCCGCCAAAACGCCTGCCGCGTTCAGCAACTGATTGGCACCGCGCAGCGCGGGGTAGGCCAAGGCACCACGGCGCATATTTCGTCCGCCATAGCCCCACTGTTGCTTGTCGCCACTGTAGTTATAATCGCGCCCAAACAACCACAGGTCTGCCCCAATGGCATCAGCGTGCGCCAACACGCTGGCAGGCGGCGCAGGGTCACTCACAATCGCCGGTTTGCCAGAACGAAATATGCCCGCCTTCTCACGGCCGATACTCTCTCGATCGGGGCCCAAGAATGCCTGGTGATCCAAATCCACACTGGTACAAATCGCACAGTCGGTGTCAAAAAGATTCACAGCATCCAGGCGCCCACCCATGCCCACTTCCAGCACCACCGCGTCGAGCGGATGTTGGGCGAACACCTGCGCAACAGCCAGGGTGGTGAATTCGAAGTACGTCAGAGACACTGCGGGCTCCGAGGCTCGGCGAGCCGCTTCCACATCTGCAAAGGCTTTCACCAACTCAGCGGCCTGGACCTCTTGCCCGTTGATGCGAGCACGCTCGGTGAAGCGCAGCAAATGTGGGGATGTGTACATGCCCACCTTGTAGCCCGCTTGCAGAAGGATGCTCTCAAGCATGGCGCAGGTTGAACCCTTGCCGTTGGTGCCAGCCACCGTGAACACAACACCCGGCAACCGAATGCCCATGCGTGCCTGCACCTCTCGCAAGCGGTCCAACCCCATGTCGATTGGTTTGCTGTGGATGTGCTCAAGGTAGACCAACCATGCATCCAAGCTGTCGCTGGGCGCAGGCGGTGTGACGGGTTCACTGGCTTTGGGAGGCACTGCAGAATTCAAAATACGTCTCGGGGTTAATTCATCAAGCGGCTTGGCCAACAGCGGCAGATTTGCCAAGCAAACGTAGCAATGCCGCCAATTTGGACTTCATTTCGCGGCGGTCTACAATGCAGTCCACCGCGCCTTTTTCCATCAGGAACTCAGCACGCTGGAAGCCATCCGGCAAGGTTTGACGCACGGTTTGTTCAATCACGCGGGGGCCCGCAAACCCAATGAGGGCTTTGGGCTCAGCCACCACCACATCGCCCAAAAACGCGAAACTCGCAGACACGCCACCCATCGTTGGGTCCGTGAGCACCGAGATGTAAGGCAATCGCGCTTGCGAAAGCTTTGCGAGCATGGCCGAAGTTTTGGCCATCTGCATGAGTGAACCCAAACCTTCCTGCATGCGTGCACCGCCAGAGGCGGCAATGCTGATAAACGGCACGCCTGCATCCAGTGCCGCTTGCACACCGCGGCAAAACCGCTCGCCCACCACCGACCCCATGGATCCCCCCATGAACTCGAATTCAAAACAAGCAATCACCACTTTCATGCCATCCATGGTGCCCATTTGCACCACCAAAGCGTCGGTTTCTCCTGTGGTTTCCTTCGCTTCATTCAGGCGAGCTGTGTAACTTTTGCTGTCTTTGAATTTGAGCGTATCCATCGGCAGCACTTCCTGCCCAAGTTCAAGCCGCTCACCGTCGTCAAACAACAAATCCAAGCGCTCGCGAGCACCCATGCGCATGTGATGCCCGCAAGCAGGACAGACCATCGCGTTGTTCACAAGGTCGTTGTGGTAAAGCACCGCGTCACAGGCCTTGCATTTTGCCCAAACGCCCTCGGGCACGCTCTTTTTGTTGGCGTCCCCAGGCGTTTTTGAAGAAATTCGTGGCGGAATGATTTTTTCTAGCCAACTCATACACAATCCCTTGTTTTGTTTTATGCCTTGAACTGCGCATCCAGCGCGACACGGATGGGTGCCAAAAACTGCCGAGCCAACTCAGGCGATTGGGCGGGATCCCCCGCCTCCAGTTGCTGAATCAGCGCCGAGCCGATCACCACCGCGTCGGCAGATTGAGCCACGCGGCACGCCGATTCGGCATCCCGAATACCAAATCCCACGCCCACAGGCACATTGGTGTGCTTGCGTATGGTGGGTAGTTTAGACCCCACCTCGCTGGCATTCAAATTTTGGGCACCGGTCACACCTTTGAGTGACACGTAATACACATATCCGCTGGCTGCTTTGGCCACTTTTTCAATGCGATCATCAGAGGATGTGGGCGCCAACAAAAAGATGGGGTCAAGCTCGGCTGCGCGAAGCTGGCTGGCAAACTCGATGGACTCCTCAGGTGGATAGTCCACCACCAACACGCCATCCACGCCCGCGCTTTTGCACTCGTCCACAAATTTGCCAGTGCCCATGCGCTCAATCGGATTGGCATAGCCCATCAGCACCACCGGTGTGTCGGTGTTGCTTAGGCGGAATTGCCGCACAAAATCCAGGATCTTGCGGGTGCTGATGCCTTTGGCCAAAGCCCGCTCACTGGAACGTTGAATGACCGGCCCATCGGCCATCGGGTCTGAAAATGGGACACCCAGTTCGATCACATCCGCGCCGGCATCGGCCAGGGCATGCATCACTGCCACGGTTTGGGCTGGATCGGGGTCGCCCCCGGTGACAAAGGGCACCAGGCCTTTGCGGCCCTGGGCTTTGAGTTGCTGAAATACGGCTTGAATACGAGACATGTTGAATTTATTTTTTGTTGCAGGCAGCTGCAGCGCCTGTTTTGCAATCGGGGTGGCAATAAAACTCTGCGCCGCTCATGCGGGCCACCGTGTGCATGTCCTTGTCACCTCGGCCAGACAGATTCACCAACAGGATTTTGTCTTTGGGCAAGGTTTTGGCCAGCTTGGCCGCGTGGGCCAAAGCATGGCTGCTCTCCAGCGCGGGGATGATTCCCTCAATGCGGCAGCAATTGTGGAAAGCCTCCAAGGCTTCTGAATCGGTGATGCCCACATACTGCGCACGCCCGCTGTCCTTAAGCCATGCATGCTCGGGACCCACGCCCGGGTAATCCAGTCCGGCAGAGACCGAGTGGGTTTCAATGATTTGACCATCTTCGCTTTGCAGCAGGTAGGTTCGATTGCCATGCAACACGCCAGGCGTGCCAGCCGATAGCGATGCGGCATGCTTGCCGGTCTCAATGCCCTCCCCAGCGGCTTCAACACCGACCAGTTGTACACCGTCGACACCAATGTAGGGGTGAAAAATCCCCATGGCATTGGAGCCACCGCCCACGCAAGCCAACACGTAATCGGGCTGACGGCCAACCATGGCAGGCATCTGCACCAGACACTCCTTGCCGATCACACTCTGAAAATCCCGAACCAACATGGGGTAAGGGTGTGGACCGGCCACTGTACCTATGATGTAAAAGGTGTCTTCAACGTTGGTCACCCAATCCCGCATGGCCTCGTTGAGCGCGTCTTTGAGGGTCTTTGAGCCCGATGTGACAGGCACCACCTCGGCACCCAACAATTTCATGCGGAACACGTTTTGCGCTTGGCGAGCCACGTCTTCCTGGCCCATGTAAACCACACATTTCATGCCATAACGCGCTGCCACGGTTGCAGTGGCGACGCCATGCTGGCCCGCACCTGTTTCAGCAATCACCCGGGGCTTGCCCATGCGGCGCGCCAGAAGCGCCTGCCCGATGCAGTTATTCACTTTGTGGGCACCGGTGTGGTTCAGGTCTTCGCGTTTGAAGTAAATTTGGGCGCCACCCAGCATTTCTGACCAGCGTTTGGCGTGGTATATCGGGCTTGGGCGACCCACGAAATATTTCAGTTCATTCTCAAACTCGGCCACAAACTCCGGGTCGTTTTGGTAATGGGCGTAAGCGGCCTTCAACTCTTCCAATGCATGGACCAGGGTCTCAGACACAAAAGTGCCGCCATAGGGGCCAAAGTGCCCGGTGGCATCAGGAAATTCGTAGGGTTTGTTCATGTTGCTGCTCTCATTGCGTCGGCCCGGTGGACCGCTTTGCAAAACTCAAAAATCTTGTTGAGGTCCTTGATGCCCTTGGTCGATTCAACGCCACTGGATACATCAACACCGTAGGGCTGAATGCCAACGATGGCTTGCCCAACATTGTGTTGATCCAACCCTCCGGATAATACCAAACCCTGCCTCAAAGCGCCTTGCCCAGGAAGCAAAGACCAGTCAAAAGTGTGTCCGCTCCCGCCGTAAGAATCGCTCCACGAGTCGACCAACAGCGCTTGTGCGCTGCTGAATCGCTTACCCTCGGCCAACAAATCCACGCCTGGGCGCATGCGCACGGCTTTGATATACGGCCGAGCAAAACCCGCGCAGTACTCTGGCGTTTCATCGCCATGAAATTGCAGCAACACGTTGGGGATGCCCTGCACCACCGCCTGCACCAACTCGGGTTGGGCATTGACAAACAAGGCCACCGGGGTTTGCCACGCCCCCAAGTGTTTTGCCAAGGCGCTGGCCTGGGCTGGCTCCACATGACGCACCGACGGCGGGTAAAAAACAAAGCCAACAGCATCTGCCCCGGCGCTCACACAGGCGGTTACCGCCTCTTCAGTGCGTAGGCCACATATTTTGATTCGGGTTCGCATCACTTCCATGGCAAAGGCTCAAACAGGCGTTCAATGTTGTAGTGCTCAGGGTATTCAATGTGCCACAAAGTCAATCCTTGGGCAGGGGAAGTTTTCGCGGCCATGCTGCGATCCCGGCTTGCCAGCACTTGAGCCACCCATTGCGCAGGTTGACGGGCTTGACCCACTTCCAGCAAGCAACCCACCATGTTGCGCACCATGTGATGCAAAAATGCGTTGCCGTGAATCTCAAAATAGGCGTGATCCTGCTCACGCACCAAAGCAATGCGATGGATGGTGCGAACAGGGCTTTTGGCCTGGCACTGGGCCGCGCGAAAGGCAGAGAAATCATGCGTGCCCACCAAACTCTGCGCCGCTTCTTCCATGGCTTGCAAATCAAGAGGGTAATGCACCCAAGTCATGAATGATTTGAACGGATCACAGACCGGGCTGCTGTAGAAATAGTAGCGGTAGGTGCGCGAAACAGCGCTAAAACGCGCGTGAAAACGGTCGTCAACCAACATCATGCCGGTGACGCCCACTGCTGCAGGCAAAAAGTTGTTCACCCCTTTCACCCAAGCCGAACGGGGGCGCTCCACGTCTGTGTCAAGGTGAACCACCTGCTGACGAGCATGCACACCTGTGTCTGTCCGCCCTGCACAATGCAGTACCACAGTCGAGTGCACAATGCGATTCAACGCTTTGGTGAGCGTGTCCTGCACAGTGCGACCATGGGGTTGGGTTTGCCAGCCTTCAAAATTTCGGCCATCGTAACGCAGGCCCAGCACCACACGGTTCACAGCGCCAGTTATCCCAGGGTGCTCAGCAAAGCCTTGGCCTTGCGGACCTGGTCCACATCGCCCTTCTTGATGATTTCATTGAGCAACTCTTTGGCGCCATCGGCATCGCCAATTTCAACATAGGCACCAGCAAGATCCAGCTTGGTGGCCACTTCTTGCCAAGTCGCCTCATCAATCTTGGGATTGGGCACATCCACGTCCAAATCGACAATTGCCTGGTCCAAGGTTTCCTGAGGAATTTCTTCGGCCGCCGCCTGTTCCGACACCACGTCAGACTGATCCGCAGCAGCGCCCTGACCTGCATCCACCAAGTCATCGAATGCCGAGGCCACTTCCTCAGCGCCCGCCTCGCGCGCGGGCAAAGGCTGTTTGCGCAACTCGTCCAGTTCTTCTTGCGCAGCTGCGGCGCCTTTTTCCAAAGAATCCAAGTCATCGAAAATGGAGCTCTCGGACTCTGGCTTGGTGTTGTCTTCAGGAAACTCCAGTGTCACAGGGCTGTTCAAGGAATCGCTTTGGGCACTGGCCTGTGCAGATTCCGAATTCAATTCCGGAATAGACCCTGCCCCCTCGGTGGTTTGCATCTCTGCTTCAGGGGACTCAGCCTCGCTTGGCAAAGCCGTGGCGTCGACTTTGGCTGCAGGCTTGGATTTTTCTGCAAGCACATCTTCCAAATCAAAATCATCGTCCGACACGGCCTGTAGGCCCGAATCAGTCTTTCTATCGGCCTGCTCCGCAGCCATCGCAGCCAGTGCATTGTCGAAGTCTTGAACTTCGCTAAACGTGCTTTCGTCCGAGTCAAGATCGCTTGTTGGTTCGGCGGATTTTTTGCGTGCGCGAGCAATCAGCAACAGCACAACCAGCGCAATCAAGCCGCCTGCACCAGCCAACAACCACGGCACCAAATTCCCCTCTTCACTGGCCGCTGTTTGCGCCGAAACATTTTCGACGGCCTCAGCAGGTGCATCGGCTGCCTCTTCTGTGGGCACAGGCACTGGCGGTTCAGCAGGCACGGTCAAAGCGGGGTCTTCTGCGGCAGGAGGCGTGTCATCTGTGACCACCGGATTGGCCGATGGTTCGGTGGCGGATGCTTCGGTGCCCGCTGGCACCGATTCACCTTGCTGCATTTCTAGCAGTTTCTGCAAGTCAGACACATTTTTTTCGAGCAAAGCGATGCGCTCGTTGGCTTCGGTCAAGGCCTTGTTTTTTGCAACCAGCTCCTCGGCCGCAGCATCGCTTGCACTGCCACCCTGCTGCGTGCCTGGCGCAATTTGCAGACGATCTTCGGCTTTGGCAGCTGGCGCAGCAGGCACCTCCTTGGGTGCAATACTGCCTTGGCTGGTGGTGCCAGAGGCAGACGCACTGGCGTTGGCAACCGTCAACAACCCTATCTGACGCGCGTAGGCGGAATAAACATTCCGGTCGTCATTGCGCGCCAACACGAGCAGCGCCTCATTGGCAGAGCGTGCACGCAGCGCAGTGCGGTTCGGCACACGGATTTGAGCACCTTCTCGGATCAAATGCACACTGCCATTGATGAAAGCGTCTTTGTTTTCTTCGTAGATGGCCGCCATGGCTTGATTCAGGCTCACACCATTGCCAGCCAACTTCAGGGCAAGCTCCGACAATGTGTCACCGCGCTTGACTTGCAACTGCGCAACAGGCGTCGGCTCAGGTGCCGTGGCTGGCGCGGCATTTGCGGACGCTGCAGGCGCTGCAGGCGCTGCAGGCGCAGTCACCGGTGGCAATGTACGCGGGGGAGCAATGGTCGGCAGTTGTGTCGATTCTGTCTTGGTGGCGGCGGCATCTGCGGGGATGGTGAGGGTATACTCACGCGCCACGCGCCCACCAGCCCAGCTCAACTCAACGAGTGCATCTAGAAAACCTTGTGGCAATGCCTTGGACGAGGTGATTTTGACCAACGCCGTGCCCGGCGTGGGCCCATCCTGCACGGCAAACTGCAAACTGCGCAAATTGGGATCCACAACCAACCTGGCGGCCTGAAAAGCCTCTGGTGGTGCGAGCGCAGCCTTGAGGCTTGCACGCTCTGAAGGTTGCACAGCATCCACTTGAATTTGAGCCTGGAACGGCTCTCCAGCCCGGGAGAGCACCTCCAACTTGCCCAACTGCGCAGCCTGCGCGAGAGAGCTTGCAAACAAACCTGATGCGATTAAAAGGGGCAATGTCTTTCTTATGATGTGCCTCACCCGTTCACTCCATGAATGTGCAGGCCAGCTCTCGCGGCCGATGGTGTTTTGTAAATTATCGCTCAATCAAGATGCGTAGCATGCGGCGCAAAGGCTCTGCAGCCCCCCAAAGCAACTGGTCGCCCACCGTGAATGCGCTCAAGTACTGGCCTCCCATGGCCATTTTGCGCAGGCGCCCCACAGGCACGTGCATACGGCCAGTCACAGCGGCAGGCGTTAGTTCACGCATGGACGCTTCACGCTCGTTGGGAATCACTTTAACCCAATCGTTGGCCCTGGCCAGCATGTCGTTGATCTCGTTGAGCGGAATGTCTTGCTTCAGCTTGATGGTCAGTGCCTGAGAGTGACAGCGCATGGCGCCCACGCGCACACACAAACCATCCACGGGAATGGCGCCCGCGGTACCCACGGCTGGCTTGCCCAAAATCTTGTTGGTTTCGGCACCACCTTTCCATTCTTCTTTGGATTGGCCATTGCCCAAGTCTTTGTCGATCCAGGGGATCAAGCTGCCACCCAGAGGCACACCAAACTGGTCGGTGGGGTATTGGTTGGAGTTGATGTGCTCAGCCACTTTGCGATCAATGTCCAAAATTGCTGAGGCGGGGTCCGCGAGCAGGTCTTTCACTGCACCATGAATGCTGCCCATTTGCGCGATCAATTCGCGCATGTTTTGAGCGCCGGCACCAGAGGCGGCCTGGTAGGTCATGGAAGTGATCCACTCCACCTGGTTGGCCTGGAACAGACCACCCAAAGCCATCAGCATCAGCGAGACTGTGCAGTTACCGCCCACATAGTTTTTAACACCCTGAGCCAGACCGTCCTTGATGACGTTCATGTTGACTGGGTCCAGGATGATGATGGCATCGTCTTTCATGCGCAAAGCAGATGCGGCGTCAATCCAGTAGCCACCCCAACCCGCTGCACGCAGCTTTGGGAACACCTCGTTGGTGTAATCCCCGCCCTGGCACGTGAGCACCACATCCATCTGCTTGAGCGCATCGATGCTGTTGGCGTCTTGCAGAGCGCCTGCATTGGCAGCAAACGCCGGTGCCTTGCCACCCGCGTTGGAGGTCGAGAAAAACACAGGTTCAAAATGCGCAAAGTCATTTTCTTCCTGCATGCGCTGCATGAGCACAGAACCCACCATGCCACGCCATCCAACCAATCCCACTTTCAACATAACAACTCCAATCGATATTCAGAATTTCAAGACTGCTTGGCCAGGGCAGCCACAATTGCATCGCCCATGCCCTGGGTGCCTGTGCGAACCTTCCCATCGCGCCAAATGTCACCCGTGCGTGGGCCAGTGGCCAGCACTGTCTTCACCGCCCGCTCAATGCGGCTGGCGTAGTCTTCCAAGCCAAAGGTGTAGCGCAGCATCATGGCGGCTGAAAGCACAGTTGCCATGGGGTTGGCAAGGTCTTTGCCTGCAATGTCGGGGGCTGAGCCGTGAATGGGCTCATACAGACCAAAATTGCTCTCATTCAGGGATGCAGAAGGCAGCATCCCGATCGACCCAGTCAACATGGAAGCTTCATCGGACAAAATATCACCGAAGAGGTTACCCGTCACGATCACATCAAATTGCTTGGGGTTTTTAAGCAACTGCATGGCGCAGTTGTCCACATACATGTGGGTCAACTCCACATCTGGATACTCTTTGGCCACCTCGGTCACCACATCACGCCAGAACTGTGTGGTTTCCAGCACGTTGGCCTTGTCCACGGAACAGAGCTTGCGGCCACGCTTCTGCGCAGCCTGAAAAGCCACGTGGGCGATGCGACGAATTTCGGTCTCGGCGTAGCGCATGGTGTCAAACGCCTCACGCTCGCCTTTGAAGGGGCCATCTTCCGCAATGCGGTGACCACGGGGCGTGCCAAAATAGATATCGCCAGTGAGCTCACGCACAATCAGAATGTCCAAACCTGCAACCACCTCCGGGCGCAACGTGGAAGCATCTGCCAACTCGGCATACACCATCGCTGGGCGGAAATTCGCAAACAGGTTAAGCGCTTTGCGAATACCCAGGATGGCCTGCTCGGGTCGCAGATGGCGGGGCAAGGTGTCCAAGGAAAAATCGCCGACGGCGCCAAACAGCACAGCATCACTGGCTTTGGCCAGGGCAACGGTTTCTTCGGGCAGGGGCACGCCTTTTTCCCGGTAAGCCACACCACCAATTAAGGCATGCTCAAATTCCACCTTCAAACCGTCGGTTTTTAGGGCTTCAAGCACCTTGACGGCTTGCTGGGTGATCTCTGGACCGATGCCATCGCCTGGCATCACGGCAATTTTCAGTGTCATGCTGTTCTCAAATGGTGTTGGCAAGCCAGGGTTGCTCAGCCAAACGTTTTTTCTCAAAGGCCGTGATTGCATCGCGATGTTGCAGCGTCAGCCCAATGTCATCCAGCCCATTGATCAGGCAATGCTTGCGAAAGGCATCCACCTCAAAGCCGAACTGCAGGCCAGCAATACTCACGCGCTGGTTTTCAAGATCCACGGTGATTTTCTCGCCTGGATTTTTGTCAATGGCAGCAAACACCTGTTTTAATTCTTCTTCTTTTAATACAATGGGTAAGAAGCCATTTTTAAAGCAGTTATTGAAGAAAATATCTGCAAAACTGCTCGAAATAACCGCTTTGAAACCGTACTGTTGCAAAGCCCAGGGTGCGTGCTCACGGGAGGAACCACAGCCAAAATTGGGACCAGCCACCAACACCGTACCGCCTTGGAATTCTGGCCTGTTCAGCTCGAAGTCGGGGTTGAGCGGCCGCTTGGTGCAATCCATCCCAGGCTCGCCCTCGTCCAGGTAACGCCAGCCGTCGAACAGGTGCTCGCCAAAACCGGTGCGCTTGATGGATTTCAGAAACTGCTTCGGGATGATCGCGTCGGTGTCCACATTGGCGCGATTCATGGCCACTGCAATGCCGGTGTGGGTAACAAATTTTTCCATGATGAATCCGTTAAAACTTCAGCCTCCAGGGTGCAAACCATGGAGGCCGAATGGGGTCAAATCGGGCATGGGCAAAACACCCCACCCGTTTGAAATGCCATTACCGCTTGTTTTCTTCGGCGGTGCGCTCGATGGCTGCGCCACCGGCTTTGATGTCCTTGCCCATGCCTTCAATGGTGTTGCAGGCTGACAGGGAAAGCGCCGACAGGGCCAGCAACATGGTGGAAATCAATTTCATGACAAACACTCCTTTACTCAAAAGTTTCTTGCATCAATGAAATGGCCTGCGATTGCCGCCGCAGCCGCCATGGCTGGGCTCACCAGGTGAGTGCGGCCACCCGCACCTTGGCGTCCTTCAAAATTGCGGTTGCTGGTGGACGCGCAGCGTTCTCCGCTGCCCAAGCGGTCGGCATTCATGGCCAAACACATGGAGCAACCAGGCTCACGCCATTCAAACCCAGCTTCCAGGAAAATTCTGTCAAGCCCTTCCTTTTCGGCTTGTGCTTTCACCAAACCAGACCCCGGCACCACCATGGCAAGCTTCACGTTGCTGGCCTTTTTGCGGCCCTTGATGACCGACGCGGCTTGCCGCAGGTCTTCAATGCGCGAATTGGTGCAAGATCCAATAAACACGGTGTCCACGGGAATGTCTTCAATGCGCTGCTTGGGCTTCAGGCCCATGTACTGCAGGGCGCGTTCAATGCTTTGGCGGCGCACTGGATCTGCCTCAGCCGCTGGGTCGGGCACTTCGCCATGCACATCGGTGACCATTTCTGGCGACGTTCCCCAAGTGACCTGAGGCATGATCTCCTCGGCCTTCAGTTCAACCACCCGGTCAAACTGTGCACCATCGTCAGAGTGCAAAGTCTTCCAGTAGGCCACGGCCTTGTCCCACAGTTCGCCCTTGGGGCTGTAGGGGCGATTTTTCACATACTCCAAGGTTTTTTCATCCACAGCCACCATGCCGGATCGCGCACCACCCTCAATGGCCATATTGCACATGGTCATGCGGCCTTCCACCGAAAGGTCTCGGATGGCAGAACCTGCAAACTCAATGGCGTAGCCAGTGCCGCCGGCCGTGCCAATTTTGCCGATGATGGCCAGGATGATGTCTTTGGCAGACACGCCAGCGCCCAATTTGCCTTCGACACGCACCTGCATGTTCTTGGCTTTTTTCATGAGCAGACACTGTGTGGCCATCACATGCTCCACCTCGGAGGTGCCGATGCCGAACGCCAACGCACCAATCGCACCATGCGTGCTGGTGTGGGAATCGCCACACACCACGGTCATGCCCGGCAATGTGGCGCCTTGCTCTGGACCAATCACATGCACAATACCTTGGCGCAAATCCTTGATGTCAAAGTAGGTTAGGCCATGGGCCTTGGCATTTTTGTCCAGGGTCTCCACCTGCAGGCGCGAGGTTGGGTCGGCTATGCCGTGGCTGCGGTCGGTGGTGGGCACATTGTGATCCACCACAGCCAGGTTGGCGCTGTTGCGCCAGAGCGCACGCCCCGCAAGCTCCAGCCCCTCGAATGCCTGGGGACTGGTTACTTCATGCAGCAGGTGCCGATCTATGTAAATGAGCGCGGTGCCATCCTGCTCTGCGCGCACCACATGACTTTCCCAAAGTTTGTCGTAAAGAGTCTTTGCCATGTCCAGCCCTACTTCAGGCATTTGCTTTAAAGATAACTTCTTATTATGCCATAGGCAGCCACTATGCAGGCCTGTTGCAGCCTTGCTACAAGTCAAAAACCTCAGCGCTTTTTGGCCTGCTCATACAGGGGTTCAACCCGGTTTGAATAATCGGCAAGGTCACGCATCCGGTTCTCGGGCGAAGGGTGGGTGGAGAGAAGTTCTGGCGGAGAGCCACCACCCTGCGAGGCCATTTTTTGCCAAAGAGAAATGGCAGCACGGGGATCATAGCCTGCCCTGGCGGCCAACTCCACGCCGATGCGATCCGATTCAATTTCATGCTGACGCCCATATGGCAAAGAGATCGTGACATTGGCCACCATGCCAGCCAAGTCGGCTGCGCCACGCGACAACCCGAAACCAGCCGCCAACAAATCAAGCCCCACGGAAGTGGCCAACTGCTGAGAAATACGCTCCCGGCTGTGTTCGCGAAGCGCGTGGGCAATTTCATGTCCCATCACCGCCGCAATTTCATCGTCGCTCATGTTCAGCTTTTCGATGAGTCCGGAATAGAATGCAATTTTTCCACCCGCCATGCACCAAGCGTTGAGCTGGTCGGATTCAATCACATTGACCTCCCACTTCCACGCAGGGGCATCTTGGCGAAACACGGCCGTTTGTGGAATAAGCCGATTGGCAATGGTGCGCACCCGCTGCACCTGCTTGGCGTCCCGGTTCAACTTTCCCTCTTTCTGGGCTTTTGCAATCACGTCGGCGTAGGCTTTGGCAGCGCTTGCATCCACCTCAGCGCTGGAAATCAGCACAAACTGGGAGCGATCCACGCCAACAGCACCACCCGAGGTGGTTTGGGTGGTGAGGCAGGCGGAGAGCACCGACACAGAGCAAGCCAACACAAAACTCTTGCCACTTTTTTGCAGCCATCCAGGAAGATTGCCCAATGTTGTTACCTCAGCTTTTGACTTGAACACCATGATTCCACCCCAACAATCCAAGCACGATTAAAACGGTCCAACAAGACCTCATGTTGACAACTCATCGCCCCGCAGCAACCAACCCAGCAACAAGGCCATTGCACCGGCGCCAGCCGCCATGCCAAACGCAGTGGATGGCGAGGCAAGGTCCCATGCATATCGACCCAAAAACGTGCCGGAAGATCCGCCCAAACCGTATGCAATGGTGGCATACATGGCCTGCCCCCGCACCACGAGCGACTTGGGCAAGTTCTCGCGCAACCATGAAATGGTGGCCGTGTGGTGTGCCGCAAAGGTCAGCGCGTGCATGCCTTGGGCCATGAACATCAGCCAAGCCACCTCCGGAAAGGCCGCCGTGATTGAAAAGCGCAGCGCACAGGCCGCAAAACTCACCATCAGCCATTGATGAAGACTGAGCCGGTTAAAAAACCTGGCTTGAAAGGCAAAAAACACAACCTCGCAGGCCACACCGAAGGCCCACAGCCCTCCAATGCTCAGCTCCCGGTACCCGTGCTCCAACAAGTACAGCGAGTAGTACGCATAGAACACCCCATGGGCGAAGATCATGAAAAATGCGGCCAACCAAAACAAGGGCATGGGCGCAGGCAGCAACAGCCTGCGCAACCCAATCGAAGTGATGTATGGTCCTGGTGTTTGGCTAGACTGAGTGACGGCGGTCAAGCGTGGAGGGTCGGCTTGAAAACGGAATGCAGCAAACAAACCCAACAGCAAAGCGCCACAAGCCCAGAACGGATAGGACCCGAAGCCAAATTGATCTGCAACCGCGCCAAACACAAGCACAGCCACCACAAAACCCACTGAGCCGTACAGGCGCACTTGGCCGTAGCGACCCGGGCAGCCGGCGCATTGATCCAGGGCGTACGCATCACTCATGGGCACCAAGCCAGAAATGCTGAGATTGAGCAGCAGCACCAAGAGCACCAAATAAAACGGGTTGCTTTGAAATGCAAAAGCCAAAGCAGCGAAAAATACCCCACCGCCGATGGCCAGCCGAATCCAGCGCACACGATGACCAGTTTGATCGGCCAACCAGCCCCATGCAAAAGGCCCAAAAATTCGCATGATCTGCATCAGCCCCAGGGACAGGGCAATCACATCCAGTCCGTGGCCGATGGACTTTAAATATGGGCCCAGAAACGGCGAGTACAGCCCCACAAACCCAAAGTAGGCTGCATAAAACAGCGCCAACCAGCCAAGTTGCAAGGAATTGGCTCCGGCTTAGTGGTTGGACAACCCGGCAGGAATCTGGGGCGTGTTGACCTTCACATCACCACACTGCGCACGATGCAACAGCAGGTGATCCATCAGGACCAAAGCCAACATGGCCTCTGCGATGGGTGTTGCGCGAATGCCCACACAGGGGTCGTGGCGGCCAAAAGTTTGCACTTCAATGGGGTTGCCAGCTTTGTCGATGGACTTGCGTGGCAAACGAATGCTGGATGTCGGCTTGATTGCCATGCGCACTTCGATGTTTTGTCCCGTGGAAATTCCACCCAAAATACCGCCAGCGTGATTTGAGCCAAACCCTTCGGGCATCATCTCGTCACCATGCTCCGAGCCTTTTTGCGTGATGCAGCCAAAGCCAGCGCCAATTTCAACACCTTTAACGGCATTGATGCTCATCATGGCGTGTGCGATGTCGGCGTCCAGTTTGTCGTACAAAGGGGCCCCCAAACCCACGGGCACACCCGTGGCCTGCACGCGCAACCCAGCCCCACAAGAATCGCCCGACTTGCGCAGCGCGTCCATGTAGGCTTCCAGCTCATCCAGCTTGCTGGCACTGGGCGCAAAAAAAGGATTGTTGGGCACGTGATCCCAACTCTCAAAGGGAATTTCCACCTCGCCGATCTGAGTCATGCACCCACGAATTTGAACACCCAACTGGCTGGCCAACCATTTTTTTGCAATGGCGCCTGCGGCCACCATGGGTGCAGTCATGCGGGCAGAAGAACGGCCACCACCACGATAATCGCGGATGCCGTATTTGTGCCAATAGGTGTAGTCTGCATGGCCAGGACGGAAAGTGTCCATGATGTTGCCGTAATCTTTGCTGCGTTGGTCCTGGTTGCGAATCAACAAACCAATCGGTGCGCCGGTGGTCACGCCTTCAAAAACCCCCGACAGAATTTCGACACGGTCTTCTTCCTGACGCTGAGTGACGTGGCGGGAAGTACCAGGCTTACGCCGATCGAGATCGGTCTGCAGATCTGCTTCAGACAATTGCAATCCGGGAGGACAACCATCCACCACGCAGCCAATGGCGGGGCCGTGGCTTTCGCCAAAATTGCTCACCACAAATAAACGACCAAGGCTGCTTCCGGACATGCGAATTGACTCGAAGAAAAAACGCTATTTTATCGGAAACCAAGGCAATGCGGGATTGCTGGTGGGCTGCGCACCCGCTTAATCCGCCATGGCAGCATCCAAAGCGAGATGAAGGCGTTCGCCCAGGGCATGACCGCTCAAAAAAGCGTCTTCCACCCGTGCAGCACTTAACCAGTCCCCGCATGCGCCAATTAGAGCGCCCTCGTCCAGATAATGCTGCAAGCCCAAAGGATTGGTGGGCAAAGAGTACAGCCAACGGTGCGCCGTGATTTGGATGGGCTCCACCAACTGCCCGGTGACATTGCTGAACACGTCTAGCAGAAGGGCGGCCACCTCATCTGCGGCGCCGTCGCGGTGGAGTTGCGACCAATCCGCCGTGGCTTGCAACAGCCAGCGCTCGCCGGCGGCACGACCAGGTTTGGAAGAGTCTCGGCAAATCCAACCCAAAGGACTGTCCACCACAAAGGCACCGTCGTAGGGCACCTTCAGCGGCTCGCGCGGTGTGAGCAGCACCGCCCAGGTCACCGTGGATTGCACAGTTTTGGCCAGGCCCGCCAACGTTGGATGAGAATCCACGAACAATTGCACCACCTGCTCTGCAGGAATGGCGCAAACCACTGCGTCAAAACCCGACTCCACGCGCACAGTGCCGTCGCTCAGGTGTATGGTGAGCTGGTAGAGGGAAGCCTGGCGCAACACACCCGCCACACGGCTCTGCAACCGAACGTCTAAGCCTTGGGCCATGAATTTGGCCAAACTGGCCATGCCTGGCGTACCGACCCAGCGCTTGGCTCCTGGCGAATGCGGTTGCAATACGCCATAACTCAGGTCAACCACCTCGCCTGGCCACAAAGCCACGGCACCAGCCTGCTGCGCCTGTTCAATCAATTGAATAAATGAGGGCGCGCTGGCCTGAAAATACTGCGTGCCATGGTCAAAGCCCAAGGGGGGCTGCACATCACGGTCCAGCCAGCGGGTGGGCATGCGGCCGCCGGGCCCACGGCTTTTTTCAAACACAATCACATCATGGCCGATGCGGGCTAGCGCTCGCGCACAGGCCAGTCCAGATATGCCAGCGCCGATCACGGCTATGCGTTTCTTCACGTTTACCACCTGTACTGCTTTTGAGGAATCGAATCAGGAATTTTCCTCGATGGGCCAATCGCGGATATAGCCCTTGAGCATCTTGTTCTCAAAGCCCTGCTCTTCCAAAACTGCCTTGGCCACATCGTGAAAGGAAATCACACCGCACAAGGTGTTGCCATCCATCACCGGCAAGTACCGCTGGTGATTCTCCAACATGAGTTTGCGCAGATTGTCCACTTCCATGTCCAACTTGGCAACGGTGGGACTGGGATTCATCACCTCGCTCACAAAAATTTCGGAAACAGGGGGGGTGGGACCAGTGCGGTGTTCTTTTTGCCGCTTGGCCAAAATGCGAATCACCTCGCGAAAGGTCACGATTCCCGCCAAACTTCCCTTGTCCATAACCACCAGCGAGCCAACATCATGCTCAGCCATGGTCACCACACAATCAGAAAGCCGAGTTTCGGGTGTCACGGTGAACAGGGTATTGCCCTTGACCCGTAGAACTTCTTTGACTTGCATCGCAAACCTCCTGATTTCTCGTTGTGGTGTTTCTGATCATCCTACCCGAACCAGCTTATCTTTCAAGTGCAAATTGCGTTAAGAATCAGGCCAGGGGCCGCTAAGCTAATATACTAAATACACAAAATAGCGCATTGAATCAGCGCAGTGCACAACAGCGAGACAGGAGACCGAACCATGCCAAAGACAGGCAACAGATTTCAAACATTCGCCGATTTTTACCCGTTCTATCTGGCAGAGCACAACAACCTAACATGCAGAAGGCTGCATTTTGTGGGCTCAACGATTGCGCTGTTTTGCCTGGCGCAACTTGTTTTGACTGGTAGCCCCATGTGGTTACTCTATGGCTTGCTGTCTGGCTATGCCTTTGCTTGGGTGGGTCACTTTTTTTTCGAGAAAAACCGCCCCGCCACATTCAAGTACCCCTTGTACAGCTTCATGGGCGATTGGGTGATGTACAAAGACATTCTCACCCGCAAAATTCCGTTCTAATCGTCTTTTTTAAGGTATGGGTTGACACTGCTGCGGAATTCCACCCGCAGTGGCGTGCCCATCAGATTAAAACGCTCGCGGATGCGGGTCTCTAGGTAACGTTTGTAATTGTCTGGAATCGCATCCAACGCCGTGCCGTGCACCACCACGATGGGAGGATTTTGACCGCCTTGGTGTGCGTAGCGCAATTTGGGCCGGAAAATGCCTTTGCGCGGCGGCTGCTGATGCTCCACGCACTCTTGAATGAGGCGGGTGAGCTTGGGTGTGGAAAGCTTGGCAAATGCGGCCGCATGGGCTTCGTCCACAGATTTCATCATGGCACCAATCCCAAAAGGCTTGGTGGCTGACACGAAGTGCAAACGCGCATAACCCAAGAAAGTCAACTTGCGCCCCACCTCTTGCTTGATGCGCTCCTTGCGATATTCATCCAGGCTGTCCCATTTGTTGACCGCCAACACCAGGGATCGCCCAGCCTCCACAATGAAGCCAGCAATCGATGCATCTTGGTCCGAGATGTCCTGCTGCGCATCCAGCATGAGAATCACCACGTTGGCGTCCTCTATGGCTTGCAGCGTCTTGATCACGGAAAATTTTTCGACAGACTCAAACACCTTGCCGCGCTTGCGCAAACCAGCGGTGTCGATCAAGGTGTAAGGCTTGTCATTGCGTTCAAAATCAATGTAAATGCTGTCCCGGGTGGTGCCAGGCATGTCGAAGGCGATCACACGTTCCTCGCCCAGCAAGGTATTCACCATGGTGGACTTGCCAACATTGGGTCGGCCCGCAATGGCCACCTTGATTCGCCGTCCGCCTTCCTCGTCGTCCGGAAGCACGGGCAAGCGTTCACAAGCCTGATCCATGAGCTGGCGCACGCCATCCCCATGGCTGGCAGAAATGGTCTCTGGCTCACCCAGGCCGAGCTCGTAAAAATCGGCAGCCGCCACGGCATGCGCGATGCCCTCTGACTTGTTGACCACCAGAATCACTTCACGTTTGGCTTTGCGAAGCTCTTCGGCAATCACGTGGTCGTGAGGCGTCACGCCTTGGCGACCATCCACAATGAACAAAACCAAATCGGCTTCAAGAATGGCCTGACGGCTTTGCTTGGCCATCTCGGCATAAATGCCGTCTTTGGCAACGGGCTCTAGGCCACCAGTGTCTACCACCAAGTAGTCGCGTGGACCAATACGCCCAACACCGTAGTGACGGTCGCGGGTCAACCCAGGCTGATTCGCAACCAGGGCATCCCGGGTGCGCGTCAATCTGTTGAACAGGGTTGATTTGCCCACATTGGGGCGCCCGACCAGGGCAATGACCGGTTTCATGTCAGATCGTCTTTATCGAATGGTCAGCATGGCAACATCGCCATCCCGGGACTGGATCAACACCGAATTGGCATCCACCGGGATCGGCGCTGCGGTGAACGGTTTGGAGCCAACGCGTGTTCGTGCAATGGTCTTGCCGGTGTCCCGGTCTATGAAATGCACATACCCATCAAAATCACCCAGCACGGCGGCACGGCCTACGATGGCGGGCATGGTCGGCTCCCGGCGCTGGAAGTTCTCGATGCGCCAAACCTGCTTGCCACCGGTCCGTGAGAATGCAAACAAATCGCCCAACTCGTTGGCCGCGATCATGTAACGGTCATCAACCGACGCACCAGAGGGTGCAGAAAAATCAACACTCCAGATTGGACGTGCGCTGGTTGCGTCCAAGCACCCAAGTCTGCCTTGAAATGACGCCGCACACACCTCGCGGAAATTGTAAGTAGGGGTGCCAGTGATGTCGGTAATACGCTCAATTTCAGTGGTGCCGGTGGGCGTTGCCAAGATGCCCTCCCAAGCCAAATTGCCTGTGTTGAGATCCAGCGACACCAAGCGCCCACCCGGGAATCCGGCATAGACACGGGCGTTGTTCACATCCACTGGGCTGTTGATGCGCAAGGTCAATGGAGGCAATTGACGCGTGTACTTCCAGCGCTGAGCACCATTTTCGGTTGCATAAGCGATCACGGAGAAATCGATTCCGCGAACCAACACCGTGCCAGTTGCGGCCGTGGGCACGGTGTTTACTTCCGTGCCAATGTTCACACTCCACTTCTGCTTGCCATTGTTATCAAAAGCCAACAAGCGGTTGTTCACATCCACCACAGCAATCGTGTCCACCGATGCGGCCACGCCAGCCTTGAGCTTGGTGTCGGTTTTGATGCTCCACTTTACTTGGCCTGTGGACTTGTTTAAAGCCCGCAGTTGACCTGCCTGTGAGGCAACATACACCGTGTCTTCAAACACCGAAGGCACAAAATAACCTTGCTCAGAGTCACCGACGTCGATTTTCCAGGCGGTGCTGACATTCAATGCTGGTGTGAAGGCCTTCAGTTCGGCAGGTTTCACAGCACCGCTGCCAAACGGGTTCAAACTGCTCATGGTGCTGCTGAGTGTTGAACACCCCGCCGCGAAGACCAAAGTGCCCAACATCAAACCCAGGCGACTCATCGTGGAAATTGCGTGTTTCATGGGATTTATTCTCCAGATTTGGGCAATGCAGCGATTTTTCGCTCAATCACGGCCTTCCAAGGGCTATTGGCCTGAATAAGCTCCAGGGCAAGTTCATACTCTTTTTTGGCAGCCGCAAGGTCTTGTTGTGCCAACGCAATGTCGCCAAGGCGATCATGGAACAAACCCTCAAATCCTGCGATGTTTTTGCCAAGCAGGGCCTTGGCGTCTGAATGTTTGCCCTCTTCCAGCAACAAGCCACTGAGCAGCAAGCGGGCCGTTGCAGCGTATTCGTCCAACGAGGTGTTGTCGACTGTCCACTGAAGCGCTGCCTTGGCCTGCTCGGTTTTGCCATCATCCACATAAACACGGGCGGCCAACAACGCGCCACGGGGCGCGTAGTTTGACCTGCCATGCTCATCTTGCAAGGTTGCCTGTATTTTAGCCATCAAGTCCAGATCGCCAGCACGTGCTGCAGATTCGAGTTTTTCGTACACCAGCACCGCATCGTTGGACTGGCGTGCCTGCCACCATTCCCAACCATTTTTGGCTGCAAAAGCGCCAAACACCAAAATGAGCACAGTCAGAATAAAGTTGCCGTATTTGGCCCAAAAGGCCTTCAGGTTGGCAAGTTGTTCCTGTTCTTCCAGGTCATATCGACTCAAGACTCTTCTCCCTCTCCATACAGCAAACCAACAATGGCCTCTGCCAACTCAGCTTGTTTGAATTCCATTTGACCGCCCTCGCCGCGCAGCAATTTCACCGCTGCGGTGCCAGCCGCCAACTCGTTCTCACCCAAAATTACAGCCACCGAAGCACCACTCACATCCGCTCGCTTCATCTGACTTTTAAATCCACCGCCACCAGCGTGCAACACCACCGCAAACCCCGCATCGCGAAGCTCTTCGGCCAAAGTGAACGCTCGCCGCGCGGTGCCCTCCCCCTGGTGAACCACGTAAACATCCAGATCGGCTTGGTCGTCTGGCTGATTCATCTCCAGGTAAAGCTCCAACAAGCGCTCCAGGCCAATGGCAAATCCGATCGCTGGTGTGGGTTTGCCGCCGAGAATCTCGATAAGACCATCGTAGCGACCCCCGCCACAAATGGTGCCCTGGGTCCCGAGTGCATCGGTGATCCATTCGAACACCGTGAGATTGTAGTAATCCAGTCCACGCACCAAACGGGGGTTTTCGATGTAAACGATGCCCGCATCGTCAAGCAAGCGCTTGACGCCGTTGTAGTGTGCAAGCGAGGCTTCACCCAAAAACTGCGACAGTCGGGGTGCCCCGTTGACCATGTCTTGCATGGTTGGATTTTTGGTGTCCAGTATGCGCAGCGGATTGCTGTATAAGCGACGCTGCGCGTCTTCGTCCAACACGCCTTTGTGCTGTTCAAAGTATTCAATCAAAGCTTGCCGGTGTGCGAGGCGCTCGCTGGCTTCGCCCAGGCAATTGATCTCCAGCCGCACATTTTCAAGACCCATATCGCGCCAAAGGCGGGCCAGCATCACAATCAGTTCTGCATCAATGTCGGGACCAGCAAAACCAAGCGCTTCCACGTCAAGCTGATGAAACTGCCGGTACCTGCCTCGCTGGGGGCGTTCGTGGCGAAACACCGGCCCCATGGAATAGACGCGTTGAGGCGCCGCGTAAGTGAGATTGTGCTGAATGGTTGCCCTGGCAATGCCTGCCGTAAACTCTGGACGCAAGGTGAGCTCGTCCCCGTTGAGACGATCCACAAAGCTGAACATCTCTTTCTCAACAATGTCGGTCACTTCGCCAATTCCCCGACGGAATAAGGCGGTGGGCTCCAACACTGGCGTTTTGATTAGGCGATAGCCGTACGCAGTCAGCCACTCGCGCAACATCACCTCCAGGTTTTCCCAATGAATGCCTTCAACTGGCAACACATCGTTCATGCCCTTGACGGACTGCAAGCGCGTCTGCTTCTTGGATTTGGATTGTTCAGGCGACTCGGGGAGACTCATTGCTTCATTCAACTTAATTTACCAACCCGATATTGTCGCTCATTCTGAAGCGCTGGTTTGCCCTTTGGCATACCTTTGCTCCACATAACGCTGCACGATGGCCTGAAATTCACCGGCAATGTTCTCGCCTTTCAAAGTGACGGTGCGCTTGCCATCCAGAAATACCGGGGCGGATGGGGCTTCGCCAGTACCAGGCAGGGAGATGCCAATGTCAGCGTGTTTGCTTTCACCTGGGCCATTGACCACACAACCCATCACCGCCACTTTCATCTCTTCCACGCCAGGGTACTGGTTTTTCCAAATTGGCATTTGGTCGCGAAGATAGGTTTGAATTTGATCAGCCAATTCTTGAAACACCGTGCTGGTGGTTCTACCGCAACCGGGACAAGCAATCACCTGCGGGGTAAACGCACGCAAACCAAGAGATTGAAGGATTTCTTGAGCAACCACGACCTCTTTGGTGCGGTCGCCGTTGGGCTCGGGTGTGAGCGACACGCGGATGGTGTCGCCAATGCCTTCTTGCAACAACACCGCCAACGCAGCCGTAGACGCCACAATGCCCTTGGTGCCCATGCCCGCCTCGGTGAGGCCCAAATGCAAGGGAAACTCGCTGCGCTTGGACAACTCGCGGTAAACCGCAATCAGATCCTGCACCTGGCTCACCTTGCATGACAACAAAATGCGATTGGCAGGCAAACCGAGTTCCATGGCTTTGTTGGCACTGCTCAGCGCCGATTCAATCAAGGCCTCGTACATGAGTTGGCTGGCTGGCCAGGGCTCCGCACGTTGACCGTTTTCGTCCATCATTCGAGCCAACAGGCTTTGATCAAGACTGCCCCAGTTCACACCGATGCGCACGGGCTTATTGTGTTCAACGGCCATGGCAATCATGGCGGCAAAGTTGTCATCGCGCGAACGAGCGGACCCCACATTGCCTGGGTTGATGCGGTATTTGGACAGCGCTTTGGCGCATTCGGGAAACTTTTGCAGCAACAAGTGGCCGTTGTAGTGAAAATCCCCAACCAAAGGCACTGGGATCCTCATTTTGTCCAGTTGCTCGCGTATGTAGGGCACGGCCTGCGCGGCGGCGTCATTGTTCACGGTGATGCGCACCACCTCGCTGCCTTGCAGGTAAAGCGCTTTCACCTGCAACGCGGTGTTAAGCGCATCGGCAGTGTCGGTGTTGGTCATGGACTGAACCACCACAGGCGCGCCACCACCCACATGCACAACATGCTCTTTCCATGCAATGGCAACTTGATGCGTTTTGCGCCTGGGCAGTGGGGTGTTGGGTATCACGATGACAGTTTGCGCTACAAAATGAATTTTCAAAAACAAAGGCCGGGCAAATGCCCGGCCTGATGGGTTCGGACTGCTTTATTGTACAGTGAGCCGTGCCACCTCACCCCGGATGGATTGAGAAAGATCAACGGCTTTGCCGTTGTGGCTCAGTGTCACCGTTTGAGCATTGCCCACAATCAACTTGAATGGCGCCTGGCCAGACACGGTGAGGGAGGAGCCACCATCGTTGAGCTGTGACAGCAACACTTTGTCGTTGGCATCGCGGACGGTAACCCAAGATTGTTCAGCAAATTTGAAGCTTAGCTTTGATTCACCGGTGGCGGCTGGCGGCAGGGCAGCGGGTGTGGCCGCAGCAGTTGGTGCCGCAGGCGCTTGCCCGATTGCAGCGGGCGCTGTAGAAGCGGACGGGCTTGCGGGCGCTGCTGCAGACGAAGCTGGCGCGGCGACAACGGGCGCGGGTTGTTGAAGGGCTGGGAAAACCGACGTTTGACCGTCAGCCGCTGCGTTGGGCTCCACGGGCAGAGGAACCGAGGTGGCGGGCACAGAAGAGGTTTGCTCGGGTGCACCGGATACCACGCCACTGCCAACCACAGGCTCTGCCGAATTGGCTGGCTCAGACTCGATCACTGCAGCCTCGTCGGCCTGATCAGACATGAACACAGGAATGTAAAACATCGCCATCAGGGCCAGTGCAGCAAGCACGATGCCATAGCTGAGTGACTTGCGGCCGGTTTTTCGGTCAAAGTTGAGCGATGACAGGCGTTTGGAGCTGCTGGGCATTTTAGGCTCCAGCGGATCAACACGGTTGGCATCGGCAGCATTCACACGCGCAGCCGCTGCACTGGCTGCATCGGAGAAGCCGAATGAAGCGATCACGGGCGCTGGGTCCATGCGCAGTGCCTTGCAGTAGCTCTTGATAAACGCTTTTGCAAAAGTTTCTGGCGGCAGGCGTCCCAGGTCGCCACTTTCAATGGCTTCAAGTTGCCGCTCATTGATTTTGGTTTGTGCACTGATGTCGGCAAGCGTGTAACCCGCTTTTTCGCGAGCGGCGCGCAAGAGCTCACCAGGATTTTGCCCGGATTCAAGCAAGGTCAGGTTGGGGTGTTTTTCAATCAGTCCGGTCACAGCAGATTCGGCCTTGGGTTCGGTGTTCGCGCCGGCATCGGGGGCGTCGGTTTTGCTCATGGCACGGTTTTCATTCATTTGGTTATTCCAAGCTTCGGCAGCATCAATAGGCGCCGAGTGATAGATTTTTAATTGTTTACCGCCACTTGCCTTAAGCATAATCCATGCAAAGGGACATACTCAAGCGCTTTCAATCGAAAATTCAATGCTTTGTAGAATTTTTCAAGAAAACATCGCAGATTAGGCGACTTTCGCGTGTGCAGGTCAAAAGGGCTGTGAACAAAATTCAATTGTAGTGCAAACCCTGAGAGATCAACGTTTAGTTTATACGTTTGGAGGAGGCTCTCAGTTCGTCCACCGAGATCACCTGCGCCATGCGCTCCCTGACCCGCGTCCGATCCCTCACTTCGCCAGCCAATTGCCCGCAGGCGGCGTCAATGTCGTCTCCTCGGGTTTTTCGCACGGTTGTGACCACTCCGCCCTGGGAGAGGATGTCCACAAAGGTGGCGATGGCCATGGATGTTGACTTGTGCAAACCGGACTCCGGGAAAGGATTGAATGGAATCAGGTTAAATTTACACGGCACTCGATGTGCAATATCAAGCAATTGTTGCGCGTGTTCTGGTTTGTCGTTGACCCCGTCAAGCATCACGTACTCAAAGGTGATGAAATCTCGCGGCGCAAACTTCAGGTAACGCAAGCACGCATCAAGCAATTCCTTGAGCGGGTATTTTTTGTTCAGCGGCACCAAGTGGTCTCGCAACGCGTCATTGGGGGCGTGCAAAGACACAGCCAGAGCCACTGGGCAATCTTGAGACAACCTGTCCATGAAAGGCACAACCCCAGAGGTCGACACGGTGACCCGCCTGCGGGACAGGCCGTATGCGGTGTCGTCAAGCATGAGTTGCAGGGCGGGCACCAGCGCTTCGTAATTCAGCAGAGGTTCTCCCATGCCCATCATGACCACATTGGTGACTGGGCGCTCTTGGGTGTATTGATGCGCCCCACCCTCTTTGAGCAACACATTGGCCTTCCAAAGCTGGGCAACGATTTCGGCGGTGCTCAAGTTGCGTGAAAAACCCTGCTTGCCCGTGGAGCAAAACCGGCAGTTGACCGCACATCCTGCTTGTGAGCTGACGCACAAGGTGCCGCGTCGCTCTTCGGGAATGAACACGGTCTCCACGGCATCGCCGTTGCCCACATCAAACAGCCATTTGCGGGTGCCGTCGCGGGAGACGTGGTCGGAAATGATACCGGGTGCAGCAACACAAGCTTTTTGCAGCAGGGTTTGACGAAAGTTTTTCGCCAAGTCAGTCATCGCATCAAAATCGGCAACGCCTGACTGATGGATCCACTTGGCCAATTGCTTGGCCCTGAATGGCTTTTCACCCAGAGAGGCACACCACTGGACCAACTCGGGCACCGAGTATTCGAGCAGGTTGTCGAGTTGAGCACTCATGGGCAAATCATCCACAAAACAAGGCAAGGCTTTAAACGAAAACAGGGGCGCCTGGCGCCCCCGATTGCTTGCACCAGGGCATGTGCATGCCACTGGGCAAGTATTGCAAGCCTGCGTGCAACAATCAATTAACGTGCAAACACTTGCGACGACGGGAAGAAGTATGCAATTTCAACCGCTGCGGTTTCAGGGGCGTCTGAGCCATGCACTGCATTGGCGTCGATGCTGTCTGCAAAGTCAGCACGAATGGTGCCAGGGGCCGCATCTTTGGGGTTTGTGGCGCCCATCAGTTCGCGGTTTTTGGCAATTGCGTTCTCGCCTTCCAGCACTTGGATCATCACGGGGCCGGAAATCATGAATGTCACCAGGTCGTTGAAGAAAGGGCGAGCCTTGTGAACGGCGTAAAACCCTTCTGCTTCTGCCCGGGACAGATGCGCCATGCGGCTTGCAACTACTTTCAAACCAGCGTTTTCAAAACGGCTGTAAATTTGACCAATTACGTTTTTAGCCACTGCGTCAGGCTTGATGATAGACAGTGTGCGTTCGATTGCCATGGTGTAACCACTCCGGTGATGTTGAAAAGCTTCAAAATTAACCCGCAATTATAGCCGGTTTATGCAAAAAACCAAACCTTCACCCTGCCCCATCCCTTGAATTGAAACTTTTAGCCATTACCATTACTCTAAATCCATGGAAATCGTTGACTCGCAAGGAGAGCACGCACATGTCTGAATTCAATACAACGTCATTTGGCCGCACCGCCGGTGGTGTTTCTACCCTAGACACCAACCGGGTGTTGCGCAATACCTATTACCTGCTGGCCATGTCCATGGTACCCACGGCGCTGGGGGCTTGGCTGGGCGTAGAATTTGGATTCTTTACCCTTTTCTCTGGCAGCCCCATTTTGGCTTTTGTCGTGATGCTGGCGGCCATGTTCGGTTTTATTTGGGGCATTCAGCGCAACCGCAACAACTCCTTGGGCGTTGTTCTCATGCTCGGCTTCACCTTTTTTATGGGCCTCATGCTCTCGGGCATTCTGTCCGTGGCGCTTAGCCTAAGCAACGGCGGCGCAATGATTGGCATGGCTGCCCTAGGCACTGGTGCAATCTTCTTTGGCTTGGCCAGTTACGCTGCTGTCACCAAGCGCGATTTCACCAACATGGGCAAAACCTTGTTCATCGTGCTGATGATGGTGATTGTGGCCGGTGTTGCAAACATGTTCCTGAAAATGCCCGCTTTGCACCTGACCATCTCCACAATTTGTGTGGGCTTGTTCTCCATGTTTTTGCTCTACGACCTGCAGCGCGTGATGCGGGGTGGCGAGACCAATTACATTTCAGCCGCACTGAGCATCTATCTGGATCTGTACAACTTGTTTGTAAACCTGCTGCAACTGTTGATGGCGTTTGCGGGCGGCAGCCGGGAGTGATTTGCAAGCACCTGATATTGCTCAAGTTTTGACACACTGCAACATCGAAAAAACTTGATTCGCAAACTCAATGGATGCAATATAAAAGCTCAATTGGTCGATATCAATATTGACCGCCAAGTTGGTGGGGCAATCCACCAACGTAAACGGGGCCCATGGGGCCCCGTTTGTTATTGAGGCTCTGCTTGCAGGCGCTCAAACACCGCGATCGATTCCACATGCGCTGTGTGAGGAAACATGTTGATCACACCTGCCTGTTTGAGCACGTATGGCCCAGTTGCGCACAGCACCGCCGTGTCGCGCGCCAAAGTGGCGGGATTACAAGACACATACACAATGCGCACGGGCTGAAATTCAGGTTTGGCGCCCACAATGGCCTTGCAAATCTCCAAAGCGCCATCGCGAGGTGGATCAATCAGCACCTTGTCAAACCGCCCCCAACTTTCCCATTCTGGCGACTCCACCTCAAACAGATTGCGCACATGAAATTCGGTTTTGTCTGCCAAACCGTTGAGCTCGGCATTTTCCGCAGCCCGCCGGACCAAATCTTCCGAGCCTTCAAAGCCTTTCACATGGCTGCTGCGTGTGGCCAAGGGCAAAGAAAAATTGCCCAAGCCACAGAACAAGTCCAACACACGCTCCTGAGGCTTTAAATCGAGCAAGCCCACCGCACGGCTCACCATGGCATCGTTGATGAGGTGGTTCACCTGCGTAAAATCGGTGGGCCTAAACCGCATGCGCACCCCAAAGCTGGGGATGAGGTACTGCAAATCCACCGGGGCATCGGGCAACAAACGGTGAGCGCTGGCAGGACCTTCCGGCTGCAGCCACCAATCCACATTCCAGTGTTGCCCAAAACTCCTCAACGTGTCCAGATCCGACTCCGCCAAGGGCTCCAGATGGCGCAAAACCAGCGCCGTAACCCCATCACCCACCGCAAGTTCGACTTGAGGAACCCGCGTGTAAATGCTCAACCCCTCCAGCATCTTCGCCATGGGAACCAACATGCTGGACACATGATGCGGCAACACGTGGCACTCACGCATGGTGGCGACGTAGGAGGAGCCTTTTTCGTGAAAACCCACCAACATGCCGCCCTTTTTGGGCACAAACCGAGCTGTGAGTCTGGCACGGTGGCGATAGCCCCAGTAACTGCCATACATTGGAGGCAACATCCGCTCAGGGGTTTGTTTGCCAATGCGTTGCAGCAGATCTTCCAGGGCTCGGTTTTTGATGGCAACCTGTGCGGTCGGCTCCAGGTGTTGCATGGCGCAACCACCACACACACCGAAGTGCGGGCATTTCGGTTGGCTGCGTACAGAAGCTGCCTTCAACACTTGCACAGTGCGCGCCTTGGCGTAGCTTGGTTTGCTTTTGATTACTTCGGCCACCACGGTTTCGCCAGTGAGGCCGCCTTCAACAAAATGAACCTTGCCGTCCAGGTGGGCAACGCCATTGCCTTCCAGGTCAATGGACTCAATGTGGAGCTGCACCTGCGGAAATGGTGCAGGCTCCTTTTTCTTGCTTCTACCCATGAATTTGATGCGTCTTGGTTGTTTTATCGGGCTGGCAGATAATCCATGGGGTCCACGGGCTTGCCCTGTTTGCGAACTTCGAAGTGAAGTTTTGGACGGTCGGTGTCAGACTGACCTGCCTCGGCAATTTTTTGCCCCTTGGTCACAGGTTCGCCCTCTTTGACCAACAAGGTTTTGTTGTGGGCATACGCAGTGAGCAGGTTGTTGTCGTGCTTGAGGATGATGAGATTGCCATACCCGCGCAATGCATTGCCCGAGTAAACCACGCGCCCGGCTTGTGCCGCGTACACTGGATCGCCCACCTTGGCGGCCAGATCAATCCCTTTGTTGGTGCCCGCCTTGTAGGCTTGGATAATCTCGCCATTGTGTGGCCACATAAAGCCCAAGGTCACGTTGGCCGGTGCGGGCGGTTTGATTTCTGCAACTGGTTCGCTGGGTGCCACGGGTTTGGCGCCGCCAGCTGGGAGCACCGGCGTTACCTCTACCACACCATTGCTCTCGGTGGTGGAGCTGGACAAAGGCGGTACAGGCTGGCTGGCGATGCCTTCCACTTTGAGCCGCTGCCCAATGCTGAGCTTGCTGGGGTCTGCCAAGTTGTTGGCTCTGGCCAGCTCACGCCAGTCCAAACCAAATTCAAGCGCGATGCCATACAAGGTGTCACCGGCTTTGACCGTGTAAATACCATCGGCCGATGCACCTGCGTCCACAGTGCGCGCAGGCAGGCGATCAATCACAGGCGCGTTGTTGCCCGTGGATGCACACGCACCCAGCAACACCAATGTTGCCATGCCGAGGGCCAGGGAATGCAGGTGACTTAATGGGGAGTAACCATTCAAAGTGCTGCGTTTCATACGTTGCGAGTTCCTTGTAACAGGGGGACAAATTTAACCAGGTCTTTGTTTTCTCGATGCCACTTGTCGACAGCCAAACGGTCGACAATCACAAGCACCTGCTTTTGTTGATCAGCAACAGGCACGATAAGCCGCCCACCAATGCTGAGTTGTTTGAGCAAGGCCTGCGGAATTTCAAGACCAGCTGCGGCCACAATGATGACATCAAATGGGGCTTGCGCCGGCAAGCCGAGCAAACCATCGCCATGCACCACTTTCACCTTGGCGTAGGAAGCAGCCTTCAAGTTGCGCAAAGCCTTGTCATACAACGCCTCAATGCGCTCAATGCTGACAACACGCTTGGCCAGGTGCGAAAAAACCGCCGCCTGATAACCACATCCAGCCCCCACTTCCAGCACGTTGCCGATGCTGCTGCGCCCTTGCAAAGCGTATTCAGCGAAACGCGCCACGGTGAAGGGGCGAGAAATGGTTTGCTGGTGACCAATCGGCAAAGCGGCGTCCTCATAAGCGCGCGATGCAAAAGCCTCGTCTACAAACAGGTGCCGCGGCACTTGGGCCATGACTTCCAGCACGCGCGTATCTGCTATGCCCAGGGTTTTTAGCTTTTCAACCAAATGGGCGCGTGCGCGGTCTGAGGTGAGGCTCAAACCACCAATACGCTCAGGCACACGGTCCAGCTTGCGAGCAGACTGTGTGATAAGCGCGGGGGCGGGTTTGTAGCGCGGCTTGTTGTCCATGGCGTTTTGTTTATAGCCAGCTGACGAGGGTGTTCATTTGCTCAAACTGCGTGAGGTCGGCCTTCAAGGGACTGATGGACACCTTGCCCTGATTGACCGCGTAAAAATCTGTGCCGGGCCCTGCGTCCTTTGCCCCACCGGGTGGGCCAATCCAATACACCGTTTCATCCTTGGGATTCTTGGTGGGGATGACGGGCTCTGCGTGGTGTCGCTTGCCCAAGCGGGTGCACTCAAAGCCTTGCAAATCATCGTAGGCCAGTGGAGGAATATTGACATTGAGCAGGCAGTGCTCCAGACCAGCGGGATTGTTGATGTAGCGTTCAACAATTTCGGCGGCGACGCGCGCTGCACTGTCCAGGTGTGCGTAACCCTTGCCTGTGAGCGAAAATGCAATCGCGGGCAAGCCACACTGGAACCCCTCCATGGCCGCAGCCACTGTGCCGGAGTAAATGGTGTCGTCGCCCATGTTGGCACCATTGTTGATGCCAGAAACAACCAGATGCGGGCGCTGTGCCAGCAAGCCAGTCACTGCAATGTGCACACAATCCGTGGGCGTGCCATTGACGTAGCGAAAGCCGTTGGATGCTGTACGAACGGTGAGCGGACGGTCGAGGGTTAGCGAGTTCGAAGCGCCAGAGCGGTCTTGCTCAGGCGCCATCACATGCAGCTCCACTTGGCTGCCAAATCGCTCCAGCAAAGCGCCGTGCAGGGCCAAAATACCAGGGGCGCTGTAGCCGTCGTCGTTGCTGATTAAGATGCGGTAAGGTTCCAAGGCTTAGACTTCCTTGCGGCGGAACACCCAGGTGCTCTCTGTGGATTCTTTGGATGCAAAGGCATACCCCTCCGCCTTGAACTTTTTGAGTTGCTCCACATCCGTGATGCGATTGTCGATGATGTAACGGGCCATCAAACCACGTGCCTTTTTGGCAAAGAAGCTGATCACCTTGTACTGCCCGCTTTTGTAATCTTGAAACACAGGCTGCACCACCCGCGCATTGAGCCTCTTGGTGTCCACCGACTTGAAATATTCATCGGAGGCAAGATTCACCAGCACGGGGTCTGTTTTGCCCAGCGCTTCGTTGAGGGCAGGCGCCACGGTAGATTTCCAATATGCATACAAATCCTTGCCAGCCGGGTTAGGCAACTTGGTGCCCATTTCAAGGCGATAGGGCTGCATCAAATCCAAGGGACGCAAAACACCGTAAAGGCCAGACAAAATACGGATGTGCTGCTGGGCAAAGGCCAAACCCTCTTCATCCAATGACTTGGCATCCAGACCATCGTAGACATCCCCGTTGAAAGCGAGCACAGCCTGTCGAGCATTTTTGCTGGTGAACTGGGTAGACCACTCCGCATAACGCGTGGCATTGAGCACCCCCAGCTTGTCTGAAATTGACATCAGATCCGAAAGCTGCAGGGGACTCATGGGGCGAAGAATATCCACCAGTTGACTGGCTTCATCCACAAACTGCGGCTTGGTGTGTGTGGACACAGACAAGGGCGATTCGTAGTCCAGCGATTTGGCTGGCGATAAAACAACGATCATGGACATGGGGATTCTGCGGTGGTTACTACAACACTATTATCGCAGGATTGAGGGGGGATTCACCCGGAAGAGGTTGTGAGGTCCTGAAAAATTGGCCGCGGGTGCGAGCATCTCGCCCCGCTCTGGCCATGACTCCCAGGTCCGTCTCTTCCTGATGAAACTAATACTGAAAAGCGCGCAAATCAGATTCAATCTGCACAATTGAAGTGCATAGACCCCCCACACACGGGGGTGAATTGCGCTTGCATGTTTCGAATTACTGGATATAATTACAGCATGTTCATTTGAGACCAGTGCCATGAAAGGTTTAACTGCGCGTCAACAAGAAATTCTTGATCTCATCCGCGATCAAATCGCCCAGTTTGGGCGTCCACCAACACGCGCCGAAATTGCGCGCCAATTGGGATTTCGCTCTGCCAATGCTGCGGAAGACCATCTTCAAGCCTTGGCCAAAAAAAATGTGATTGCATTGGATGCAAGCACATCGCGCGGCATTCGTTTGCTGGGTGAGTACGCTGAGGGCCTGGAGGAAACCGCCACACGGGTGCTGGATCAACTCATGCATCTCCCTGTGGTGGGCCGGGTGGCGGCCGGTAGCCCCATCCTGGCACAAGAGCATGTTGAAAAAGAAATACCAGTCGACCCCGCTCTCTTCCCCGACAAACCCGATTACTTGCTGAAAGTACGCGGCATGTCCATGAAAGACATCGGTATTCTGGATGGCGACCTGCTGGCTGTCAAAAAAACAAGTACCGCCCGAGCTGGCCAAGTGGTGGTGGCACGAGTCAATGAAGACGTCACCGTGAAGCGCTACTTCCAAAAAGGGCATGTGGTTGAACTGCAAGCCGAGAATTCAGACTTTGCCCCCATTGAAGTGGATTTGCGCAAAGAACACTTTGCCATTGAGGGCCTGGCTGTTGGCCTGATCCGCCAGGGCCAGCTGCACTGATGCGGGCCATGAAGGGAGTGCCTTGCCCATGTCGTACAAACCTGCGATGGATCCACTCGGCATTCACCCTTCCCTCTGGCGTGCCAATCAACTGGGCAGTGACACCACACTGAAAATACCCAGCGGCTTTCCCGAACTGGACCTGCAATTGCCCGGAGGGGGGTGGCCCACGCGCAACTTGATCGAACTACTTTTGAAGCACCAAGGCATCGGTGAACTTCGCTTCTTGATGCCTGTGTTGCGCCGTCTATCCCTGGAGCAAAAAAAATTGGTGCTGGTGGGTGCGCCACACATCCCGATGGCTGCTGTGTTTGAGCAATATGGCGTGGCGTTGCAACAGCTCACCTTGGTACAAACGGACAAACCACAAGATCGTTTGTGGGCCATGGAACAAGTGTTGCAAAGCGATGCTTTTGGTGCCCTGGTGATGTGGCTGCCTGAAGACAAAAGCCTATGCCCACCCACGGTCTTGCGCAGGCTGCAATACCAGGCCACGCGCAGCGGTGGTTTGAGTTTTGTGTTTCGCCCTTTGCAAGCGCAAAACCAACCTTCACCGGCCGCATTGCGACTGTGCCTGACGGCACATAGCCCGCACCAACTGCGGGTGCACCTCATCAAGCGCCGTGGGCCAGTGCTTGAGCAGCCGGTGGTGCTGCAATTGCCCAACCCACACAGTGCTTTACCTGGCCTTGTGTTTGAACACGAACTGGCACGCATGCATGCCCAACAACACGCACAGGAGTCTGGCCGTGCTTTGGATCGCCATGTGCACACGCCCGAGAACCGGGCCAAACAACACACCAGCCCCTCCTGATACCGGGGCGGCGCTGCTTGCAGCGCTACAAACGGTGTGTGCCCGCTACAGCCCCATGGTGTACCTGCACCAGGATCAGCATCAACCATGGCGCGGCCTGCTGATGGAAATCGAGAGTTGCCTGCGACTGTTTGGTGGGCGCGACGCTTTGCTTACCCAAATTTGGCATCACATACAGACTTGCGCAGGCGCATACACCAACACATCGGTGAACATCGCTCTGCACGGCAACCCAGATGCTGCATGGTGGCTTGCAAAGGCATCTCCAGCCGCTGAACTGTCTGCCCTATTGGCTCAAAAAACCACCGAGGGCGCCGATCTTTCTGATCTGCCGTTGCATGCCTTGGATGTGCCAATCCACACCTTGGAGACCTTTCAGCAATGTGGCCTAGAGCAACTGGGCGAATTGCGCGCCCTGCCGCGTGATGCTGTTTTACGCCGTTTTGGACAAGGCGTACTGGGCGCATTGGACGCTGGTTTTGGGAGCCGCACCCGGCAAGGGTTCGCAGGCGCGCCATTGCAAGCCCCAAAAATATTCGAAATGCAACAAGAACTGCCATTCCACAGCAATCATCAAGCCTTGCTTGAAACACACACACACACGCTGCTGCAAACATTGCAAGGCTGGCTAAAAACCCACCAGCTTGCGACCCGAGAACTGTCCGTGTTTTTTTGCATGCCGCACCACACCGAGCGTCTTGTTTTGCGCAGTGCTGCCCCACAAACACAGGCAAGTCGATGGCAAAACCTGCTACATCACCAACTGGGGCATTTGCAACTGGCCGATGATGTACACAGCATTCGGTTGGAATGCACGCAACTTGAAGATTTGCCAAACCAACATGGGCAGTTGTTTGCCCACCCAGAGGACACGCAACGCAACTGGCAAAACACTTGTGACACCCTGCGCGCTAGGCTGGGGGAGCGTGCGGTGCTGTATCCCGATGTGCAAGCCGATCCCCGGCCAGAACATAGCATTGTTCTTCACAACACCCCCCAAACAGTCAAGCGGCAAAGCAGAACAAACCGGCAAACCCCTGAGTTGAGTGCTGCAGGCACACTGCCCGCCAGCACACCTCGTCCCCTGTGGCTGCTTCATCAACCTCGGCCTTTGCACGGCCCGGCCCCCACGTGGGAGCGCGGGCAAACGCTTCAACTGCTCAGTGGGCCAGAGCGCATTGAATTTGGCTGGTGGGACCAACAACCCTGCATGCGGGATTATTACTGCGCACAAGACCAGCACGCGCGGCAGGTGTGGATTTATCGTGACCTGGAACAATCGGCCCAGTGGTTCATACATGGGGTATTTGCGTGAGTGGGTTTGCTGAACTGATTTGCCAAAGCAATTTCAGCTTCCTGAAAAGCGCCTCCCATCCAGAAGAATTGGTGGAGCAAGCAGCAAGCCTGGGGTACAAAGCCATTGCCATCACCGATGAATGCTCATTGGCTGGCATTGTGCGCGCACATCAACGGGCTGCCGAGTGCAGCATTCAGTTGCTGGTGGGCGCACAATTCGTGATGGCCAAACACAGCGACTTTGCAGGCCAAGCCCTGGTGCTGCTGGTGAAAAACAAAACAGGCTATACCCACTTGTGCAGATTGATCACCCAGGCCCGCGCACGCGCCAACAAAGGGGACTACCACTTTAGCCACAAAGACCTGGCGGATTTGCCACCTGGCCTTTTGTTGGTGTTGCAAGCGCAGGCACACACCCATGCACAGCTGCCTGCTTTTTTAAGCTGGTGCGCCAAACGATTTGCCGGTCGCATGGCCGTGGCTTGCCATGCGGGCTTGCAAGGCTTTCAACACAGCTGGCTGGCCCATGTGCAGACAGTTGCACAACTGCATGGGGTGCCCGTGGTGGCCAGCAACATGGCTGTGATGCACGCAGCCGAACGCAAACCCCTGCATGACCTGCTCACTGCCATTCGCCACAACTGTTCGCTTTCTGAGGCTCGACCGCACCTGCAGCCCAACGCACAGCACCGCCTGCACACCTGGGCTGAGCTGGTGGCGCAATACCCGCCCGCCCTGCTGCACAACACATTGGTATTGGCTGAGCAATGCACATTCTCCATGCGCGAGTTGCAATACCAGTACCCACGCGAAATATGCCCACCGCACTTAAGCCCGCTGCAACACCTCACGGCGCTGGTGCATCGCGAGGGCTTGAACCGTTATCCGCAGGGATTGCCACACCCCGTGCTAAAAAAGATTGAATACGAATTGGCATTGATCGGCGAACTGCAATACGAGGCCTATTTTTTAACCGTGTACGACCTGGTGAAATTTGCGCGCTCGCAAGGCATTTTGTGCCAAGGCAGAGGCTCCGCTGCCAACTCGGTGGTGTGTTATTGCCTGGGCATCACAGAGGTGGGGCCCGACAAACTCGAAAACCTCTTTGAACGCTTCATCAGCCGGGAGCGCAACGAGCCTCCAGACATCGATGTGGATTTTGAACACAGCCGCCGCGAAGAAGTGATTCAGTACATCTATCGCAAATATGGGCGCCACCGCGCTGCGCTGGCCGCCAGTGTGGTGGTTTATCGCCCCAGATCAGCGTTGCGCGATGCGGGCAAGGCCTTGGGATTGCCTGCCGAACTGGTGGATGAAATTGCCAAATCACAGGACGGCATGTACGCGCGTCAACTCAACCTGGAGCACCTGCGCAGCGCGGGCATTGACCCGTCACAAGGCCCAGTGCGCCAGTGCCTGCACATGGCCGACCAGTTGCTTGGCTTCCCCAGGCACCTGTCACAACACACCGGGGGCTTTGTGATTGCACGCGACAGCCTGGATGAATTGGTCCCTGTTGAAAACGCCGCCATGCCCGAGCGCAGTGTGATCCAGTGGGACAAAGACGATCTGGACACCATGGGCCTTTTGAAAGTGGACGTGCTGGCCTTGGGCATGCTGAGCGCGCTTCGCCTGAGCCTGGAGGCCCTCAAACAAAAACCCGGCGCACCCACACGCCTGCAAGACATCCCTGCGGAAGACCCAAGCACTTACCAAATGATTTGCAAGGCAGACACGATTGGCGTTTTCCAGATTGAAAGCCGTGCACAAATGGGCATGCTGCCGCGCTTGAAACCGAAACAATATTACGACTTGGTGGTGCAGGTGGCCATTGTGCGCCCTGGCCCCATTCAGGGTGGCATGGTTCACCCCTACTTGAAGGCACGTGACAACCCGGACGCGGTGACTTACCCCTCCGAGGCCCTGCGAACAGCCCTGGGCCGAACCCTTGGCG
>DASUDK010000093.1:0-11379 GCA_036275655.1 Limnobacter sp. | reverse complement strand
CATTTGCTGTACACTAATCGACTTTGCTGAATTTGGGGTCATCATGGCTCGCGTATGTCAAGTAACGGGTAAGCGCCCGATGGTGGGTAACAAAGTTTCCCACGCCAACAACAAAACGAAACGTCGTTTTCTGCCAAACCTGCAGACCCGCAAGTTCTGGGTAGAGAGCGAAAACCGCTGGGTTCGCCTGCGTCTCACTAACAACGCCCTGCGCACCATCGACAAAAACGGCATCGAAGCTGTTTTGGCTGATCTGCGTGCACGCGGCGAAATCTAAGGCAGGAGTAAATCATGGCTAAAGGTGGTCGCGAAAAAATCAAATTGGAATCGTCTGCTGGCACTGGTCACTTCTACACCACGACCAAGAACAAGCGCACGAAACCCGAGAAAATGGAAATCATGAAATACGACCCCGTTGTTCGTAAACATGTGTCCTACAAAGAAACCAAGCTGAAGTAATTTGCTTGTGCTTCGTTGAAAACCCGTCCTTGAGGCGGGTTTTTTATTGCCCTCCTCGCCTCCCGCCAACAATAGCGCCTCTGTCTTAGGCCCAATGCCAAGCAGAGGCTTATTGTTGCTGGTGACTCCTTGGCAGGTGTTTCGGCCGCTGGCCGGGCTACTTATCTGGCCACAGGCCGAGCTTCTCCATGGCCACAGGCCGAGCTTCTCCATGGCCACAGGCCGGGCAGAGGCTTGTGTCTCGCTGAAAACCTGTGTCTCCCTTGCTGGGCCTGAAGGAGCCTGGGTCCGCCCCTCCAAAAAAGAGGTCGGGCTCGGCCCCTGCCACGCACCTGTGGTGCGGTGGCACCGGTCCTTTGCGGCACGCAAGGGCAGGTTTTCTGGATGCTCGCACCAAGCCCTCTGCACCGGCCTGGGCCTGGCTTGCGCCCAGAAGCCACCGGGTGCCAATGCCCCTGCCGCGACCTTCAGGACAATCTGCCCGACCGTGCCGTGCATGAACGGTGACCCAACGGGGCAGAGGCCCAGCCCGACCTCCCTTTTGGAGGGTGGGCCTCAGTTCAGGCGAGGCTCAGGGAGGGAGACACAGATTGGCCGTCGCCAAGGGGCATGGGCACCCGGTGGTTTCGAGGCGCAAGCGATAAAGCCCCGACGTAGTGGCCTTTGAAGCTCACAATGGATGATCGTAGTCCACAATCAACGGCGCATGGTCCGAGAACTTCTCGCCTTTGTACACACTGGCCGCTTTGACTTTGCTGCGCAACACCGCGCTGGCCATTTGGTAATCAATCCGCCAACCCACATTTTTTGCATAGGCTTGACCGCGGTTGCTCCACCAGGTGTAGCAGCCGTCGGTTTCGTCAGGGTGCAGCACCCGGTAGGTGTCCACCCAGCCGCGTTTGTGGATGGCGTTGTCAATCCACGCGCGTTCTTCTGGCAAAAAGCCGGAGTTTTTCAAATTGCCTTTCCAATTTTTCAAATCGATTTCTTGGTGGGCGATGTTCCAGTCGCCGCACAACACCACGGGTTTGTTTTTCGCTTCCATGGCGTCAAACACGGCGGCAAAGTGGTCCAAAAATCGAAACTTGGCGGCTTGCCGTTCCTCGGAGCTGCTGCCCGAGGGGAAGTAAATCGATGCAACGATGAGATTCTCAAACTCCGCAGTCACCATTCGGCCTTCTGCGTCAAACTCCGCGCTGTTCAAGCCGTACGTTACGGCCAGTGGTTTGGTTTTGCTGTACAGACCCACACCGCTGTACCCTTTTTTCTCGGCCGCCATGAAGTAGCCCGTGTAACCGGCTGGGTGGGTGTGTTCGGCTTGCAAGTCTGGCAATTGGGCCTTGATCTCTTGCACGCACACCACGTCGGCGCCGCTTTGGCCCATCCAGGCGAAAAATCCTTTTGTGTGTGCCGAGCGGATTCCGTTGAGATTTGCTGAGATAATGCGGGTCATTGTTTAAATTCAGTTGCTTAGGGATTGATCGTGGTCGATTCAAATCAAAATGTGCAGGCGCTGTCAGACCAGTTTTTGCAGTTTGCTGTCGAAAAACAGGTCTTGCGTTTTGGCGAGTTCAAAACCAAAGCCGGGCGCATGTCGCCTTACTTCTTCAATGCGGGTTTGTTTAACACAGGCTCATCGTTGCAGAAGCTTTGTGAATTTTACGCACAAACCCTGCTCGAAAAAACCGCCGAGCGTGGAATCGAATTTGACATGCTGTTTGGCCCAGCCTACAAAGGCATCCCCTTGGTGGCAGGCACCACCATGGAAATGGCGCGCCACGGCAAAGACGTCCCCTATGCGTTCAATCGCAAGGAGGCCAAAGATCACGGTGAGGGTGGCACCCTGGTGGGGGCGCCATTGGAAGGGCGTGTTGTGATTGTGGACGATGTGATTTCCGCAGGCACGTCGGTGCGTGAATCTGTCGAGATTATCCGTGCGCATGGTGCCCAACCCGCTGCGGTGTTGATTGCCTTGGATCGCATGGAGAAAGGTGTGCGCGATGGGCAAGACACCCAGCACAGCGCGGTGCAAGAGGTGGAGCAACATTTTGGCATCCCTGTGATTGCGATTGCCAACCTGCAGGATTTGTTGCGTTATTTGCTCACGCGCCAAGCGGCCAATGTGCGTTTGGCAGGTTGGTACGAAAAAGTCAAAGAGTACCGCGCGCGTTACGGCGTGTGAGGGCGGTGCCCACACACGCGGTTCATCTGCTCTACAGCACCACAGACACCAAAGGGTGTCCGCTCAAGGCTCTATAAATGTCGTCGAGCTGATCTTGGTTTTCAACCCGCACCTTGCAGGTGAGGCTTAAATAATTGCCTTTGCTGCTGGGTCGCATTTCAATGCCTGCAGGTTGAAAGCCAGGGTTCATGCCCACCAGCAAGTCGCTGATCACCTGCGCAAATTCCGGCACGTTTTTCCCCATCACCTTGATGGGGAAGTGGCACGGAAATTCAATCAGGCTTTTCTTGTCTTGCTCACCGGCTGTCATGTTTTACTCTTCAAACCAAAGTTTGGCGGAGTCCACCAAGCGACCAATCAGGCCTGCTTCTTCCACATTGCTCAAGGCCACCAAAGGCACTTCGCCCACGCGCTCTCCGTCGAGTGTGAGTTTCAGGGTGCCCAGTTGGGTGCCTGCTTTGATTGGTGCAATCAGCGTTTCTTTTTTCTCAACACTGGCCTTCAGCTGCTTGGCCATCCCGCGAGGAACATTCATCAGAATGTCCTTGGTGGAGCCCAGCTTGACGGATTTTGCCTGCCCCTTGAACACCTCACTGTCGCTCACCGCTTGGTTGGCCCCATAGAGTTTCACGGTCTCAAACATTTGGTAGCCGTAGTTCAGGAGTTTCAGGCTTTCTTGGGTGCGTGCCTGGTCAGATGTTGTGCCCAGCACCACCGCCAGCAAGCGCCGCTCCACGCCGTTGGGCAGTTTGCGTTGTGCAGAGCTCACGAGGCAATATCCCGCAGCCTCCGTGTGGCCTGTTTTCATGCCGTCCACAGAAGAGTCGATCCACAGCAGGCGGTTGCGGTTGGGTTGGCGAATGCCGTTGTAGGTGTACTCTTTGGTGGAGTACATTTTGCCGTAGTACTCCGGAAAGTCCCGAATGATTGCGGCGGCCAAAATTGCAAGGTCTTTTGCCGTGGTGTAGTGCTGTGGGTCGGGCAAACCAGTTGCATTTCGGAAGTTGGTGTTTTTCAAGCCCAAGCGTTTGGCTTGTTGATTCATCAAGTTGGCAAAATTGGCCTCATCGCCCGCCAAGAGTTCTGCTATGGCCCGGCTCGCATCGTTGCCCGATTGAACAATCACGCCATACAGAAGTTCTTCGACAGTCACGGGCTTGTTGGGCTCAATGAACATGCGAGAGCCTTCAGCTTTCCAAGCGAAGGTGGACACAGGCACCTGTTGGTCTGCCCGAATCTGTTTGCTGTCCAGTGCTGCAAACGCCATGTAGGCGGTCATCAGTTTGGTCAGTGAGGCGGGTTCCAGGCGTTCGCTGCTGTTGAAGTCGGCCAGGGTTTGGCCTGTGGTCAGGTCCATCAACACATAGCCTTTTGCGCCAATCTCGGGTGCGGGCGGCATCACCCCTGCTTGTGCGGTGTGCAGGCCGCCAAGCCCCAGGCCCAGCACAAGGCCCCATCGGCCCAGGTTTTGTCGAATTCGGGAAAATCCAGAGGTAAGCAAGTAAAAACTCCTGTTCATGATTGGGTATGAAAGAAAAATATTGCGCGTGCTGTGCTTAGCTTGGGTAATAACGCACAACCATCGCTTTCAGTTGAGGCAGCTTGCCATGGAAAAAATGTTCCACACCTGGCATCACCAACACCGGCAGGTCTTGGGGTTTGGCCCAGTCCAGCACCGATTGCAGTGGCACCGTGTCATCCACCTCACCATGAATGACCAAGGTGTTTTCGGGCACATCGGCCACTTTGAAACGGCTTGCCGCGGTGCCCACCAGCACCAATTTGCCCACAGGCAAATCATCTGCCAGTTGTTGAGCAGCGTGGCTGGTTACAAATGCACCAAATGAAAAACCCGCCAAGGCAATCGGCTTGTGTTGCAAGTCTGCGGGCAACAGCGATTTGTGCGCATGCCGCACCAGCCAGGCCATGTCGGAGGTTTCCCCTGCGCCATGGTCGTGCTCACCGAGTGACTGTCCAACACCACGAAAATTGAAACGCACCGAGATGTAACCCAGCTGCAAAAACGCGCGTGCAAGCGTTTGAACCACTTTGTTGTCTTTGGTTCCACCAAACAGTGGATGTGGATGTGCAAGCACGGCCAAGCCGACCGCTTGGCCGGTGGGGTGGTCAATCGACACGTCGATGGCGCCTGCGGGGCCTTGCCAGATCTCGTGTTGGGTTTTTGGGTTCATGGCAGGCGCAGCCGCTCCACAATTTGGCCGCCGATCAAATGGCTGTCAATGATCTCATCCACGTCCGAAATGTCCACATAGGTGTACCAAACGCCTTCGGGGTACACCACCAGCACGGGTCCTTCTTCACACCGGTCCAGGCAACCGGCCTTGTTCATCCGGATTTTTCCCTGCCCATTCATGCCCAGTTCTTTGATGCGTTGTTTGGCGTGCGCGTGCGCAGCGCCTGCGTGGCAGTTCGCGCAGCAGTTTTCATTGTTGGGGCGCTGGTTGGTGCAAAAAAAGACGTGCTTGTCGAAGTAAGTCATGGCGGGGCTTGGCTCGCGGGGGTGCTGATACACCTTTGTATTATCGCTTAAATCGACGCTCGGGCTGGCTCAAAAAGCCCAAAACGGTGAGTGCAAGGATGGGCCAAAGCTCACTCACCCAGCGACCAGCCTCTTGCAAGGTTCTGAAGAGCGTCATCAGTCCGCCCCCTTGTGTGCCAAGCTCCGGGTCATGCACGCCGGGCAGTAGCAGGGTGATCAACCAACCGCCGAGCAGGTGGGCAAGCCCCAGCCGCGCCATGGTGTGGGGTGGCAGCGGTAACCAAGCCATCAACAGGGCACCAGCCGTGGCCAAAATCAGCCCTGTGCTGTTTTGCTCAAACCAGAGTGTGCTCACGTACCACAAGGCATTCAAGGGCGTTTGTGCATACAAGTCGAGCATTCGCAGCAGCAGCGTGACTGCAATCAGCAAAACAAGCAGCCTTGCCCGGGGCGAGCCATGCTGGGTTTGGGCCAGGCCGATGAGCCAGGCGCACATCAAGAAGCAGTAATTGATGAAATGTGGTGCAACCGTTTCTACCCGCAATATCCATTCAAGCGGCAAACCCAGGGGCGTCTCGGTTTGAAGGGTGGGGCCCATGGTGTCAAAGAGGTTTCCAAGCCACAAACCCGTGCTGAAAGTCGGGTTTTGTGGCGCAAGAATGCTTAAAAACCACAGGCTCAGCAGGCCCATGCCCAGCCAGGCGCGGTGAATGAGCCATGTTTCAAGATTGCGGTTCATGGCGGGCACCAGCGTGCGCCGTTTGGCAAAAAAGCTGCCCAGCATCACACCCAAAGCCCCGCCCACGGCGTTGGTGAGCAGATCCATTTTGGAGGGCACGCGCGTTGGCAAGAAGGTCTGCAAAGATTCCAAGGCCAGTGAGAGTGCACCACACCCCAGCGCCACCAGCAGTTTGTCGCTGGTGCGGGGCTGGCGGTTCAGTCCCAACAGCATCAGCAGGCCCAGTGGCACGTAACCGGCGATGTTCACAAAAATGTCGGTCCACAAAATGGTCTGATGCACAGGGATCCATGGACCGCTTAAAAATTCAAACGCACCAATGCCGATGTTTCTCCAGTCTAGGTAAGGAAAGAGGCTCAAGTGCACCACCACGCATGCGTACAGGCAAGCGAACATCAAAATCCCGGTGTAGGGCGTTCGTTTAACCAGGGCGGCGTGTATCGGTTGCATGGGCTTTGTTGGCCGGTTTGGATTTCTGTTCGGGTTGGAGGGTAAGATGACGCTTACTTTGATAAGCAATGCGCTCAATCACGCCTGATGGTAACTCAAGCCGAAGTCCACTGGATTGAACTCGATGTTGTCGATTCCACCAACTCGCATTTGATCAACGCATACCACACCGGCGCCGTGCACGGCGTGGTGGCGGTGGTGGCGCATGCGCAAACGGCGGGCCGAGGCAGGGCAGGACGGGTTTGGCAAGCACGCCGCGGCGCCAGCTTGTGCCTGTCTCTCGGGTTGCCATTGACCGGGCCTGTGCCCGCTTTGCTGCCACTGTGCACGGGCTTGGCAATTGCCCACACCTTGCAAGACCTTGGTGTGACTGTTGCCCTGAAATGGCCCAACGATTTGTTGCTGGCTGGTGGAAAGCTTGGTGGTGTGCTGTGTGAGGCTTTTCAAGCGCAGGGCCAAACCCATGTGGTGGTTGGTGTTGGGATCAACCTAGACAATCCACTGGATTCAGACCTGCCCGCAGGCGCCCTGCCCGTGGCCTGTTTGCATGCACAGCCTGCAGTGATTCGCCAGACGCCTGTGGCGTGGGCTAGGTTGTTGGTGCCTGCGCTGCTTGCGCGCTTGACCCCCTGCCTGGCAGGTCAAACAGCGGGTGTGGCTGCTGAGTTTGCGCGCTGGGATGCATGGCGGGGCATGCCATTGCAGGTGGAGGATGCTGGCCAGGTGTTGATGCATGGCGTTGGCATGGGCATCAATGCGCAAGGGGCGTATTTGCTCGACACATCAACTGGCTTAAAGGCTGTGCACGCCGGCGATATTTCTTTGCGGGTGCAGCATGGTTGAGACGCGCAATCGTTTGTACGTGGATGCTGGCAACACCATGGTCAAGCTGCTCCCCAGTTTGGCCGATGCCGTGCCGGATTGGCAAAACCTGTTGCCGGCCGTGCGCTCGGTGCCCGGTGACCAATGGGCGTCGCTCGACCAAGCGATCGAGCACCTTCAAGACATCGCGCCCGCCATGCAGCACCCTGGCGCTTACCCAGTTGTGCACATGTGCAGCGTGCGTGGCCCAGCCTTCGAACAAGTGATTCGCGAGGCCTGCACGCAACTCGGGTGGTCTCTGCAGGTGATGCAGGTGCAAAACAACACCCTGCTGCAAACCCAATACAAACAAGCGACGCAATTGGGCAAAGACCGTTGGGCCGCCTGCTTGGCGGTGGCGGCCGCAACATCCAGCAAAGCGAACCTGGTGGTCAGCTTTGGTACTGCAACCACGCTGGATGCTGTGGTTCACGCCTCGTTGCTTTCGCAAGGCAGAGAGAGTTTTTCTGCCAAGTGGGTGCATTTGGGCGGGTTTATTGTGCCTGGCGTGGACACCATGCTCAACAGCCTCGCCCACGCCACCGCACAATTGCCCAAGGCGGCCTTGGATTGGGTGGATTGGCCAAACACCACCGAACAAGCAATTGGCGCAGGTGTGGCCAGGCAGCAAATCAGCATGGTGCGCGACGTGATGCAGGCATTGCGCTCGGAGACAGGCCAAACCGCGCCCACGTTGTGGTGCACGGGTGGGCATGCAGTCCGGCTGCTGCCGGCCTTGCTCACCTTGGGTTGCCCTGTGGAGTCATTTGAACATGCGGTGTTGCGCGGTTTGTGGCTGGGGCAGCAGTTGGACCCAGGGGTGGAACAATGAACCTTTGGCGCATCGGTTTGATTGGCTTGGTGATTGTCAATGTGTTGTTGCTCGCCGCGCAACTGGGCGGTGTGGGGCATCCCCAAATGCACATGCAAGAGCCAGGGCTGCGTGCCGAGTGGGTCAAGCTGGTGCAACCCTGGGTGCAGGCAGAAGATGCCACGCAGTCGTCTTCGACAGCCCCCCAGGCGCAGCCGCCAAAGATCGATCTCAAAGCTGGGCAGCTTGAGTTACAAGAGGCGATTGAAACTGCCAGCAACGGGGTGTTCAACAATCAAGCGCTCAACTTGGAATGCCGCTTGTGGGGGCCATTGTTGCAGGGTGATGATGTGCGCGTCCAAGAGGCGCTGCGTGACTGGCCTGGCCAGGTCGACCGCTTGGAGCGGCAGGTCCCGGTGGGCTACGTGGTGTACCTGCCCAAGTCCGTGGTGGACGCTGGCCAAAGCATGGGCCAGTTGGCGGGAAAAGGTGTCACCGATGCCTTTTACATGAACACCCCCGGTCCCATGCAAGGCACCATTTCCCTGGGTCTGTTTCGTGACCAGCAGCGTGCCATTCAGCACCAGTCGGAGTTGCGTGCCAAGGGGGTGCTTGGGGTTGAAATCCGCGAGCGCCTCGGGCCGACGCGCATTTTCTTCGAACTGCGCGGGTCCCCGACGCAGGTGGCCGAACTGCAGCAAATGTACACGCTCAATCCCAAGGGCGAACTGAAGAATTGTCCTCAGGTGCCTTAGAGCCACGCTTCACAGTCGCCCACTGTGGTCGTGGTGCACAAACACACGGTTTAATTCCGTTCCCTCCAGGTCCACGCCCTTGGACCATGCCAGCACTTTAAAGCTGTGTCCCATGTCGGCCTCGCTGAGCAATGTGTTGATCGCTTGTCGGGCCCTGGCGCCCTGCACGGGGTCGTTCCAGGCGGGGAGCCTGGCCGCCCGCTCAAGAATGCCGTGCGCCATTAAAAACTCAGCCTGTGTGGTGTATCCCTCGAGTTGCCCGCCAGCCTCCGTCAGCGCGTTGTACATGGCCGTGAAGTCCACATGCGCTGTTAAATCCTGCTCGCCGATGTGCTGAAGAAAATCATCGTGGGCGATGTGCCGGCGCGTTGCGCGCAGCGTGCCTTGCGTGCGGTGGGCGGTGTAGTACTGCTGCGCCTCGTGGCCATAGTCCACCATGAGGGCAAGGCCATGCAGGCGGTCTGTCAATGTGCGCATCAAGCCTTCGGCTTGCTCGGCCCATTCTGAGATGTAACCCTCCGGCCAAGGGCCGTGGGCTTGGTGAAGGGCGGTCACTCGGGCGTTCAGCGAGGCATCGGCGGGCAGCCATCGCCAAGTCAATGCATCCCCGTCGGCTTGCACCCAGGCTTCCAACACGCCCTGGCTGGTCCATTTGAAGCGCCGCACGGGCGTGGCGTCCAACACCTCGTTGCCAATTAAAATCCCTTCCAGGCAATTGGGCAGTGCATCCAGCCAGCAAACCTTGTTCATCACATGGGCGGGCAAATGCTTGGCCAGGCGTTCGCGCTGGGCGTGTTGCAGGCCACCGCTCACTTCCACAATGCGGTACTGCGCTATGGCATCACCCAACACACTCAACACATCACATGCCAATTGCCCGGAGCCTGCTCCGAACTCAGTGATCAACTTGTCGCAGTGGGGCAGGGCAGTTGCCAGTGCCTCCCCCAGAGTTTGGCCAAACAGGGGGCTAAGCTCTGGTGCCGTGATGAAATCGCCCCCCTGCCCAAAAATCTGCTGTCCACGCGAATAGTAGCCGTGCTTGGGGTCGTACAGCGCAAGGTGCATGAATTCATCAAAGCGCACTGGCGCCGCAAAATTGGACAGCATGGTGGGGGTGTGGTTTACAATAGTGGGTTGTTCTTTTAAAAATCAAGGCGTTGTTGCGCTTTGAGATTCACAGGCAGGCATTTTAACCCATGGCAGGCACCCAACCCAGATTCGCATTGGTCACCGGCGGCGCCAAACGGCTTGGCCGTGCGATTGCCATGCAGTTGGCGCAAGCCGGTTGGTCGATTGTTTTGCATTGCCGCCACTCGGTGGCTCAAGCAGAGCAGACCGCTGCCGAAATTCGCGCACTGGGCGTGGCCTGCGTTGTGCATTGCGCTGACCTGGAAGACCCCGCCCAAGTGGAGGCCCTGTTTGATGCAGCCCAGGCCGCTGGCCCAGTGCGTTGCGTCGTGAACAACGCCTCGATGTTTGAATTCGATGCCGGTCACAATTTTTCGCATGCGCTGTTTGCCCGGCACATGGCCAGCAACCTGGCGGCCCCCATTTTGCTCACACGCCGATTGCACCAGCATGTGCCTCAGGGGGAGCAGGGGGTGGTGGTCAATTTGCTGGATCAAAAACTGCGCAACCTCAACCCGGATTTTTTAAGTTATACCCTCAGCAAAGCGGGACTAGAAACCGCCACCACCATGCTGGCCATGGAATTGGCGCCCCGCTTGCGGGTGGTTGGGGTGGCCCCGGGGCTCACGCTCATCTCCCATTTGCAAACACAAGCAGAGTTTGAACAAACCCACCGCATTTCGCCGCTCAACAAATCCAGCGAACCCCAAGACATTGCCCAGGCGGTGTTGTTTGCGGTGCAGAGCAAGGCAATCACCGGTACAACCCTCGTGGTCGATGGTGGGCAGCACCTCATGCCCATGGCCCGCGATTTCAGCATGATGAAGCCATGACAGACTGGTTCTTTGATCCCCGCCTGGCCGATTGTCGCCGCGTCTTTATCCGCGATTTCGATGTGTCGGCCGCCATCGGTGTGTTTCCTCAGGAGTTGGGGCGCACCCAAGCCGTGCGCATCAACATCGACTTCTGGGTAAAGTGCGCTGCCACGCCCTCTGATCGGGATTCACTGGCCGATGTGGTGGATTACGATTTTGTGCGCCCAGGCATTCATCGCCTCATTCAGGCCGGTCACATCGGCCTGCTCGAGACCTTGGTGGACAAAACGCTGGATCTGGTGTTGGAGCATCCCAAGGTGGTCGCCGCCCGTGTGCGTGCCGAAAAATCTGAGGTGTATCCCGATTGTGTGTCTGCTGGGGTTGAGGTGTTTCGCTTCAAGCCCGCGCAGTGAAGTTATCTTGAATATTGAGTGCCGCCATGACGCAGTTTGCTGAACAACCCATCACGCTTTTCCCGACCCGTGCCGAACAAAAAGAGGCCTACGAGTCGCACATGCTCGAAAAGCGCCTGACCAAGCAGGTGGGGCAAGCCATCGCCGATTTCAACATGATTGAAGATGGCGACAAAGTGATGGTGTGCGTGAGCGGCGGCAAAGACAGTTATGGTTTGCTCAAGGTGCTCATGCTCATGCGCGAGCGTGCACCCATTCACTTCGAC
>DASUDK010000092.1:0-4404 GCA_036275655.1 Limnobacter sp. | reverse complement strand
TCGGCCTGTGGCCATGGAGAAGCTCGGCCTGTGGCCATGGAGAAGCTCGGCCTGTGGCCATGGAGAAGCTCGGCCTGTGGCCATGGAGAAGCTCGGCCTGTGGCCATGGAGAAGCTCGGCCTGTGGCCAAATAGGTGGCTCAGCCAGTGGCCGATTGAGCCGCTGCTTTATTTCAAGGTGCTTTCCAACTTACTCCACACAGTGTTCAACATCATCGGTTGCGCCTTTGCCGCTGGGTGTATGCCGTCGGTTTGAAATGCAGCGGGGTCTTGCGCGAAGCCTTCCAGCAAAAATGGCACCAAAGGCACTTTTTGTTTGCGTGCAAGGTCTGTGAACGTCTGTGCAAATTGGCGCGTGTAGGTGGGGCCGTAGTTGGGTGGTATTTGCATGCCAACCAAGATGGCCTGTGCTTCTGCCCTGCGTGCCAGCACCAACATGTTGGTCAGGTTGTCTTTCATGGCTTCCAGGGAAAGACCTCGCAATCCGTCGTTGGCGCCCAGCTCAAGAATCATGTGGCTAGGCTGGTGTTTTTTGAGCAAATCGGGCAAGCGGGTTTTGCCCCCTGCGGTGGTTTCACCCGACACCGAAGCGTTGATCACACTGCAATGCGGGAACTTTTCGGCCAACCGCTTCTCCATCAAGGCGACCCATCCTTGTTCCACGGGTAGGCCGTAGGCGGCAGAGAGGCTATCTCCCATCACCAGAATTTTGCAGATTTTGCCTTGTGCGGCTGCAAAGCTCGATACACTGGTGAGCATGCCCAGCGCGACGAAGGCCGTGGTGAGGGTTATTTTTATTGTTTTAGCAGTCAAGGCAAACATGAGTCGTACGATCCTCGAGGTGAAAGGTTTAAACCAATTTGTTCAGGACGGTGGTAGCCCGCTTTCCATTCTGGACAACATAACATTTTCTGTGGGCCAGGGTGAGGCGGTTGCCATCGTGGGGGCTTCAGGTTCAGGCAAGTCCACCTTGCTTGGAATGCTCGCTGGCTTGGATGTTCCCTCCAGTGGGCAAATTCGTTTTCTAGACAACGACCTCACCACCTTGTCCGAAGACGATCGTGCTGCCTTGCGTGCGGAGCACGTGGGGTTTGTGTTTCAGTCTTTTCAGTTGCTGGATCATTTGTCTGCGCTTGAAAATGTGATGTTGGCCACAGAGTTGACCAACATGCCCAACAAGCAGCAGGCTTGTGTGGAGATGTTGAACCGGGTCGGATTGGGCGATCGTTTGAAGCACACCCCCAAGACGTTGTCTGGAGGGGAGCAACAGCGTGTGGCCCTGGCCAGGGCTTTTGTGCGCAAGCCAACCATTGTGTTTGCTGATGAGCCCACTGGCAGCCTTGATTTTGCAACCGGTCAGCGCATCATCGATCTGATGTTTGAGCTACAACGAGAGAATGGCACCACGCTGATCTTGGTGACTCATGACGAAAAGTTGGCATCCCGTTGTGCCCGGCAACTGACGATTTCAGCGGGTGCTTTGGTGCAAGAGGTGGTTTAAGCACTGCTTCATCCGCAGCGCAATTTCGCTGGCGTGACTAATCAGAAGGTCGTCCCGCTCGCCCGGCATGGCTGCTACGCTAAGGCCGTGCAGATGAACCCCCAAGGCGGCGGCATCCATGCCACTCAAACCCTGACCCAACAGGGCACCAATTGCACCGGCCAGCACGTCGCCACTGCCTGCGGTGCCCAAGGCAGGGCCTCCACTGAGGTTGATTTCACAATGGGCGCCCTGGCACACCACAGTACCTGCACCTTTGAGCACCACGGTTGCGTGGTGTTGTTCACTGAGTTTGCGGGCGCTGGTCAGTCGATCGGCTTGCACATCGGCCGTGCTGCAGCCCAAGAGGCGAGCGGCCTCCAGCGGATGAGGGGTCAGAACCAGTGCATGCGCTGGGTGTTTTGCACGGTATTTTTGCAGTGCCTCTGCCAGTGATGGGTGCAAGGCCAGCAAATTCAGTGCATCCGCATCCCACACCATGCGCAGCCCTTTGGGATGAGAGAGCACCGCGTGGAGCATTTGCACCGCATGCTCGCTTTGCCCCAGGCCAGGGCCGAGTATCGCTGTGTCAGCGAAGTCCAGGTTTTCATGAAGGGGTTTGTTCATGACCTCGGGGCAAAGCAGGTCCATGAACGGTGTCTGCCCCTGCAATTGCACATCTGGAAATTGTTGGTCTTGTTCGGCCAGAAGAGACAGGGCCACACGGCCAGCCCCCAAATACAGCGCAGTTCGGGCCGCCAAGACACAAGCGCCCACCATGCCGTGTTGGCCCCCAATCACGGCGAGACTTCCAAAACTGCCCTTGTGGTGTTGGTGTGCGCGCATCGGCAGGCGTTGCATGTGGCAATTGCGAGAGGCCGTTTCTGCATACTGACCAAGTGTTTGTTGTAGGGCTTTGGAAGCCATCAGCCCTTCGCATCCCAGGGCGTCGACCCACACTTGACCAGCCAGGCCTTTGCCCGCGTTGGTTAACAAACCGGGTTTCAGCGCAAGGTAAGTGAAGGTGAGGTCGGCGGGCAGGCCGGGGCCTTGCATCTCCCCGGTGTCGCAGTTCAGACCGCTGGGGCAATCCAGCGCGAGCACTTGCAGCGCATGGGTGGGACGCATGGCACCAAGGTGTTGTACCCAGCGTTTCATTTCTCCTTCCAAAGGCCGCCCTCCTGCGATGCCCAACAAACCGTCCACCACCACGGTGTGGGCGGGCAAGGTGTCTGGGAGTTGGGTGCGGCTGGCTTCGCGAGCGCTTAGCCCTTGTTCAGCACACCACTGGGCGGCGCGCTGGCGGTCCGAGGAGCCTTGGCTGGTTGAGGCAAAGTCGATCAATTGGACCTGTAATCCAGCCTTGTGCAGTGCACCGGCCACCATGTAGGCATCTCCGCCATTGTTGCCTGGGCCCGCAAGCACGATCACCGATGGTGTGTGTGGCGCAGAGTGCGCCAATTGATCCAGAAGCTTGTGGGCGGTGCGCAAGCCCGCTGCCCGCATCAACTGAAACGAGTCCACCTTGGCAAAGGCAGCGGTCTCAACGGCCCGAATTTGGGCCACGGTCAGCACGGGCAGCCGCGTGTCTCCTGGGGCCTGCCATTGCCCTTGCGCAAGGCGCTCTTCGGGCAGGTCAATTGTTTGGTTAGGCGTGTGCGTAGGCATGTTTGGCTGTCGTCTTCTAGCGGGTTGGGGCGCCGGTTTGCAACGGGTTCAAGGGTATAATACGAGATTACCTCAACCACCCCGTCTGCTGTCATGTCTCTTGCCTTGTCCTCGGCTGATCAATTCGATGTTTCTGTGTTTCATGGCGCTTCTGCCTTGTCCGCATTTCGGGCAGAGGGGTTGCTCAAGCGCTTGCAGGCGATCGATGCCAATGTGACTGGGGTGAGTGCGCGCTATGTGCACTTTGTTGCCTCCAAGGGCGCCCTCCAAGGGCAACAGCGCTATGTGATGGAAGGGCTGCTCGACTACGGTCACCTGCCCAAAGGTTTGGAACGTGTGGATCTCCAGTGCGTGGTGGTGCCGCGTTTGGGCACCGTCAGCCCCTGGGCTTCCAAGGCCACTGATATTGCCCACAACGCCGGGTTGGCTCAGGTGGTTCGCATGGAGCGAGGCATTGAGTTTCAATTGATGTTCAAGAAGGGCTTGCTCGGTGGCGCAAAACTGCCCGAAGGCGATGCACTCGCGCAGTTGAAAAGTGTGCTCTACGACCGCATGACCGAGACAGTGCTGCCCGAAGGCTTTGATGTGAAGGGTCTGTTTTTGCCGCTGCAGGGCAAGGCTTTGCAGATTGTGGCGCTTGATGAAGGCCGCAACAGCCTGGTGAAGGCCAACAGCGAGCTGGGCCTGGCCTTGAGCGACGATGAAATTGATTACCTGCTGGACGCATACACCAGCATGGGCCGTGCGCCCACCGATGTAGAATTGATGATGTTTGCGCAGGCCAACAGCGAGCACTGCCGCCACAAAATTTTCAATGCCACTTGGACCATCGACGGGCAAGCGCAGAGCGAGACGCTCTTTGGCATGATCCGCAACACCCACAAAACCACGCCGCAAGGCACGGTGGTGGCTTATTCCGACAATGCGGCGGTGATTGAGGGCCACACCGTTCAGCGCTTTTTTGCCGACAGCGATGGGGTATACCGCCCGCATGAGGAACTCACCCACTTTGTGGCCAAAGTGGAAACCCACAACCACCCCACAGCCATTTCGCCGTACGCTGGTGCAGCCACCGGGTCGGGTGGAGAGATTCGTGACGAGGGGGCCACAGGCCGAGGCGCAAAGCCGAAGGCGGGTTTGTGCGGTTTCACCACCTCGCACCTGCGTTTTGATGATGCACCACAAGCTTGGGAAAGCGGACAGGATGCCCTGCAGCCGCTGGAGCAACGCGGTGATGCGCAGGCTGTGGGCATTCCC
>DASUDK010000091.1:0-18201 GCA_036275655.1 Limnobacter sp. | reverse complement strand
TCTCCCCTTACAGCAGCACTTTGCGCATGTCAGCGAGCACACCCGCCAACTCGGTGGTGAACCGGGCCGCCTGTGCGCCATCAATCACACGATGGTCGTAGCTCAAGCTCAGCGGCAACATGAGACGTGGCTCAAACTCTTTGCCGTTCCACACTGGTTTCATGGCCGATTTGGACAAACCAAGAATGGCCACTTCCGGCGCGTTGATGATGGGCGTGAACATGGTGCCCCCCACGCCACCCAAAGAAGAAATGGTGAATGTGGCACCCTGCATGTCAGCACCCTTGAGCTTGCCATCGCGAGCCTGGGCAGACAACTCACCCAACTCATTGGCAATTTGCGCAAACCCTTTTTGGTCCACACCTTTGATGACAGGCACCACCAAGCCATTTGGCGTGTCGGCGGCAAAACCAATATTCCAGAATTTCTTGAGGATGAGCGAGCCACCATCCTCAGAAAGCGAAGCATTGAAGGCGGGATACTTTTTGAGCACAGCCACGCATGCCTTCATCACGAAAGCCAGCATGGTGAGCTTGACGCCCTGCTTGGCCAACGCGGTGTTGGTGTCTTTGCGGAATTGCTCCAGGTCGGTGATGTCGGCCTCGTCGAATTGTGTGACGTGCGGGATCATCACCCAGTTGCGGTGTAGGTTTGGACCGGACAGTTTTTTGATGCGTGAGAGTTCCAGGGTTTCGGTTTCTCCAAACTTGGAAAAATCCACCTTGGGCCATGGCAAGAGATCCAGACCAGCCCCGCTGCTCCCCTTGGCCACTGCCGATGTGGACTGGCCCACACCGGCCACCGCGGCTTTTACAAAGTTGCGTACATCGTCGGGCGTGATGCGGTTTTTGGGCCCGGTGCCATTGACCCTGTGCAAATCCACACCCAACTCACGGGCAAATTTGCGCACGGAGGGGCTGGCGTGTGGCGCAGCCACAGCAGGCTGGCTGGGGTCGTGAGGCTCGGCTGGCACTGGGGGCAGTTTGGCTGTGGGTGCCACTTCCACCACAGGGGTGATAGCCGGTGCGGGCGCACTGGCGGGCGAAGGTGCTGCGGCTGGTTGCGGTGCAGCTGGTGCAGCAACAGGCGCAGGCTCAGCCTTGGATGCTGGCGCAGCGAGGCCACCCGCCAGGGGCTCAAGCAGAAGCATCAGGGTGCCTTCCGACACCGTGTCGCCCATTTTCACTTTCAGCTCTTTAATCACGCCCGCTTGTGGGCATGGAATTTCCATGCTGGCTTTGTCGGACTCCACCGTGATGATGGATTGCTCAGCCTGCACGGTATCGCCGGCTTTGACCAGCACTTCAATGATTTCCACCCCGTCAAAGTCGCCGATGTCGGGCACTTTAATTTCAATCGTCATGGCTTTCCTCTTATGCGTGGGCTGGGTTGGCTTTGTTGGGGTTGATGCCGTATTTCTTGATGGCCTCCGCCACCTTGCTGTGGGCAATTTCCCCCTGGTCTGCCAGTGCTTTCAGCGCAGCCACAGTCACAAAATAACGGTTCACTTCAAAGTGCTCACGCAGCTTGTAGCGGAAGTCGGAGCGGCCAAATCCGTCGGTGCCCAATACCTTGTATTCACGGCCCTTGGGCATGAAAGGACGAATCTGATCAGCAAAGAGCTTCATGTAATCGGTGGATGCCACAATCGGACCAGCGGTCTTTTCAAGCTGCTGTTCCACATAGCTCTTCTTGGCTTTTTGGGTTGGATTGAGCATGTTCTCACGCTCAATGTCCAAACCTTCGCGGCGCAACTCGGTGAAGCTGGTCACCGACCACACGTCAGCACCAACGCCCCAGTCTTGCTCCAACAACTCTGCGGCGGCCAGTGATTCACGCAAAATGGTGCCCGAGCCCATCAACTGAACACGCTGTTTGCTCTTGGACTTGCTCTTGCGGCACACGTACATGCCTTTGATGATGCCCTCTTCTGTGCCTGGTTCCAGGCCAGGTTGAGCGTAGTTCTCGTTCATCACAGTGAGGTAATAGAACACGTTCTCCTGGTCTTCCACCATGCGTTTGAGACCGTGCTGAATAATCACGGCCAATTCGTGGGCGAAAGTGGGGTCGTAGCTCACACAGTTTGGAATGGTGGCCGACAAAATGTGGCTATGCCCATCTTCGTGCTGCAAACCTTCGCCATTGAGAGTGGTGCGCCCTGCCGTGCCGCCCAGCATGAAACCACGGGCCTGCATGTCACCGGCCGCCCATGCCAGGTCGCCAATGCGCTGGAAACCAAACATCGAGTAGTAAATATAGAAGGGGATCATCACCCGGTTGTTGGTGGAGTAAGACGTGGCCGCCGCAATCCAACTGCTCATGGCGCCAGCCTCGTTGATGCCCTCTTCCAGAATTTGGCCTGCTTTGTCTTCGCGGTAATACATCACCTGGTCTTTGTCGACTGGCTCGTACAACTGGCCCTGAGAGGAGTAAATACCCAGTTGGCGGAACATGCCTTCCATGCCAAAGGTGCGGGCCTCATCGGGCACGATGGGCACAATGCGCTGGCCCAGTTCTTTGTCGCGCACCAAAGCGGTGAGCACACGCACAAAGGCTTGGGTGGTTGAAATCTCGCGGCCTTCTTTGGTGGGCTCCAACACTGCCTGGAAAGCATCCAGACCGGGCACCTTCAGTTTTTCATCGGCCTCGCGACGACGCTTTGGCAAATAACCGCCCAAGGCCTTGCGGCGCTCGTGCAGGTATTGAATTTCGGGCGCATCATCAGCGGGCTTGAAGAATGGCACTTCAGGCAGTTTGTCGTCTGGAATAGGAATATTGAAGCGGTCGCGGAATTCGCGGATGGATTGATCGTCCAGCTTCTTCTGCTGGTGGGTGGTGTTTTTGCCCTCCCCAATTTTGCCCATGCCAAAACCTTTCACGGTTTTGGCAAGAATCACGGTGGGCTGACCCACGTGCTCGGAGGCAGATTTGTACGCGGCATACACCTTGTGGGGGTCGTGGCCTCCACGGTTTAAGCGCCAAATGTCCTCATCGGTCATGCGGGCAACCATTTCCAGCAGCTTGGGGTGCTTGCCAAAGAAATTTTTGCGCACATACGCACCATCGTTGGCTTTGCAGTTTTGGTACTCGCCATCGACCATTTCTTCCATGACCTTGCGCATCAGGCCTTCTTTGTCTCGGGCAAAGAGAGGATCCCAGTAGCCGCCCCAAATCACTTTGAGCACATTCCAACCTGCACCACGGAACTCGCCTTCCAGTTCTTGAATGATTTTGCCGTTGCCGCGCACAGGTCCGTCCAGGCGCTGCAAGTTACAGTTGACCACAAACACAAGGTTGTCCAACTTTTCGCGCGCAGCAAGGCCAATGGCCCCCAGAGACTCGGGTTCGTCCATTTCACCGTCGCCACAGAACACCCACACCTTGCGCTTGGAAGTGTCTGCGATGCCACGGGCGTGCAGGTATTTCAAGAAGCGGGCTTGGTAAATCGCCATCAAGGGACCCAAGCCCATGGAGACGGTTGGAAACTGCCAAAAATCGGGCATCAGCTTGGGGTGCGGGTAACTCGACAAACCTTTGCCATCCACTTCCTGGCGGAAATTGTTGAGCTGCTCCTCTGTGAGCCGTCCCTCAAGGAATGCACGGGCGTATATGCCTGGGGAAACATGCCCCTGCAGGTACAGCAAGTCTCCACCGTGGGCTTCGTCTTCTGCATGCCAAAAATGGTTGAAGCCCACGCCCAGCATGGTGGCCAAAGAGGCAAAAGAAGCGATGTGACCGCCCAGATCGCCGCCATCGGGGGGATCTTTGCGGTTGGCACGCACCACCATGGCCATGGCATTCCAGCGCATCCAACTGCGCAGGCGCTCTTCGTACTCCATGTTGCCTGGGCAACGCTCTTCCAAATGCACAGGGATGGTGTTCACGTAGGCCGTGGTGGCCGAGAACGGAATATGCGCGCCACTGCGGCGGGCCTTGTCAACCAATTGCTCCAGCAGGAAATGGGCACGCTCAGGCCCCTCCCGCTCCAGCACGGCCTCCAGTGCATCCAGCCATTCTTGGGTTTCTTGGAAATCGGGATCATCCGATCCTGGGAAATTGAGTTGAGCAGACATTCCATCCTCCTTGGGCTCTTGGTTCTCCATGAGAAATGCCGACTTGTGGCCGCATCTCTTGTAAATATTAGAGTAACACACCTAATTTCAATATTTTCAAAATGTGGATTACGTTTTCATATTGTGGAATATCTACGGATTTTCCCTGAGCCCATATCCAGCCGCGCACCAGTTTTGTACACTGCGCTTGTTCCTTGATTTTTTTGCAGAAAAACCCACGTGCGACTCAGCGACCAACCCCGTACCAGCCCCCTTGTGTGGGCCACGCCGCTTGTCGGAATCATCCTGTTTGTGCTGGCCATGGGGGCTTTTTTCTTCACCTTGCACTCCGAGGATCAAAACCAAACCCAGTTGCGCATCATTCGTGATGTTGAACTGGCCAGGCAAACCATCCGCACACGCCTGCTCACGGTGCAAGAGCGGCTGGCGCAAATCGCCCGCGGCCTTGAGCAGCCATCCACGGAAGCCCGAATATTCCGGCCCTCCTCTGAAGCACTGCTCAATGAATTTTATGAAGTGGCCACCGTGCAGGTGATCGATGTGGAACGGCGCATCACAGACCTCAGCCTTCCTGCACTGAGAACACCAGAGATTCTTCATCCGCTGTACCAAACGGTGGAGGATGCCGAAAGCTATTGGGCCTACACCACAGCGCGAGACACGCGGCTACCCGTATTTTCTCGGCCATTCTTGGGCAGTTCCAACAAGGTGTACATGGAGATTCACAGCCCGATTTTTCGAAACGGTGAATTTCAAGGCACCGTTGCAGCCACCATACCCATGGCCTCACTGTTGAATGACGCTGTGCCGGATTCTTTTGTGCAGCTCTACCTGGTGAGCATCGTGGACGGCGGGGGCAACCCGGTGGCATCCAACGTGAGCCGCTCTATCGACAATGCCAAGCTGAGTCATGAGGTGCCACTGGATCCGCCAGGTCACGGGCTGAAACTCCGCGCGGTGCTCTACAAAACGAACACCGAGCTTTTTTCGAACATGTTGGCGTGGACCGTGATCGGCCTGTCTGTGGTGATTGTGTGGAGCTTTGTGCTGCTGTTCAGGCATGCCAAACTGCGAAGCCAAGCCGAAAAACGCCTGCTGGCCGAAACGAAATTCCGCCGCGCCATGGAAAACTCGGTGGTCACAGGCATGCGCGCCATCGACATGCAGGGCCGCATCACCTACGTCAACCCCGCGTTTTGCAAAATGACCGGGTTTAAGGAATCTGAACTGGTGGGCATGACACCCCCGTTCCCGTACTGGCCTGACCGCTCTTACGAGGAGCAGCAATCCAATTTGGATTTGATCTTGAGTGGCAATGCCCCGCAGAAGGGCATTGAGGTGCAAGTGCGCCGTCGGGATGGCAGTGTGTTTGATGCGCGCATGTATGTCTCACCCTTGGTGGACAGCGATGGCAACCAGAGCGGCTGGATGACATCGATGACCGACATCACCGAGCCTCGGCGGGTGCGCGACGAGCTGGCCGCCGCACACCGGCGCTTTGTGAGAATTCTCGAAGAACTGGATGCTGCTGTATGTGTACAGGGGCCAGATGCAGGGGAAGATGAATTTATTTTTGTCAACCGGCTACACCGCGAATGGTTTGGGCATGCTGCCCCACCCAAGCTGCCCAAACACCGCCGATACCGGGACAACCAATTTGAACCCTTTGAATGGTTAAGCCCCGTGTCTGCCCGCTGGTACGAAATTCGGCGGCGCTCCATTTCATGGGTGGACGGTGCCATGGTGATCATGCAAGTGGCCACCGACATCACCCAGCGCAAAGAAGTGGAGAACATGAGCCGCCAGCAACAGGAAAAGCTGCAATTCACCTCCCGCCTCATTACCCTCGGTGAATTGGCCTCATCGCTTGCCCATGAGATTAACCAGCCCCTGGCCGCCATCTCCAATTACAACATGGGCAGCGTGAACCGTTTGAAATCGGGCAAAGTGAGCCCAGAAGAGCTTTTGCCGGTGTTGGAAAAAGTGAATGTGCAAGCGCAGCGAGCGGGTGCTGTGATTCGCCGGATTCGCGAGTTTGTCAAACAGCAGGAACCCAAGCGCGGTGCCTGCCCCATCGGCAAGATCATCGAGGACGCTGTGGGCTTTTCGCAGCTGGAAGCCAAGCATCAATCTGCCCGCATTGAAATGACGGTGCCCGATGCAGCCCTGTCTGTGCTGGCTGACCCGGTCTTGATTGAACAGGTGCTCATGAACCTGATCAAAAACGGTTTTGAAGCGATGAGCCACTTGGCTGGTGAAGAAAAACGCATCGAAATCCGCGTTAGCCAGTCGGCCCAATTTGCCATGGTGGAAGTGCGCGACCAAGGGACGGGGGTTCCTGAAGACATTCGGGAGCGCTTGTTTGAGTCGTTTTTCACCACCAAATCCGATGGAATGGGCATGGGCCTGAACATCTGTCGTACTATTATTGAGTATCATCAGGGCCAATTGTGGGTAGAACCCGCAGCACCCCGGGGCAGCGTTTTCAAATTCACCCTGCCCCTGGCTGACGAGCCGGTGCCTGCTTGAGTAACCCACCTGTTATGGAAATACGCACATGTTGCACACCCAACCCCGCACGATCGAACCGCCAGAAACTGTCTATATTGTGGACGACGACGAGGCGGTGCGTGATTCATTGCAGTGGCTGATCGAAACCGAAGGTTACCAAGTCAAGGCCTTTGAAGACCCTGTGGCCTTTCTGGACCAATTGCAATGGCCACAAACCTGCGTGTTGCTGCTCGATATTCGCATGCCCAAGCTTTCGGGCCTGGAGGTTCAAAAAACCTTGATCGAGAAGGGCATCCCGGTGCCCATCGTATTCATCACGGGCCATGGCGACGTCACCCTGGCGGTAGAGACCATGAAAAACGGTGCAGTGGACTTTCTTGAAAAGCCATTTGATGAGGCCAAAATCAAGGAACTGATTCACCAACACATGGCCCGAGCCCGCGAATTGGCAGAATCTTCCAAAGTGGATGAGCAAATCAACAAGCTGTATTCCAAGCTCACCACGCGGGAGCTTCAAGTGCTGGAGCGCATTGTCTCAGGCCGGCTAAACAAACAGATTGCCGACGACCTCAACATCAGCATCAAGACCGTCGAGGCCCATCGCGCCAACATCATGGACAAACTGCAAGTGGCCACCGTGGCCGACTTGTTAAAAATTGCGCTGCGCAAATCACCCGAACTGGCCCAACCTTAAATCCCGAACAGGGTCTGGGCATGGCAGCATGCTTAGACCGCTGCATCATTATCAACACAACACACCCATGTCTGCACAACTCATCAGCGGCACCGAACTGGCCGCCTCCATTCGTGAAACCATTGCAAAACGCGCAGCCGAGCTGACCGCGCTTGGTCATCAACCCGGCCTGGCCGTGGTGCTGGTGGGAGAAGACCCGGCCTCCCAAGTGTATGTACGCAACAAGGTGCAGGCCTGCAAAAATGCGGGCTTTAAATCTGAAATGCACAAACTGGAAGCGAACACCACGCAAGCGGAATTACTAACGCTCATCGAACAACTCAACCGCGACCCCAGCATCCATGGCATTTTGGTGCAACTGCCCTTGCCCAAGCACTTGGACTCGCACTTGGTGATCGAATCCATCGCCCCTGAAAAAGACGTGGATGGATTCCATGTGAGCAACGCCGGCTTGTTGATGACGGGCAAGCCCTTGTTTCGCCCTTGTACCCCTTACGGGGTGATGAAAATGCTGGAATTGACTGGCATTGAACTGCGCGGCGCAGAAGCGGTCGTTATAGGAGCAAGCAACATTGTGGGTAAACCGCAGGCCATGTTGCTGCTTCAACAAGGTGCCACGGTCACCCTGTGCAACAGCAAAACCAAAGATTTGAAGGCGCATTGCCAACGGGCCGATGTGTTGGTGGTTGCGGTGGGCCGACCCAATATGATCACCGGCGACATGATCAAACCCGGTGCCGTGGTGATCGATGTTGGCATCAACCGCCTGCCAGACGGCAAACTGTGTGGCGATGTGGATTTTGAGTCAGCAAAAGCGGTGGCCGGGTGGATCACCCCGGTGCCGGGCGGTGTGGGCCCCATGACAATCACCATGTTGCTACAAAATACAATTGAAGCGGTGGAACGCACGCTGTAGAGCATGCTCTCACCAAGAAGTACCTTTTGAACACAGGAAGCACCAGCCATGAGCAATACGCAAGCAAACGCCAGCAACAACCCTTTGATGGACTTTTCGGGCCTGCCCCGCTTTGCCGATATTCGCACAGCACATGTGGAGCCCGCCATTGATGCGCTGCTGGCACGTGCCAGAGCTGCACTGGAAAAAACCGTGGACACGCCCCCGGCGCAGGCCACATGGGAGACCACACTGAGCCCCTTGGACGAGGCCTGTGAACAACTGAGCCGCGCATGGGGCGTGGTGGGGCATTTGCATTCGGTCGCTGACAGTGAAGAATTGCGCGCTGCCTACAACGCCTGCCTGCCAAAAACCACCGAGTTCTGGACTGCGATTGGTCAGGACGAACGCTTGTACGCCATTTACAAAGCCATTGACGCAAGCACGGCAGCCAAAGCATTTTCACCCGCCCGCAAAAAGGTGCTTGCCAATTCCATCCGTGGATTCAAACTGGGTGGTGCAGAGCTGCCTGCCGATCTAAAACCTCGCTACGCCGACATTCAAGATCGCCAAGCCGCCATCACCGCGAAGTTTTCAGAAAATGTGCTGGACGCCACCAATGCATTTGAACTCATCGTGACCGACAAGGCCGATCTAGATGGTCTGCCCGACTACGCCTTGCAGGGGGCCGAGGAACTGGCCAAAAGCGAAGGCAAAACCGGATACAAATTCACGCTGCAGTTTCCCTCCTACTTCCCTGTGCTGCAATATGCACACAAACGCGAATTGCGTGAGCAATTGTATGAGGCATACGCCAAACGAGCCTCGGAGTTTGGCCCGGCCGAATTGGACAACACCCAGCTGATTCGAGAGCTGCTCCAACTGCGCCTGGAAGAGGCACGCATGTTGGGTTACCAGCATTTTGGTGAGCTGAGCCTGGTGCCCAAAATGGCCGAAAGCACCGATCAGGTGGTGAGCTTTTTGCGGGAGTTGGCCGCCAAAGCCAAACCTTTCGCACAGCGCGATTTGGATGAACTGAGCAACTTCGCCAAAACAGAACTGGGTTTGGACAAGCTCCAAAGCTGGGACATGAGCTATGCCTCTGAGAAACTGAAAGAAAAAAAGTACGCCTTCAGTGACCTGGAAGTGCGTCAGTACTTCCAAGAAGACCGCGTGTTGGAAGGCTTGTTTGGCCTCACCGAAAAATTGTTCAGCGTCAAAATCGTGAAAGCCCAGGCCGAGACCTGGCACCCCGATGTGCGCTTTTTCGAAGTGCAAAAAGATGGCCAGGCGATTGCCCATTTTTACTTGGACCCGTACGCTCGAGCCAGCAAACGCAGTGGTGCGTGGATGGATGACGCCCGTGGCCGCAAGCGCACAGGTCAAGGTGTGCAAACACCCGTGGCCTATCTCACCTGCAATTACACCAAACCCGCTGCTGGCAAAAAGGCCCAACTTTCCCACGACGATGTGCAAACCCTGTTCCACGAATTTGGGCATGGCATCCACCACATGCTGACCCGTGTGGACGAGCTGGATGTGGCTGGTATCAATGGCGTGGAATGGGATGCGGTGGAATTGCCATCGCAGTTCATGGAGAACTTCGCCTGGGAGTGGAGCGTGGTCGAATCACTCACTGCGCACGAAGACACCGGGGCGCCCATGCCCAAAGCCCTGTTTGACAAAATGGTGGCGGCCAAAAATTTCCAGAGCGGTTTGCAAACCCTGCGTCAGATTGAGTTCTCTTTGTTCGACATGCTGGTGCACACACAATACGATCCGCACGGCGAACAAAGCATTCTTGAACTGCTCAACACGGTGCGCCAAGAGGTGGCTCTGGTGGTGCCCCCGGCTTACAACCGTTTTGCAAACTCCTTCAGCCATATTTTTGCGGGTGGGTATGCGGCGGGGTATTACAGCTACAAATGGGCAGAGGTGCTCTCGGCCGACGCTTTTGCCATGTTTGAAGAAACTGGCGTGGTCAATGCCGACACAGGCAAAAAGTTTCTTGATGAAATTCTGTCGGTGGGTGGAAGTCGCCCTGCGGCAGAGTCTTTCAAGGCATTTCGTGGGCGGGAACCCAGCATGGACGCCCTGCTTCGTCACACCGGCATGACAGACAATCGCCAAGCAGCATGAAGGCAAACGGATGAACAACCCCATTGAACTGGCCACCTGGAACGTCAACTCGCTGAAAGTGCGCCTGCCGCACCTCTTGCAGTGGTTACAAAACAACCCGGTGGACCTGCTTGGCCTACAGGAGCTGAAGCTGACCGACGATGTATTCCCGGTCAGCGAGCTGCAAGCAGCAGGCTATGGTGCCGTGTTTGCAGGGCAGAAAACCTACAACGGCGTGGCCATTTTATACAAGCTGTCCAGCATGCCCGCCCCAACTGATGTTCAGGTCAATTTGCCAAGTTACCCTGACGAGCAAAAACGCGTGATCGCAGCGACCTTTGGTGACTTGCGGTTTGTGAGTGCATATGTGGTGAACGGCTCCGAAGTCGGCTCCGAAAAATTCGAGTACAAAAAAGCCTGGCTAGACGCCCTGCTCACCGATTGCGCGCAATGGTTGAAGCAATACCCCAAGCTCGCCTTGGTGGGCGACTACAACATCGCGCCCGATGACCGCGATGTGCACGACCCCGCGGCTTGGGCCGGCCAGGTGCTGTGCTCCAGCGACGAGCGCAACCGATTCAACACCCTACTCAACCTGGGGCTGGTGGACAGTTTTCGCCTATTTGATCAGCCAGAAAAAACCTTTTCTTGGTGGGACTACCGCATGCTGGGTTTCCAGAAAAACAGAGGGCTGCGAATTGATCATGTGCTGCTCAGCAAACCCTTGGCTGAGCAATGCACAGCCAGCGTCATAGACCGCACCCCACGCAAATGGGAAAAGCCCTCCGATCACGCCCCAGCGGTTGCAACCCTTCGGGGGCTCTGAAAACCCCCTTACCCCCCTCCAAACGGGCACCCCCTTGGACACAATTCGGTAGCCCGCTGCCGTTTTGTGGGGTAATTCTCCCTCTAATTGGTCAATTGATTTGAGCGCGGGGATGTGACCATGGCATGGTCGTTCATTCCCAACCCAAGTCGCACCATGAACCTAAAAACGCTTCCCCTTTCAAAACAAATCAGCTTGGCCAGCGCGGCCATGGTTGGACTCATCGTATTGAGTCTGGTTGGTATCACCGCGTGGTACACCTTCAATGCCGCCACTGCACGCACAGAACGCGCGGTCTCCACCCAAGCCGAAGGCCTGCAACAAACCATGGAGATTGCCTACAAGCTCTCCGAAGACTCGGCCACGCGCCTTGCCGACCTCTTTGAGAAGCAATTCCAAGGCGAATTGCTCGTCGATCCCAGCCAAGAAATTTCAATCACCTCCGAGGTCAATGGCCCCATGGTGACACTCAATGGCAACTTCATCACCGGCAACTTTGGCGTGGTTGACGAATTCACACGCATGACTGGCGGGATCGCCACTGTGTTTGTCCGGGTGGGAGACGATTATCTGCGCATCTCCACCAGCTTGAAAAAAGAGAACGGTGACCGCGCCGTGGGGACCAAACTGGATCGCAGCCACCCCAGCTACGTCAAGCTTGTAAAAGGTGAAACCTACGTGGGTGAGGCACAACTGTTTGGCACACGCTACATGTCCAAATACCTGCCCATCAAAAGCAACAACGGCCATGAAATGGTTCTGTACATAGGCTTTGACATGACGCAACTCTTCGGTGATGTTCAAGACGCTGTCTTGAGCACCCGAATCGGAGAGACCGGCATTCCTTATGTGCTGTACACCAGCGGCGCCGCCGCGGGCAAAGTGATGATTCATTCTCAATTCAAGGGTGAAGAGTTTAAACAGCTGGCTGCTCAAGAAGCCGACCTGCAAAAACTGCTCGACACCATAGCACAGCAAGACAAAGGCATCACCCAAATCAGCTGGACCAACCCAAGCACCGGTGAAAGCCGCAGTGAGTTTTTGGCATTCAGCAAAGTGCCGCAGTGGGGTGGAGCCACTGTGATTGCCCCGGCACTGAAATCCGAAATGTTCTCCACCATTTACACCATGACCAGCATCATGGTGATCATGGGGCTGATTGCCACCGCAGTGATTGCACTGGCATTGTTTTGGATCACCTCCCGCCTCACCGCCTCGACCAAAGGCCTCACGGCATTGGCACTGCGCTTGGGCAATGGCGACATGACCGCTCGCGCCGACGACGATGTGACGAACGGCAACGCCCCGACCAAAAATGAAATCAGCCTCTTGGCACGCAGCATGAACCGCATGGCCGAGAGCATGGAACAGGCGCTAGGCGCCGTGAAACGCAGCACAGACCAGGTGCAATCTGCTTCGGAAGATTTGGTACAAACCAGTGAGGACCTCAACAAAGGCGCCACACAAGGCAGTGACGCCGCCTCGGGCATGGCGGCCGCTGTGGAAGAAATGTCCTCTTCGATTGCCAGTGTGGGTGAATCGGCCACACAAGCCAAAGACGTGAGCAACAAGGCCAGAAACCTCGCGGACAGCGGGCTGCAGGCCATCAGCTCTGCGCAGCAGCAAATGCATCACATTTCAGACAATGTGCAGGGCACAGCCAGCGTGATTCAACAGTTGGGAGAACAATCTCGGGAAATCTCTGAAATTGCCCTCATCATCAAAGGCATTGCCGAGCAAACCAACTTGCTGGCCCTGAACGCTGCAATTGAGGCAGCGCGTGCCGGAGAACAAGGCCGCGGCTTCTCTGTGGTGGCCGATGAAGTGCGCAAGTTGGCCGAACGCACTCGCCAGTCCACCGATGATATCCACGGCATGATTGAAGCGATCCAAAACAGCTCAAGCGTGGCGGTGAACAACATGGACATGGCTGTAGAAAGTGTGCGCAAAGGCGTCGAGCTGGTTGAAAGTGCCGGCCAGGCCATGAATCAAATCACCGCAGACTCCTCTGCCGTGGCACACTCGGTGGAAAGTATTCACGCCGCACTGCTGGAGCAAAACCAAGCCTCTGAGAGCATTGGTCATCAAGTGGAGGTGGTTGCGCAATTGTCGGAGGGCAACCTGGACATGGCGCGCCGTGCTGCCAACGCAGTGGCGGGACTCAAAGGTGTTGCCACCGATTTGTCGAATATTCTGAAAAAGTTTCAGGTCAAGAACGGATAGGGGTCGCAGGGCCAGGCATTGTTGTCTGCTTGAATGCCCTGCAGTCTGACAGCCCTCGCAGCAAACACTGCGAGGGCTTTTTTTATCAATCGATGTCTTTCACATCAATGTTCAAGTCCTGGATTTTTCGGGTGATGGTATTGCGCCCGATGCCCAAACGTTGCGCGGCCTCTATACGCTTGCCATGTGTGGCTTTGAGTGCCGCTTGAATCACCACAGTTTCAAACTGTGCAGTCAACACGTCCATCACATCCGGACGCCCAGATTCCAAAGCACGTTCGGCCTCTGCGAACAACAGATCCAGCCAGTTGCCCCCACCCTGCTCCGCGGGCGCCAGGATTTCAGACACAGTGGAACTCACACCCGAAGGCCCCGAGCTTGAAAACCCCTCCGCAGCCGTCCAAGAAGGTGGCAAAGCTGCTGCGATCGACTCCACGGATTTGAATGAGGCACTCGGTGAAGGCTCTGTTGGATTAAGCGCCTCCAACTTCAACTCGGGAGGCAAATCTCGCGGCTCCACCAGCTGCGCAGGCGCCATCACAGTGATCCATCGACACACGTTCTCGAGCTGACGGACGTTGCCAGGGAATGGAAAATCGCTGAGCACGCGCAGTGCGGACTCGGAGAGCCGCTTGGTTTCCGTGCCCAATTCGCGGGCGGAAGCTGCCAGAAAATGCCGCGCCAACAAAGGAATGTCCTCCGGACGCTCCCGAAGTGGGGGCAATCGCAGGCGGATCACATTGAGTCGATGATAAAGGTCTTCTCGAAACAAGCCTTGCTTAACACGTTCATCCAGGTTTTGGTGGGTGGCTGCAATCACGCGCACATTGGCTTTGATGGGTTGCTGCCCGCCCACGCGGTAAAAATGGCCATCGGACAAGACACGCAGCAAACGGGTCTGCAGTTCGGCAGGCATGTCACCGATTTCGTCCAAAAACAATGTGCCGCCCTCGGCTTGCTCAAACCGGCCGCGACGCTGGGTTTGAGCGCCAGTGAACGATCCTCGCTCATGGCCAAACAACTCGGACTCCAGCAAATCTTTTGGAATGGCGGCGGTGTTTAGCGCAATAAAAGGCTGCTTGGCCCGTGGGCTATGGCGATGCAAAGCCCGTGCAACCAGCTCTTTGCCCGCCCCCGACTCGCCCGTGATGAGCACGGTCACGTTGGATTGAGACAACCGCCCAATCGCGCGGAACACCTCTTGCATGGCGGGAGCTTGCCCCAGAATTTCCGGTGCGGTCAAATCTGGTTCTTCCACCATGTCTTCGGTTTGTGACTCGCGCACAGCACGCAATATCAGCTCGACCGCTTTTTCAATGTCAAAAGGCTTGGGCAGATATTCAAACGCCCCACCCTGAAACGCAGACACAGCGCTGTCCAGGTCCGAGTAGGCGGTCATGATGATGACTGGCAAATCCGGATGCTGGTCACGCACCTTGCTCAACAGCTCAAGGCCGCTTTGGCCTGGCATCCGAATGTCAGACACCAGCACCTGAGGCACTTCGTTTTTAAGCCGTGTTAGCACTTCGGCTGCAGAAGAAAAAATTTCGCAGGGAATTCCTTCGCGAGAAATTGCTTTCTGCAAAACCCAGCGAATGGAGTGATCGTCGTCAACAACCCAAATAGGACGCATCAGCGGTGGTTCCTTCAAACCGTTCAGCCCGCTGGAACCTCAGACTGAATCGGCAATGTGACTTTGAATATTGTTTTACCCGGCTGGGAACTGCATTCAATGATGCCTTCGTGTTGTTGCACGAATGTTTGCGCCAACGTGAGGCCCAAACCGCTGCCCCCTTCGCGCCCAGAAACCAGAGGAAAGAAAATTCTCTCCATGATTTCGACGGGAATGCCGGGACCGTTGTCTACCACTTGCAAATCTAGTGCCAGCCTGTGTTGTTTGCGGTTTAAGGTTACCCTACGCACCACTCTGGTGCATAGTCTTATTTGTGCACTGCCCTCCGCAATTTGAGGACCCAACGCTTGCGCCGCATTGCGCACAATATTGAGCACCGTCTGAATGAGTTGCTCCAGATCCCCCAGAAATTCTGGGATCGAAATGTCGTAATCGCGGATGATTTTTAAACCGCGCGGATGCTCTGCCAAAATCACGGAACGGACGCGCTCCAGGACCTCGTGGATGTTCATCATCGCCACAATGTGGGGGCGACGGTGAGGGGCCAACAAACGATCGACCAGGGTTTGGAGTCGATCAGACTCCTTGATCACCACCTGGGTGTATTCCTTCAGTTCTGGCGAAGGCAATTCAACTTCAAGCAGTTGCGCCGCCCCGCGAATTCCACCCAGGGGATTTTTAATTTCATGCGCCAGGTTGCGAATCAACTCCTTGTTGGCGATCGATTGGTCCAGCATGCGGGCTTCACGGTCGACCTTGAGTTGCTGCTCAATTTCGCGCAGCTCCATGATGGTCATGCCGCGGGCATCTTCGGGGCTGGACAATGTGACATGAACATGCTCGCTGCCGCCGCTGGGGCGCAACAATTCAAACACTTGACGTTGCACACCAAATGGGTCGGCGTTGGACTTTTTCAAAAAATCGGAGAAAGACTTGCTCTCTACGAACAACGCAGGCAAAGCTTGGCCGTTGAGCGCCCGGCGCGACACCTCCAACAGGGTTTGCGCAGCCAAATTGGCATACACCACCAAGCCATCGCAATCACTGACCAACACCGCGGTGGTCAACAATTCCAAACCCTGAAAGCGATCCTTGTTCAACACATCCTCTCTTCCTGCGGCCCGAAGCCGCCCTGCGCAACGCTCAGTTTGACGACAACTTGATGAGCTCGGTTTTCAAAATCTCGATGTTCTCGTTGGTGACCATGATCTCTTGTTCGAGACGGGCCACTCGATCCAGGTACTTTTGATAGTTTTTTTCGCTGCCAAGCCGGTCTGGCTGACCGTTTTTGTACTCGTCTTTCAAGGACTTGAGCTTGCTCTCTTCGATGCGCAACTCTTCCTGAAGAATTTTCATTCGATCATTTTTTGCATCAAAATCCATGGCCTGCCGGGCGTCTTGACGGGCAGCAGCACGCGCATTGGTCGCTGCGCCACTGGCGTCTTGGCTCTTCCCACCCCCGCGCGAGGAAGGACCAGGCACCACGGTGATTGGATTCAAGTTGAGGGGTACACAACCCTCACCCGCATTTGAATTTTGGTAAGTGCGCACGCCGTCGCTGCTGGTGCAGACAAACATTTCCGTGCCTTTGGAGATTGCCGGTGATGGTGAAACGGCAATGAGCAAGGTGCACGATGCACCAAGAATGCGGAGGACTTGACTGCGTGTGCTCATGGTCGGGTTCCAGATGAAAGCAGGAATAACCTTGTCATGATACTGGAAGCGCTCTGGGTCCCCCTCCCCATGGAAGGCGAGAGTGATACCAAGCGAGCTACCGTGTTTGGCAAAAAAACGGCCCCACACGAGGCAGGGCCGTTTTGTTTACTGCATGTGAACAGAACAGATCACAGGCCGTAGTACATGTCGTACTCGATGGGGTGAGGTGTCATGCGCATGCGCTGCACTTCTTCCATCTTCAAGGCGATGTAAGACTCGATCATGTCCTTGCTGAACACACCACCGCGTGTAAGGAACTCGTGATCGGCTTCCAGCGCTTCCAAGGCCTGTTCCAGGCTGTGGCAAACGGTTGGTACCAGTTTGTCTTCCTCTGGGGGCAGGTCGTACAGGTTCTTGGTTGCGGCTTCGCCTGGGTGAATCTTGTTCTGAACACCATCCAAGCCGGCCATCAACAAAGCAGAGAACGCCAAGTATGGGTTGGCCATGGGGTCTGGGAAACGCGCTTCAATGCGGCGACCCTTGGGGTTGGCCACGTGAGGAATGCGAATGGAGGCGGAACGGTTTTTGGCCGAGTAAGCCAGCTTCACAGGCGCTTCGTACCCAGGCACCAAACGCTTGTAAGAGTTGGTGGATGGGTTGGTGATCGCGTTCAGGGCGCGGGCATGCTTGATGATACCGCCGATGTAGTACAGGGCGAAATCGGACAAACCAGCGTAACCATTGCCTGCAAACAGGTTCACGCCGTCTTTCCAAACGGACTGGTGCACGTGCATGCCAGAGCCGTTGTCACCCCACATGGGCTTGGGCATGAAGGTGGCGGTCTTGCCGTAGCTGGCGGCCACGTTCCACACGGTGTACTTCAGGATTTGTGTCCAGTCTGCGCGCTTGGTCAGTGTGGAAAACTTGGTGCCGATTTCGTTTTGGCCTGCGCCGGCCACTTCGTGGTGGTGCACTTCAACGGGCACACCCTGCTGCTCCAGCAACAGACACATTTCCGAACGGATGTCCTGGAAAGAGTCGGTTGGAGACACTGGGAAATAACCACCCTTCACGGTTGGGCGGTGGGCCAGGTTGCCATGCTCGTAATCAATGCCAGTGGACCAGGAGGCCTCTTCGGACTTGATCTTGAAGAAACAGCCGGACATCTGGTCGTCCCAGGTCACGCTGTCGAAAATGAAAAATTCGGGTTCTGGGCCAAAGTAAGCGGTGTCGCCCAGGCCAGAGGACTTCAGGTAGGCTTCGGCACGGCGAGCGATGGAACGTGGGTCACGGTCATAGCCCTTGCCGTCTGTGGGTTCAATCACATCACAGGTCAGAATGAGGGTGGGCTCTTCACGGAAAGGGTCCATGCGGGCGGTGTCTGGATCCGGCATCAACAGCATATCAGACGCTTCAATGCCCTTCCAGCCGGCAATGGACGAGCCATCAAATGCATGGCCAGACTCAAACTTGTCGTCGTCAAACATTGATACGGGCACGGACACGTGCTGCTCTTTGCCTTTTGTGTCGGTGAAGCGGAAGTCAACAAACTTGACTTCGTTTTCCGCAACC
>DASUDK010000090.1:0-17317 GCA_036275655.1 Limnobacter sp. | reverse complement strand
TGTGTTCTACAGTAAGGTTCAAGCCCCGTAGGCCTTGCTCAAAAAGTCTTTGGAAAATGCCTGCACACCGCTCTCGCGACCGCCTTGCTGTGACAGGTCGGCTGGTGTGGGCAACACTTGGCCCTCGCCCAGTTTGAGGCGATGGGTGATGCGGTTAAAGCGGTGAGACTCGTGCGTGGCCACAATCACGGTGACCCCCGCGCGATTGAATTCTTCAAGCAGGCCCACCACCTTGGCGGCCGACTCGTCGTCCAGTTGCGCTGTGGGTTCGTCTGCCAGCACCAGGGCGGGGCGATTCACCACCGCGCGTGCAATTTGCAGGCGCAGTTGTTGGCCGCCAGAGAGCTCGCTGGGCAGCATGCGGTCGGTGTGGCTCAAACCCACACGGGCCAGTGCAGCTTTTACCCGGCTTTGCACATCGGCCTCCGATTGGCCCACCACGCGCAGGGGCAGGGCCACGTTGTCGAAACAATTGCGGTTGTACAGGAGCTCCACGTCCATGCCGGTGTAGCCCACGCTGCGGCGGTAGTGCGCACGTTCGCGGCGGCTGAGTTTTGCAATCGAGCTCTTGCCCACCAGGATGTCTCCACTGGTGGGGGTTTCGAAAGTGGCCAGCAGGCGAAGAATGGAGCTTTTGCCCGCGCCGGAGTGACCTTCAAGCAAGGTGAATGAGCCTTTGGGCAACTGGAAGTTGACACCCTTCAATGCCGCGTGGGCACCGTATTTCAGCGTGACGTTTTTGAACTGGATCATGCCGTGGGGTTTCCTTCGCTGTCGATGCCCACCAGGGCGTTGGCAAAATCACGCGGGCTGAAGGGACGCAAATCGCCAAGTTTTTCGCCCACGCCCACAAAGGCGACAGGCACGCGTGTGCTCATGCTCATGGCAGCCAGAATACCACCCTTGGCCGTGCCATCCAGCTTGGTCACCACCAGCGCTGTGAGTGTGAGTGCATCGTTGAATGCCTTGATTTGTTGAAGTGCATTTTGACCGTTGGTTGCATCCACCACCAACACAATCTCGTGCGGTGCATCCATCTTGGCCTTGCCCAGCACTTTCTTGATTTTTTTCAATTCTTCCATGAGGTGAAGTTGCGTGGGCAGGCGGCCAGCCGTATCAACAATCACAATGTGGCTGTTGCGTGAAACACCCGATTGCACCGAGTCGAAAGCGACCGCAGCGGGGTCGCCACCCTGGGCAGAGATCACGTCCACACTGCTGCGGTTGGCCCACACATCCAGTTGTTCGCGTGCGGCTGCGCGAAACGTGTCGCCAGCGGCCAGCAGCACGTTGTAACCAATTTCGGCGTAGTGGTTGGCCAGTTTGCCAATGCTGGTGGTTTTGCCTGCGCCATTAACGCCCACAACCATCATCACGAGCGGGCGGGCGCGGTCTATGCCCATGCTTGTCTCGAGCGGGCGCAGCAGGTCAAACACCGCATCGCGCAGCACCAGGCGCACTTCTTCGGGTTTGGTCAGCCCTTTTTGGTACACCGTGTCGCGCACTTTTTGCATCAGCAATTCGGTGGCGGGCAGGCCGCAGTCGGCCAGCAGCAGGCGCTCCTCCATGTCTTCAAAGAAGGCCTCGTCCACTTTCTCGCCGGTGAACATGGAGGCCAGGCCAGAGCGAGTTTTGGTGAGCCCAGATTTTAAGCGGCCCAGCCAGTCCTGCCGTTGACCAGGGATTTGCATGCAACACTCCAAAACGCTAGGGTTGTGCCTGTGTAGGGGGTTCGGTGAACAAAAAGCCAGAACGGCGGTCACAGGCAGGGAAACGAATAAACTTATTCTACCATTGGCGGGAATGTGGACGTTTGAAGTGAACGCCCATCTCGCCGTGTTGCTGCAATAGGGTTAAAACGCATGAGAATGATGGATGTGAAGTGGATGGTTGCCAGTGCCGCTTTGTGGCTTGGCCTTGCCGCACCGGCCGTGGCGGCCGATGGCGATGTGACGCAATACACCCTGAACAACGGTTTGCGGGTGGTGGTCAAAGAGGACCACCGATCGCCCACCGTGGCGCACATGGTGTGGTACAAGGCTGGCTCAATCGATGAGTTCAATGGCACCACCGGCGTGGCCCATGTGCTGGAGCACATGATGTTTAAACAAACCAAAACCTTGAAGGTGGGGGAGTTTTCGCAGAAAGTTGCTGAGCTGGGTGGGCGTGACAATGCTTTCACCAGCCGCGATTACACAGCGTACTTTCAGCAGCTTCAGGCCAAGGATTTGCGCAAGGTGATGGCCCTCGAAGCCGATCGCATGGCCAACCTGGTGATCAGCAAAGCCGAGTTTGACAAAGAAATCCAGGTGGTGATGGAGGAGCGCCGCTGGCGAACCGACGACCAAGCGCAGGGCAAACTCTATGAGGCATTCATGGCCACAGCGTTTGTGGCCAACCCCACCCGCAACCCAGTGATTGGCTGGATGAGCGATTTGAAATCCATGAATCACCGGGATGCCAAGCTTTGGTACGACACGTGGTACACGCCCCAAAACGCGGTGGTGGTTGTGGTGGGTGATGTGCAACCTGCTCAAGTGAAAGCACACGCCGAGCAAACCTACGGGAAGATCAAAGCCAAGGCTTTGCCGGAACGCAAGCCGCAACAAGAGCCCATTCAAGAGGGCATACGCCGCGTCCAGGTGAAAGCGCCTGCAGAGAACCCCTACATCATCATGGGCTTTAAGGTCCCCAAACTTGAAAACGTTCAGAAAGACCGAGAGCCATACGCGCTGACCGTGTTGGCCGCTGTGTTGGACAGCTACTCGGGCGCCCGCATGAACCGTGAGCTGGTGCAAACCCAACGCGTTGCACTGCAGGCGGGGGCGAGTTACGACATGACTGGCCGCGGCCCCTCCCTGTTTTACCTGGATGGCTCACCCGCCAATGGCCGCACGGTGGAGCAATTGGAGGCCGACTTGTTGGCGCAAGTGGAGCGGGTTGCCAAAGAGGGTGTGACTGAGCAAGAACTGGCCCGCGTGAAGGCCCAGTTGATTGCAAGCCAGGTTTACAAGCGCGACTCGGTGTTTGGGCAGGCCATGGAAATTGGCCAAAACCTCACGATTGGATTTTCGGTGGAAGACATCGACCGCATGATTGACCAAATCAAATCGGTGACAGCGCAAGAGGTACAAGCCGTGGCGCAAACCCACTTCAACCGCGACCAATTGACCGTGGGCACCTTGTTCCCTTTGCCCATCGACCCCAACAAAAAGAACGAGCCCCCCAAGGGTTTGAACCACTGATGTGTAGGAAGCAAGCCATGTTGAGCCGTATGTTAAAACCCGTGGTGGCCATGGCCGCCGTGATGATGGTGGCTGCACAACCCGCGCAGGCCGCCTTGCCCATTCAAAGCTGGACAGCGCCCAGTGGTGCCAAAGTGATGTTTATGCAGGCCGAAGCCCTGCCCATGGTGGACATTCGTGTGGACTTGCCTGCGGGCAGCCGCGCTGACCCCTCGGGCAAAGAGGGCCTGGCCGCTGCGGTGGGCGACATGATTGGCCGGGGCGCCCAAGGCCTGAATGAAAACCAAATCGCCGATGGATTTGCGGACACTGGCGCGCAGTTCTCGGGCGGGGCGGGCAGCGATTCGGCGGGGTTCTCTTTGCGCACGCTGACCAGCGAGCCAGAGTTTTCGAAGTCGTTGGCGCTGTTCAAAACCGTGCTGCAAAAGCCGGTGTTCAGCGCAGACATTTTGGCCCGCGAAAACGCTCGTGCCGTGTCGTCTCTGAGGGAATCGCTGACCAAGCCGGACACCTTGGCGGACCGGGCGTTTTCTCAAGCGCTGTACCCGAATCACCCCTACGGCACCTTGGTGACCGAGGCCAGCCTGAAGGCGATTACATTGGCCGATGTGGAGCAGTTTTACAAAAGCCGCTATTTGGCCAAACACGCTGTGGTGAGCATTGTGGGCAACCTAAGCCGCGCGCAAGCAGAAACGCTGGCGGCGGAGTTAACCGCCAATTTGCAGCCTGGCACCTTGCAGGGCAACCCGCTGGGTGGGCAAGACTTTGCTGCCTTGCAGGCGGCCATGCGTGGGCAAACCATGCAGATTGATCACCCCGCCGCGCAAAGCCATATTTTGATGGGCCTGCCCGCCATGCGCCGTGGTGCACCAGATTATTTTGATTTGCTGGTGGCCAACCATGTGCTGGGTGGCGGTGGATTTAACTCGCGCCTCATGGATGAGATTCGCGAAAAACGTGGGCTGGCTTACAGCGCGTATTCCTATTTCATGCCAGCGGGCGATGCTGGCCCATTTCAGGCGGGCGTGCAAACTCAAAAATCCCAAACCAAAGAGGCCCTGGCTTTGATGCGCAAAACCATCGAAGACTTCATCGCCAAAGGCCCAACCCAGGCTGAATTGAATGCGGCGAAGGCCAATTTGATTGGTGGCTTTCCACTGCGCATCGACAGCAACAGCAAGCTGGTGAGCAACATCTCCATGATGGGCTTGCACAACATGCCCCTGGATTACTTGGACACTTGGACCAAAGAGATAGAAAAGGTCACCGTGGACAGTGCACGCAAAGCCTTTGCCAAGCACGTGGACCCCAAGAAGTTGGTGACCGTGGTGGTGGGCGGTGCAGTGGACGCGCCTGCCAAGCCATGACCAGGCCAGGTTCCTTGCGGGTGATTGGTGGCGTGTGGCGCCGCCACCTGTTGCCGATTGCTCCGGTGGAGGGGCTGCGCCCCACACCAGACCGTGTGCGGGAGACGTTGTTTAACTGGTTGGGCCAAGATTGCACCGGCATGGCCGTGCTGGATTTGTTCGCCGGCACCGGGGCTTTGGGGTTTGAGGCGGCCTCACGCGGGGCCAGCCCCGTGGTGCTTGTAGAAAACCACCGGGCGGTGGTGCAGCAATTGGTGGCCAATCAACGCACCCTCCTGCCCAAATGGCCTGCTGGGGAGCCTGCGCCCCAGGTGCTGGTGGACAACAGCGATGCGTTGGTGGCCCTGCGCCGCTTGGCTGGTTTGGGACAGCGCTTCGATCTGGTGGCCTTGGACCCCCCCTTCAACACCGACTGGCTGGCCAAAGCCTTGCCCATGGTACCTGCCGTGCTGAAGCCGGGTGGCTTGGTGTACGTCGAGTGGCATGCCGATTTGTTCAAGGCCCCGGGGGAGTTGCCCGCCATGCTGGGGGCAACACAAATTGACGCTTTGCGGCATTTAAAAGCAGGCCAAGTGCATGCGCATTTGTTTGCCCTGCCTGCTCTGTGATACAAAGCGGGGTATTAGCCAACAGATTGGAGTTCAGCGATGCGCATTGCTGTATACCCCGGTACATTTGACCCGCTCACCCGTGGCCACGAAGACTTGGTGCGCCGCGGTGCAAAAATTTTTGACAAACTGATTGTGGGTGTGGCCGACAGCCCCAACAAGCGTCCATTTTTTAGCATGGATGAGCGCGTGCAAATTGCCCGTGAGGTGCTAAGCCATTACCCCAATGTGGAAGTGAAAGGCTTTCGCGGCTTGCTCAAAGATTTTGTACGCAACAATGAGGCCAGTGTGATTATCCGTGGGCTGCGTGCAGTGAGCGATTTTGAGTACGAGTTCCAGATGGCGGGCATGAACCGCTACCTCTTGCCCGATGTGGAAACCATGTTTCTCACGCCGTCTGATCAATACCAGTTCATCTCGGGGACGATTGTGCGTGAAATCGCCTCCCTGGGCGGTGATGTGAGCAAGTTTGTGTTTCCCTCGGTGGAGCACTGGCTTAACGAAAAAATCGGCAAAAACCCACCCCAAGCCGTCAACAACTGAGCATGTAAAACAGCCCCATGGCCCTCATCATCACCGACGAATGCATCAACTGTGACGTGTGTGAGCCCGAGTGCCCCAATGGGGCCATTGCCATGGGTGAAGAAATTTACCAGATCGACCCTCACAAATGCACGGAGTGCGTGGGGCATTTCAATGAACCGCAGTGTGTGGTGGTGTGCCCGGTGGAGTGCATCCCCAAAGACCCCAATCACCCCGATACCCAAGAGCAGTTGCTGATGCGGTTTTTTAAACTGCATCCAGACAAAACACCCCACCTGCCAAAACCGGCCGACCCAGAGGCCCGCTAAGTGCCCACCCAGGCAGAAATGCCCTTGATGTTGTTGACGCTGCCCGGTTTGACTCCCATCAGTTTGTCGTAGTAAGGCAATTGGGATTTGCTGCCTGCCACGCCTGTGTTGAGGGCTTGAATCTCTCGATCGCCTCCCTCCAAAAACAAGGTTTGGTAGTTTTTTCGTGCCAGGTCTTCGCGGGGTGCATTCACCGCACGCGGAGCGCCTTGGTGGGCTTGGAGGTCTGCATAAAAATCCCGAATTTCAACATTCAGTTGGCCCGTGCGGTCTTTGCCGCTTTTGCAATTGAAGGCGGGGGTGAGCCCGCACTCATTGGCAAGCGCCAACAATCGGACTGGGAGTTTGTACGGTTCGTTGCCAATGCTTTGGTGCAGTGAGTCGCTGTAAATGGCGCGGATTTGCTCCACCAAGGCGCAGATGGTTGCCGCCTTGGCGGGGTTGGATACGCCAGGCAGCAGCCGACCGAGCTCTCCACCCACTGGGCTGCCTGGTGTGGTGCAGCCAATCAAATCCTCAAGTGCTGCTTTGTTTTGCGCATCGGCCTTTTTCCAGATGCCCAACAACTGACCCATGGGGCCAAGCGCCCATGCATTGACTGGGGTGTTGAAGCCAAAGATTTTGGGCTTCACTTGAACCTGCCTTTCTTGACCCGAAGCATCCAACAGGCTGAGTGTGATCGTTTGCCCATGGACTCGGTTGTAGGCCGCTTGCTGCTGGGTGGCCATCCTCTCCTCGTGGCCCGCGGTGGTCACCAGATTGACCGACACGATCGGTAAATCGATGGTTTGCGCGTTGTTCAGGTCTTCGACGGAGAGCCCGTGCCTGGCCATGTGGTCCAGCAATGCGGCATGCAACCACTCCTTCACCCGATTGTCGTTGGCCTGTTGCCGCGCTGCTGGCGCTGTTTTTAGGCCATAGGCGTCGTGAATGCCGTGGCGCAATCCACTGAAACTGTAAATTGGCGCGTTGGGGGGCGGGTTCACTGGACTGAACTCGGTTCTCCACAAATTGACGGCATGCCGTGCTTCTTGGTTTGCGTAACTGCTCACACCGTTGATGCCGCTGGCCTGGTAGCGCATCGTCAGTTGTGGGTCCATGGCGCTGGCGGGTGTCATTCGGGTGTAAAAACCCATGGCCTGCTGGTGAGCACCGCTTTGCTGGAACAAAAGCTGCTGCGTGCGCTCGATGGTTGACCACGGTTGTTTTTGCAAAATGTCGATGTAGGCATCGAAGATTTTTTTATCCAGTGTTTTTGGGTCCAGCGCCATGGCCTGCTTGGCACTTAGTTTTGCATGAATGCTGTATGCCAATGCCGTGCGGAAATGCATCCGTTTGGTGTTGCTTGGCATGCCTGCACCATTTTGTGCCGCTTGGACCAACTGCGCTTTTTCGCGGTTGAATGCACCCAGTAAGTCGGTGCTTTTTGCTCTTTTCAGCTTGCCCCCCATGGTTTTTTTGACTTCTTTGGGCGAGGTGTTGGGGGCAGCGCACGCTTGAAGATCCAGTTCTTGGGCTTTATTCGCCAGATCAGCTTTGAGCGCGTTGAGCAACTCCGGATGCTCCTGCAGCGAGTCTTCCATGGATTGGAGCACTTTGAGTGAGGCCTGAATATTCAGTTTTTTGAAATGAATGGCATCCAGGGTGGAAATGCCAGCCCGTGGCGATTCGGGAGGAGAGACTTCGTCGCTCCAGTCTTCTTGTGCGTCGTAAAAAATTTCCTCCGCTGGTTCAGAGTTGGGCGCAGACACTTTGGGTGCCAGGTGTTGCAGCATGCCAAACAGCGGCTTGAACAAGGCGTGTAACCGAGTGCTCCACAATGAACTCGGGTTGAACAGTTGAGTGATTTGCCTGAACGTTGCCAAGATGGCGGAGTGGTTCAAAGCAGTTTTGTACAAGTTGAGTGTGGGCATGGGCATGGGGTGCAGTGGTGGCGGAACACCCCATTGAGTATATTTTTACTGCGCCAAGTTCAGGACGGGTTGGCGGGACATAGCACAAGGAGGTCTGGTTCTGCTGGAAGGGTGTTGTACACCCGGAACCAACCCGCCTGCCAGACCCAATACGCCACTGGGGAGGCGGCAGTGCGGCCAGGGGATGGTGGGCAGCCCAGTGTTCTGTGTTGCGCCGCGGCTGGCAGGCCCTCGCTGCCAGCGATGTGTGCTGGTTCAATGTTCAGTTGCTGCTCGGCTGGCGTGTACACCAGATTAAACGTCCAGGCCTGTGCGTCTTCGTGGGTGTAGGTCCACTCGGCCTCTTGCATGCGCCAGGGTTGGGCAGGCAGCCCCCCTTCCACGCGGCGTGCTGAAAAGGCGGCTTGATGCGTCTCTGGCGCATCGTTGCGTCGAAGGTATGTGCGGAGGTTTTGCCCGCTCAGCATCAGCAGTGGTGCACCCCGACCCCCGGCTTGGGCAAATTCAAAAGCCAGTTGGTCTTGTGCCAGCGAGGCAGTCCATGGAAAGCCTCCCCACTGACCATCCACTTGCACGGCAATTTGATTGAACTTGAAGGCGGATTCGGGCGTGGCGGTGAGCGCCGCTGTGAGGGCATTGTCCACTCCAGGTGCCTTGACCTGCAGACGCCAGCCAAGGCTCAATGCATTGGGATGATTGTTCTGGTTCAGCACGTAGCGGGCGTGGTCGATACGGCCAGTGAGTGTTTGCTGGGCTAGCGGGCTCTCTACGCGAAACTCCGCCTGCTCCACCTCCAGTGTGTGCAGGCTGATGTGAGCGTGTTGCATCAACAGGCGGGAGGAAAACGTCCATGGCAAGCGGGGAATGCAGTGATGCAGGTTGGCCAGGCAGTCGGTTTGGCGCTGGGCGTTTGCCTGCAGCCCTTTGACGCCGATGTGCTGAAGTTGCAGGCGGCCTTGTTGAACGGAAGACAGGCCATCAAACCCCAAGCGCAGCAAACCGATTTGCAAGTGCTCTTGCCGCACTGGGTGTTGCACAGACACGCCAGACAACATGAGCGCTGGGTCAAGCGACAGCGCAAGAACGACGCGCTGGACTTCGATGGAATGGTCTGGAAATTGAGCTTCAACCTGTTTGAGCTGATGTTCCCAAACGAATCGGGGAAGCACCACACCATGTGATACAACCCCTGCAAAGGCGACCAGTACAAGCGCGAGAAAAAACCACTTCAAGGCTTTGGACATGGCCGTCGGGCCTTGCTATACGTTGAACAAGAAGTTCAACACATCGCCGTCTTTCACAACATATTCTTTGCCTTCGGCCCGCATTTTGCCGGCCTCTTTGGCGCCGTTTTCGCCTTTGCAGGCGATGTAGTCATCAAATGCAATGGTTTGCGCACGGATAAAACCACGCTCGAAGTCGGTGTGGATCACGCCGGCCGCTTTGGGTGCGGTGTCACCAATTTTGATGGTCCAGGCACGCACCTCTTTTACACCGGCGGTGAAATAGGTTTGCAAACCGAGCAATTTAAAGCCTGCCCGGATCACACGGTTCAGGCCAGGCTCTTTCATGCCGATGCTCTCGAGAAACTCCATTTTGTCCGCGTCATCCAGGTCAGCGATTTCTGCCTCAATGGCTGCGCATACAGAGACCACTGGCGCATTTTGCTTCTCGGCGTAGGCTTGCAACCGCTCTACAAAAGGGTTGTTCTCAAAGCCGTCTTCGGCCACGTTGGCCACGTACATGGCTGGCTTGGCGGTGATCAAACCAAAACTTTTGATGGAAAACAGTTCTTCGGCATCCAAGCCCAGCGCACGCACAGGTTTGGCTTCATTCAGTTGGGCCTGGCAACGCTCCAGCACGGCCAATACTTTGGCAGCCTCTTTGTCGTTGGCTCGGGCTTGTTTGGCCAAGCGAATCACTGCTTTTTCAACGGTGCTCAGGTCAGCCAGGCAAAGCTCGGTTTCAATGGTTTCAATGTCGGCAATCGGGTCCACTCGACCATTTACATGCACCACATTGTCGTCTTCAAAACAGCGAACCACGTTCACAATGGCATCGGTTTCGCGAATGTGGGCCAAAAACTGGTTGCCCAATCCTTCGCCCTTGGACGCGCCTGCCACCAGGCCGGCGATGTCCACAAACTCCACAGTGGCTGGCACAATGCGTTCGGGCTTCACAATGTTGGCCAATTGGTTCAGGCGTGCGTCTGGCACTTCCACAATGCCCACATTGGGCTCGATGGTGCAGAAGGGATAGTTTTCTGCAGCAATGCCCGCTTTGGTGAGCGCGTTGAACAGGGTGGATTTACCGACGTTGGGAAGGCCAACGATGCCGCATTTGAGGGTCATGATTGCAATGGCTTGTATTTAAACTGGAATGTTCGCAATTGTACCTTGTTTGCGGTGGGTGCCATGGAACCCACAATGCTTAAGGATCCACCAAAAGGCTCATACACTGCTTTTGTTGGGTTTGCGATGCCACTCAGTTACGCCAAAGTTGTTGCCGGGGTTTCCGCTCCCGTCGCACCCGCCACTGCGCAAGCAGCAACAAATATGCAGGGCAACACGGCTTCCACCACTGCCAATCGCGGCATCGTGAGCACAGTCGCTCAATTGCCTGCCGCCATTGTGCAGTCGCAAGGTACCGATCCTGGGGCATTGTTTGTATCCCCCATGAGCAAAGCGCTCATGAGCAAACCGCAAGACACCACCCCCGATCTGTCCACTGGCAAAAAAAGAAAGATCTTGGCGTTCATGGAAAACGAGGGCTTCACGCCCAAACGTTTGAAGGAATCATTTGACAAAGAATCTTCTTTGGGGGGTTTACAGCAGCACTTCTCTGGCGAGTCAAACAAAGCTGGGCTGACCTTTGCAAAAGGAGTGAATGCCCTTTACAGCGGTACACAAATAGAAAAGTATTCGCTCAGCGCCTTGTTTGGACCCAGCAATGAAGCCAAGGCGGACTTGGCTCAATTTCGCAAAGTCGCGGGCGATCTTTTGCAGCAAAACACAGACACGCTGGACCAGGTGAGGGGCTACTTGACGGGAAACGATATTGCGCCCAGCACCGCGGATAAGAACTTTCTAATCACCGTGGTTGATTTTGCAGGCTTGGGGCAATTGCGGTTTATTTCGGTGTCTGGCAGCAAAATCAGGCCGCTTGTTTGCAACAGCCAAGATACCAAGAACGAGGCACCCATGGGCACGCTGGCGGTACTGGGCGATGGCAAGCCGTCCGCATATACATTCAATTTGATTCCGCTTGCACCGCGAGGCACCAGGCAAGCTGCCTTAACCCAATACGCCAAGCAAATTAATCTTGGTGACAACAAAGTGTATTACTTGGGTTACCACGACCTGCTTGAGAACAGAGTCAGCCGAGGAAACAGACGTGGTGAAATGCGATTGGTGCCCAAGGTGAGCACCCACAGGGCGGGCGGGTTGGTGCACGACCGGGCCAAAGACACGGAATACCTAGTGCTCAATGGTTTGCGCACAATCCTGGATCAAAGGCCTGAATTGGGCAAGGTGCCAATCAACATTCGAATGTTCTCCAAATTGCCCATGTGCGAGGGCTGCGAGTTGGCTGCCAATTATGCAGCCATACAAAAGCAATTTGGCGGCTTACAGTCACTCCGCGTGTACGGGGGGTAGTCGCACTAACGCTGCAGGGTGAACTTGCCCGCAGCCTGTTCCAATTGTTTGGCAACTTCAAGAATGGCTTGTGTGCTCTCAAGGTTTTTTGTCAGGGCTTTGTCGCTGGTGTTAATCATGCTGACAATTCGGCCAAGATTTTGGAACACGCGTTCAGAGGCCCGTGCCTGCTCCGCCACATTGTTGGTGATGCGGTTGACTTCCGAGAGTGACAATTGTGCACGCCCCTCTGTCTCAATGATGGCGTCCACAGCAAGATCAGCGTAGGCACGTGAGCTTTTGATTGAACTCAATCCATCTTCAATCGCACCCTCAACAACTTGGGCAAGACCATTGAGTTCGTGGGTGGTCTCTGAGATCTTGATTGCAGACTTGGAGCTCATCTCTGCGAGCTTTCGCACTTCATCCGCTACCACCGCAAATCCTCGACCCTGTTCCCCGGCACGTGCAGCCTCGATGGCCGCATTCAACGCTAGCAAGTTGGTTTGGTCTGCAATTTGTTTGATGTCGTTGGTCATGGTGGTGATCTTTAGGGTGGCATGAATAAACTCCTCCACTTTGGTGGACATGTGTTGAACTGAGTTCTCGACCCGACCAATTTCAGACACCAGCACGGTGATCTTGCCTTTGCTTTCTTCTGTTTGTTGGAGGCCCTGCTGCACGTTGCCCAGCACTTGGTCTGCCGAGTTCGACACGTCAGCCATGCTGTTGCCGAGCAGTTCCACCGCATTTGATGTGTTGTTGGTTGATTCAGAGACCTCGGATGACGAGTGCTTGAGCACTTTGGACGAAGAGTTCAACATCTCCGTCACCGATTTAAGCTGGTGCATGCCATGGGTCATGGATGACACTGTGGCTCGAAGTGCGGTCCGCATTAAATCCAAGTTGTGTAGCAGTTTTCCTGTTTCATCATCGTCCGCGTGTTGTATCTCTTGGGTGAGGTCACCGCTCTGGATGGCAATGCTAATTTTGATGGCTTGGTCTAGAGACGAACGCATGTGTTGAATGGTCCGAAAGGCCAGAAAAGACGCCAGACCGATGGCAATCAAAGCCATGAAGCTCGCTGTCAGGGTGAAGGAATTGATGCTTTGGACATTGTTCTGGGCGTTGTCCTTCATCTCCAGATTCAATTGATCCGCAAATTGGTTAAAACCACTCACGGCTTTGCTCGCCGCCTGGTAGCAATCAGTTAGCAAGAGCCGGGTGGCAAGCTCAAAGTTTTTGTTGTTGGTCGCCTCTTCAATCTTCGCTACCACCAATTTAAGTTCTGCCCAACCTGTTGTACCTGTATTCAAAAATTGGGTTGCTTTTGAAGAGTGCGGGTGCTTCTCTAATCTGTTGATCAATGCATCGACCTGCGCGGTCAAGGTTTTGTAAGTGTTTTGGTAATAGCGAATTCGTTCTGCAGGGGCATCAGCCTGGGTGGCCAGCAATGCATCACGCAAGTTCACACGCGCGCGCTGAATAAAATTCAGTGTGTGGCTGACATCAATCACTGGTGCTGCATCGTGTTGAACCCGAGTGGTTTGTCCTTTGAGCTCATAGGCAAAAACCGACAACACTGAGATGGAAAGTGTGATCAAAATACACATGGACACTGTGAGCTTTTTGGCGATCGTCCAGGTTTTCATTGTGCGAAGTCCGTGCAGCTTGTGGAATGGTACTTATGGTGTACCCCATCGCAACGTTAAGCCTCCCCCGCTGTGCTTGCCCTAAAATGGTGGCCTGCACAGGCCAGCCCTCAATTGGCCTTGACCTGGTGTAGCCATTTTGCAAAATCTTCCGCCATGCGCTCACTCTCTGCAATCGCTTGCTGCCATAAGGGGATGCGCACTGTGTGATCAAATTTATAGCGTTTAAAGTCGCTGCGGTCCGGGATCTTTTTTGCGGGCAGGCTTGCAACAAACTCGGGCGATGGGCACACCAAGATCACATTGCTCATCCACGCAGGTTTGGCTTTGCGCAACTTTAAAAATTTGTCGAGCCAACCTGGCGTCACCGTGGGCGCAAAGTGCGGGTACAACACCAGCCCCGGCAGCCGATTGTAGGGCAGGGCGAGGTGGTAGTCGGTCAGACCACCGTCCCAAAAAGGTCCTTGATGGTGTTGCAAATCCACCCGGGGATGGTGCTCGGTTTGCGTCTCAAAAGCCTTAACAATTTTGTTGACTGGGTTGAGCACAAAAGGGATGCTGCCACTGGCCAACAAGGCGCTGTGGATGTTCAAGGCGTCCAGGTCTTCGATGCGGGTGGGGATGCGGTCAAAGGGCTGGGCCAACCACTCGGTGTGCGCCCCTGGGCTTTGGAACACCCAGCGCTCAAAATAATTGGCCAGCCTGTTGCGACCAATGCTGTTGGCCAGCACCGCAGCAGCAAAGCCGCGTTTGCGGGCACGCTGCTGTTGAGCATGATGCAAAGGCGTGAGGCCCTTGTTCACCCAAACGAGCAGCTCTTTGCCGCTGGGGTTCACCATGTGTTGCGCTTCGTCTGCCACAACGGCCTGCACCATGGCTTCGCACACACGGCTAATTTCGAACCGGTCCACCCCCTGCTTGTAGTTCTGCGCTTCCACATACTGCTCCGCCAACCTTTTGAGTGTTGCAGCGGGATTGCTGCTGGCGGCAGCGGCCATGCGCCACGCACCGATGGATGCTCCAATCAGCTGCAGGGGCAAAACCCCTTTGGCTTTGCGCATTTGCAAGTGCGCGGGCCCCAGCCAGTCTGTGAACAGGTATTGATCTAGCCCTTGCAAGATGAGGCCTTTGGGACCGCCAGCCGCCGCCGGAATGGCGCATATGTCGTCGGGCTTTAATCCCTGTTTGGCGATGTGGGCTTGGGCCCGCTCGCCCAAAATGATCTGGATGCTGTTCATGGTGCCAATTTGCCCGCATGTTCTTTGAACAACTGATCACATTCGGTGTGAACGTGCGTGGTGGCTTGGGTCATGTTGCCTTTTAAAATCAGATCCGTGTGTTTGAGCAGCACCCCGATGCTTGCATCAATCACTTGCTGATGCAGCGGCCCTGGCCGGTGGAGCACAAAGTCGGCCACACCCTGTTGCAGGTTCAGGCTGCGTGGGTGACCAATGCCTATACGGGCACGCCAAAACTCATTGCTGCCCAGATGCGCGTTCATGTCCTTTAATCCATTGTGCCCAGCGTGGCCGCCGCCTTTCTTGATTTTGAGTTGGCCGGGCAAGAGATCCAGTTCATCGTGCGCCACCAAAATTTCTTCAGGCTTGATTTTAAAAAATTTGGCCAACGCGCCCACAGCTTGCCCAGATCGGTTCATGAAGGTGGTGGGGAACAACAGCCATACATCCTCACCCGCCACTTTGATTCTGGCCATATCACCCAGAAAACGCTTGTCGCTTTGCAGGTGCACATTGTGCTGGCGAGCCAGTTTGTCGAGGTACCAAACACCCGCATTGTGGCGAGTGTCTGTGTATTGGGGGCCGGGGTTGCCCAAGCCAACAATCAGTTTGATGGAGGTGTTGCTCATGGGGGCATGCAATGGGTGCGCTGACAAGTCCTTATTTTCGCTGAAGTTGCGACCTTGCGCCGTGTGCACGGATGTTTTGCATGTCTTGTGCTGTTTGGTTTGCGGCACTTTGGCTACACTTGTGCAGTCTGTGTTTGAGGGGGGCTTTTGTGGTCACTTTGTTTAACAAAACCTTGTTTGGGATTGTGTTGTTTGGCTTATTGAGCGCCTGCGCTGGCTTTCGTGAAGGTTACGAAAGCTTGGCTTACATTGACAATGCTGAGCAATTACCAAAACAACGAGGTCCCGGTTACATGCCTCCCCATGCGGTGCCCTGGAATGGTTTGACGCTGCGGGTCGCATTGAACAACACTTTACAAACCTCGGATCACACGGTGATGTTGTTCGTGGTACCCACCAGCGTGGATCCGTTTGACAAATTTGTAGGCCCAGAAGCGCAATCCAGACTGACAGTATTTTTTGACGTAAAGGGTGCAGACAACCACGAATTCGACCCGAGCAAAGCGCAGTTCGTGGTGGATGGTCAACGCCATGCACCAATTTTGGTTACAGAATTTGCCAAGCGAGATCCAGATGGGCAGTATGCGGATACCGATGGACGTTGGGGGTATGAAACTTTGACGGGCGTTAAAAGGCTCACTGAACCAGGTCGAAATTATTCGTTCAAGCTTCAATTTGATCTGGATCGCCCGTCTCCTCTGAAAGACAATTTTTTGTTGGACATGCAGGGTGCTTTAAAGGGGCCTGCAGGGCAGGCTGGCCCGGTGCTGCGTTTTAAGGCAGTGAAATGGGAGAACGGCTACACGTGATTGCGTGCTGTGGGGAAATTCTTCTCCAAGCACTCACCAGGGCCATGAGGCTTGCGGTGGTGATGTTGTCATGAAATCCCACACCAAATCTTGAACCCGGAACGCCTGGCATGCTGGCCTCAATCACGGCCATGGCCTTGGATTTGGCGCCGTGGCTCACTGCCCGCTCTTCAAACGCCACCACCTCCAGTGGTATGCCCAGTGCATTCACCGCCGCATCCAGTGGCCCATTGCCCACACCAGCCAGGGCAATGGTTTCGCCGTTCTGGTGAATCGTGATTTCAATCCCTTGGCCCGTCGCGGTCTCGAATGTTTTGTGGCTCACATAACGGGGTTGGCTGCCGTCGTTTTGCAAATAGGTTTTTTCAAACAATGCCCACAAGGCCGGGGAAGTCATCTCGGACGCAGTGCTGTCGCTGATTTTTTGCACCACGGCTGAAAATTCCACTTGCATGCGGCGTGGCATCACCACACCATGTTCACGTTCCAGAATGTAGGCAATGCCACCTTTGCCAGATTGGCTGTTCACGCGGATCACGCTGTCGTAAGTGCGGCCCACATCCACGGGATCAATGGGCAAGTAGGGCACTTCCCACACCGCATCGGGCTTTTGAATGTCGAAGCCTTTTTTGATGGCATCTTGGTGCGAGCCTGAAAACGCGGTGTACACCAGATCGCCCACATACGGATGGCGAGGATGAATAGGCAACTGCGTACAGCTCTCCACCACGCGGGCCACGGCGTTGATGTCTGAAAAATCAAGCTTGGGATGCACACCCTGGGTGTACAGGTTCAGGGCCAGGGTCACAATGTCCACATTGCCGCAGCGCTCCCCGTTGCCAAACAGGCAGCCCTCCACACGCTGTGCACCGGCCATCATGGCCAGTTCGGCGGTGGCAACGCCGGTGCCGCGGTCGTTGTGGGGGTGCACGGAGAGCACCACATGTTCACGTCGATTCAGGCGCCTGTTCATCCACTCAATTTGATCGGCAAACACATTGGGTGTGCTCCACTCCACGGTGGTGGGCAGGTTGATGATGATCTTCCTGCCAGGGCCTGCGTCCCACGCCTCGATCGCGGTGTTGCAGGCTTGCAAAGCCACCTCCAATTCGGTCATGTTGAAACACTCGGGCGAGTACTGCAAAACCCACTGGGTTTCAGGGTGTGCATCGGTGAGTTCTTTCACTTTTTGCACGCGCTTTTTCACCATGTCGATGACTTCTGGCACGGTCATGCGGAACACCGTATTTCTCCACACGGGTGCGGTGGAGTTGTAGATGTGGACGATGGCGCTTTTGGCACCAATCACCGATTCCACTGTTCGCTCAATGAGGTCATCACGAGCCTGGGTCATGACCATGGGGGTGACA
>DASUDK010000089.1:0-23738 GCA_036275655.1 Limnobacter sp. | reverse complement strand
CGTTGTACCCGGTGTCCGCCCGATTCGAATTTGAGGTGTTTGTACACCTGCTCGCCGGCCAGGCGCACGATCACTTCTTTGTAGCCACCCAGTTCGGATTCACTGGCGCTCATGATTTCGATTTGCCAGCCTTGCCGCTCTGCATATCGGGTGTACATTCTGAACAAGTCACCTGCAAAGAGGGCTGATTCGTCGCCTCCTGTGCCAGCGCGAATTTCGAGCATCACATTGCGGTGGTCGTTGGGGTCCTTGGGCAGCAGCAGGCGTTGCAAGTCGGCTTCAAGCGCGGTGAGTTTGCGCTCGTTGTTGGCAATCTCTTCCCGGGCCATGTCGCGCATGTCGGGGTCTTGCAGCCATTCTTGCGCGGTTTCTAAATCGGCTTCCAGGTTGAGGTATTCGGCATAACGCTCGGTCGCAGGCAGCAGTTCGGAGCGTTCGCGCGTGACGTTTTTAAACAGCACCATGTCTTGGGCTGATTCCTGGGAGGACAAAAACTGATCCAGGTCGGCCAGGCGCTGTGTGAGGCGCTCCAGCCGTGACCGCATGCTGTCTTTCATCTATTGATCGTTTTTGATGTTGAAAAGTTGGGGCAGCCACTTGAGCAATGCTTCACGCTCGGCTGGGGTGGCTTGATGGAGCGCCTGCATGGGACCATGCATGAATTTTGCGCTCATCCGGTGTGCCATCAGTTGAAGCACTTCATCGGGTGGGGTGCCTTTGGCCAACTGTTTGCGAGCGTGTTCCAGCTCGAGTTGGGCAATGTCATCGGCCCGTTGGTGGATGTGCTGAATGGTGGGCACCAAGGAGCGCTCACTCATCCAACGCATGAAGCCCTGCACCTGCAGTTCGATGATGGCTTCCGCTTGTTCTACGGCAGCGGCGCGCTGTTCGCGGCCCTCTTGGACTATTTGGCTGAGGTCGTCGACGGTGTACAAAAACACATCGTCGAGTTTGGCCACCTGCGCTTCAATGTCGCGCGGCACCGCTAGGTCGAGCATGAACATGGGCTCGTGTTTGCGCTTTTTGGTGGCCGCCTCCACCATGCCCAAGCCAATGATGGGCAGGGTGCTGGCGGTGCAAGAAATCACAATGTCAGATTTGGCGAGTTGCTCAGGCACCTGGGCCAAGCCAATCACCTGTGCGTTGTGCGCTTGTGCAAGTTGCTGGGCACGCTCGGCACTGCGGTTGGCGATGGTGATGCTTTTTGGGTTTTGTGCGGCAAAGTGTGTGGCGCACAACTGGATCATTTCGCCCGCGCCGATGAAGAGCACCTGTCGTTTGGTCAGATCTCCGAAAATCCGGCCCGCCAGCTTCACAGCCGCTGAGGCCATGGAGACGGAGTGTGCGCCAATCTCGGTGTGGGAGCGCACCTCTTTGGCGACCGAAAAAGTGCGCTGGAAAAGTTGGTGCAGCATTTGCCCGAGCGTGCCTGCTTCTTCGGCGGTGCGGGCGGCTTGTTTCATTTGGCCCAAAATTTGAGCCTCCCCCAGCACCATGGAGTCCAGCCCACTGGCCACGCGGAAGGCGTGGCGAACCACTTCTTGTTGCGGCAGCTTGTACAGGTGGGGGTGCAGCTCTTGGGGGTTGATGTTGCGGTCTTGGGCCAGCCAGTCCAGAAGGGCTGCTTCGACGGTGTGCACATCGTCGGCAGCGCAGTACACCTCGGTGCGGTTGCAGGTGGACAGGATGGCCGCTTCGGGCGCTTTAACGCGTTGTGCCAGGGTGCGCAGGGCCTCTTGCACTTGCTCGGCGGGGAACGCCAAGCGCTCGCGCAGGGCGAGCGGTGCGGATTGGTAATTCAGGCCGACTGCGAAAAGCTCCATGGTACTCACTGGGCAGGAAACCCTTCATTATAACCCGCGCTGCCTTAAAACCAGCTTATTCGCTCTGGGCAAGTTGTTGTTTGATTTTTGCAAAGTCACTGGTGCGGCCCTCATGGTCCACTTGCTCGAGCTTGTAACCAAACCCATAAACAGGCGTGAGGCGAAAACCTTGCTCTGGCCGCAGGGCCAGTTTGGAGCGCACCCGAGAGATGTGGGTGTCCATGGTGCGGGACGGCAGGTCGGTGTCGCGGCCCCACACGGATTCTTGAATGTGCGAGCGCGACAGGGGCTTGCCCAGGTTGCGGAAGAGCAACAGCGCGAGATCAAATTCTTTTTGGGTCATGACCACGCGCTTGGTGTGCCGCACGATGGTGGAGAATTTGGGGTGAAACTCCAACCCACCGATGTCGAACACCTCCGGGGCGGTGAGTTCGGGGTAGGCCCTACGCAGCAGTGCGTTGACGCGGGCGACGAGTTCGCCGCGGCGGATGGGCTTGATCATGTAGTCGTCGGCACCCGCATTGAGCGCTTCAACAATGTTCTCTTCGTCGGTTTTGGAGGTGATGAACAGCACTGGCACTTTGATGTGAAGCGTGTCGCGGATCCAGTGCATCACCTTGGGGCCAGAGCTGTCGGGCAGCACCCAATCCAGCAGAACCAGATCGAAGCTGTCCCGGTAGAGTGCGGTTTGGAAGCTTTTGAAGGTCGAGAAACAGTGGCATTTGTGTTGGACTGATTCAAGCACCCAGCGCAACATTTCGCTTTGGGTGAGATCGTCTTCCAGTATGGCAATTCGCATGGCGGGGGCTCCTGCCGGTTTTTGTTACCACAATGTTAATTGCTTGTTCACAGTTTAATCGCTGGAACAGGGACCAAAACCGCACACAGATTTTTTGTTAAATGAGTAGCCAATGTAATTTATCAATCGCAACAGATCAAGTCTGTTGTTCTTCTTGCATGGCGTGCACGGCGTGCGCACCCGCAAACAACACGGCCACGATGCGCAGGGCCTTTTGATAAATGGCGTCGCGCTGGTCGGGGTGTTCGACGTAATCCACCGCCATGAAAAGGATGTTTTGCGCGAGCACTTCAAGCACTTCGATCATTTCTTGAGGCGGCAGGCCAGGCAATAGGCTGGAGATGCGTGGGTCGCTGCAAATGTCCAGGCTGATGGTTCGAATGGTCTTTTTCAAGCCCTCGCGCATGCGCTCCAGGGCGCCGAAGGCCTCCGATGCGCCCACCACAATGGGCTTTGGGTTGTCGACAGCCCAATCAAAAAAACGTTTGAGCAGCATGGGGCGAATGTCCAGGTCGGCCTCTTTGGCGGTGCGCAGTCGGACCTCGGTGAAGGCGTCAATGACGGCTTTTTCAACTTCTAGGATGACGGCGGTGCCCAGGTCGGCCAAATCTTCGAAGTGGCGGTAAAACGCAGGTGCAGACAGGCCAGCCTCGCGGGTGATCTCGCGAATGCCGAGGCTGGAAAAGCTGCGCTTGTGATAGCTCAGGTTGAGGGCTGCGTCGATCAGTCGCTGGCGCCCGTGGACTGCGGTGTTGGAGGTGCTCATAGCCCGTGGATTATATCGAAAAGCCTTGGTTCCTGCGCAAAAACATGGGTTTAGAACGATTCATCGAATGAAAAATCGAGGGGGTTGACGCCAATGTTTACAATCGTTAACATGCATCCAAACAACACGCAAACCACACAACGGGAGACCTTCAATGTTGCACTATCTCAAATTTGCGTCTTTTCCATTTTTGGCCTTGGTGACCATGCACGGCATGATGCAAGGTGGCAATTGGATGTATTTCGGCATTGTGTTGCTGGTGGCCGTGGTGGCCTTGGGCGATGTGCTGTTGCCCGATGACCGCAGCGAGCCACGCATGGAGGGGGAGTTTTTTCTCAACCTGATGCTGTGGCTGACTCTGCCCATTTTGTTCTGGGTGAGTCTGTGTTTCTCTTGGGCGGTTGCGCCCACGGATGTGCTGGGGCTGGATGGCTTCATGAAGGATGTTTTTGGTTATGACCGCCTTCAAATCCAGGCTGACACGGCGTGGTACCAGTGGTTTGTTGGCTCGGTGGGCGGGGCGTTTTTGTTTGGCGCCGGCGGCACCAATGTGGGCCACGAGCTGACCCACCGCACTTACAGCAAGCGCGACATGATTTTGGGACGCTGGATGCTGGCCTTCACTGCCGATGCATCGTTTGCCATTGAGCATGTGTATGGCCACCACAAAAACCTGGGCACACCGGTGGATCCAGCCACCGCACAGCGGGGTGAGAATGTGTACAGCTTCATTTTGAAGAGCTGGATTGGTGGGTACAAGTCTGCATGGCGTTTGGAAAAACAGCGTTTGGCGAAGTTTGATCAGTCGGTTTGGAACCCGCTCCACAGCCGCATGATGCGCGGCAATTTGATGAGTTTGTCGCTGTATGTGGGGGCGTTTTACATTGGTGGTTGGGCCGCACTGGCGTTGTTCTGGGTGATGTCGGCCGGTGGCAAGACCCTGCTTGAGATTGTGAATTATATGGAGCACTACGGAATAGTGCGCCGGCCTGAGGACAAGGTGGAGCCGCGGCACAGCTGGAACACCAATGCCTCGGTTTCCACTGCCCTGTTGTTTGCACTCACTCGCCACAGCCATCACCACGCCGAGGCAGACCAGGAGTACTGGAACCTGCGCAGCTATCGCCATGCCCCCATGTTGCCCACGGGCTACCTGGGCACGATTTTGCTGGCCTTGGTGCCCCCGCTGTACAAGCGGGTGATGACGCCGCTGCTCAACCATTGGGATGAGCACTTTGCCACGCCAGAAGAAAAGAAGCTTGCCATTGAGGCGAGTTTAAAAAGCGGCATGAAGGGCTTGAAAAGCGCACAACTGGGCGAGCAATTGAATGCACGGCGTTTGAACAAAGCCGCTGCCTGATTGGCCCGGTACCACAAAGGAGAGCACATCATGAAATTGCTTGAATGGTTGGGTTTGCAAGGCGGTGCGGCAGGCGGCAACAAAAAGGCGCACGCCACCCACACGGTGCGGGTTGCACCTGGTGGCCAAAGCTTTGAGGTGGAGAAAGGCCGCAAGGTGATTTTGAATTCGGCGCTGTCTGCAGGCTTGGGCTTTCCCCACAATTGTAGGGTGGGCAGTTGCACCCAGTGCAAATGCAAATTGAAAAGCGGCAAGGTGCGGGAGCTGACGGACAGCAGCTATGTGCTGAGCGCGGAGGATTTGAAAGCTGGGATGATTTTGGCTTGCCAGTCTATTCCAGAAACTGACCTAGAAATTGAGGTGGAGTTGACCAGTGGTGGAGACCGTTTGGTGGAAACTCGCGGCACGGTGGTGAGCCAAAAAGATCTCACGCACGACATTGTGGAGTTGCGTGTGGCGCTCGATGATTCGATGCCATTGAAGGCCGGACAGTATGCCGAGCTGCGTCTTGAGGAGTTGAGCTTGAGCCGTAACTACAGCTTTGCGATGGCACCCAAAGGCCAGGAAGCCGATGAATTGGTGTTCCATGTTCGCAAGGTGCCCGGTGGGCGTTTCACCGAGTGGCTGTTTGCGGCCAACCGCCAAGAAACCCGATTCAGTGTGAGTGGGCCATTTGGTGATTTTTACTTGAGGCCTCCAGAGGGGGAGAAGCCCGCGCCGATTGTGTGTGTGGCTGGTGGCAGCGGCATGGCACCTATTTTGAGTTTGCTTGAGCAAGCCAAATGGGCTGGCGAATCGCGAGACGCGCATTATCTTTTTGGTGCGCGCACGCAGCGAGACTTGTATGCGGGCGAGGAGATTGCAAAGCTCCAGCAAGGTTGGCGGGGCTCGCTCAGTTTTACGCAGGTGTTGAGCGAGGAGCCCGTGGGCTCAAGCTGGGCAGGCAAGCGGGGCTATGTGACCGATGCATTGGACGAACTGGCGCTGGATTGGCCCAATGTACAGGCTTACCTGTGTGGGCCACCCGCCATGATTGATGCTGCGATTTCAAAGTTTGCCGCTTTGGGTGTGAAGCCAGCCAACATCCGTTACGACAAGTTTGAATAACAGCAATTAACCGGGTAGATCCCCTGGCAACATGCCCAGGGGCAGTGACTCAGCGGGATTGGGTGCCGATCCGATTGGAATTGCATCGGCCACCATGCCCAACGCATCGCCCAGGGGCTCCAGCGGCGTGTTGGCCAGACCGTCTTGTACCACGCCCACCAGCGCGCCAAGCGGGTCGTCCGCTGCGGGTGGAGTGGGGTCATCCGGATTGTCTGGGTTCTCAGGCTCCTCCGGGTCTTCCGGGTCTTCCGGGTCTTCGGGATTTTCCGGGTCTTCGGGATTTTCCGGGCTGGGGTCTTCCACGGGATCGGAGGTCTCGTCGCCATTGTCCACGCGCACGCCGGTGTTTGTGCCCACTTCAACGTTGGAGTCGTCTCCGGAGCTACCAGCCAGTGCGGCAACGCCAATGCCTCCTCCCACCGTGGCCGCAACCGTTCCCAAGCCGCTGCCAGCGACGCCGCCTGACAACAGCCCAGCCCCGACCAATCCACTGAATCCGGTGCCTGCGTCTGCCACGAGCATGGCGCCATCGGCGCCCTCGCTGACCGCGTACAGCTCAACGCCCTCGCTCAAGGAGGTCACCTCGATCATGGTGCCGCTTTGGAGCTGTGTGGTGCCAACCTGTGCTGCTGCGTTGGGCGCCAGGCTCACCAAGGAGTCGGCTTGCCCGGCTGCTTGAGCAGGCAGCTCAATGTCCACGGCCACCAGGTCTTTGTTTTGGATCACATCCCCAGCCAGAATGGCGTCGCCTTGGGCCAGGGTGATTTGCTCGCCCTGTCGTTGAACAAGCAGTTTGTCGGTTTTGCTGGCAACAGTGCCAATCTTCGGGGCGTTGCTCATGGTGTTCATCCCTTGGGTTTGTCGGTACATTTACTATGTTTTACCGACTTGGGTCTTGATTTGGATTCAATAAAAAAACCCCCTCCGAAGAGGGGGTTTTACTAGGCAAGCCTTAAAAGAATGGGTTTTCAGGCACAGGACCAGAGCCCCCATCGCCCAACAGGGTGGTGGTGATGGGTGCGAGGGTTGTGTCGAGCATGGCCGCGCCATCCACGATGCCGTCTTCGATCATTTGGCCGGCCTGTGGAATCATTTCAAGCGGCGCTTGGTCAACAAAGCTTTCGGCGCCACCTTCAAGTACACCGGGTTCTTCTGGTGCACCCGTGCTGCCTGTTCCGCCCGTGGCGCCGGTGTCGCCACCGCCATCCCCGCCACCAAGTGCACCGCCGATCGGGGTGCCTGCAAGCAGATCGTCGAGCATGGCCGCGCCATCCACGATGCCGTCTTCGATCATTTGGCCGACTTGTGGAATCATTTCAAGCGGCGCTTGGTCAACGAAGTCTTCCGCGCCACTTTCCAAGAAACCTGGTTCATCGTCACCACCTGTGCTGCCGGTGCCGCCGGTTTCGCCGGTTGAACCGGTGCCACCCGTGGCTCCTGTACCGCCGGTTGCCCCGGTTCCGCCCGTGGCTCCTGTACCGCCGGTTGCACCTGTGCTGCCAGGAGCATCTACGTTGTCTTCTCCAGCCAATAGATTGTTGGTGAAGTTGTTCAGGCCCAGGGGTTCTGTGAGCATGCCGAGGCCGTCGTTGGCTGGGGTCAACACCGTGCCAAGTCCGCCATTGATGCCCCCGTCCGGAACCATGCCGGTTGGATCTTCTGCACCGGTGTCTTCTGAACCGGCCAGCAAGACAGCCAGGCCATCAAACAGCATGCCGCTGTTGCTCTCGGGTTCAACATCGCCAACTGCCCTGGCCACATGCACAACAGCTGCAGGCAAGCCAGACTTGTCGGTCTCTGCGCCCACGTCAGATTGGTAACCGTTGTCGTTGTCACCGTCTTTGTCGTTGGTGCCGGTCAGAGGACTCACGATTTGACCAAGGGTCTCAAAGGTGGACCCTTCTTGTTGGCCTTCGTTGGCAAAGGTGTTGCCCAGTTCACCAACCACGGCGGCCAGGCCAGTGTAGCCGTCGGTTTGGCTGCCGGAGCCAACCACACCACCCACACCAATCACCAGGTTGCCCAGGGGGTTGCTTGGGCCATCCTCATTCTGAGCACTGAAACCACTTGTGGACATGGTGCTGAGTTGCTCGGGCGTTGCGCCGTTGATGGCCTCACCCAAACCTTGAACACCTTCGCCTACGTCAGAGAGCACGCCAGCCAGGCCATCGTTGCCCAAGAGACCTGCGCCGTCCTGACCATCCTCACCAGTGGCACCTGTGCCGCCTGTTGGGCCAGTCGCGCCTGTGCCACCCGTTGGGCCAGTCGCGCCTGTGCCGCCGGTCGGGCCTGTCGCACCAGTTTCTCCTGTGGCGCCCGTCGGACCTGTTGCACCCGTGGCCCCAGTGCCACCCGTTGCGCCTGTGCCTCCTGTACCACCTGTACCGCCAGTTCCGCCCGTGCCGCCTGTACCACCAGAGCCATCGATGACGGTGTCGTCATCGTCACCCAGCAAGGCCGCTGCGCCAAGCAAACCAGCGCCGGTGGCTGCTGCTGCACCCACGCCAGCACCCGCTGCGCCGCCAGCGAGCAGGCCAGCGCCAACTAGACCAGACATGGTGCCTTCGTAGGGGGTTAGAATGGCCGAGCTGATTTCATCCGAAATATCATACAGTTCTACGCCTTCACTCAAGGCGACCACTTCGGTGCGTGATGCACCATCGGCCACGGGCGAGGCGATCTGGTCAAGCCTGGCTGAAGCACCCGGGGCGAGTTGGAGCAGAGTGTCTCCATGCCCTGCGCCAAGCGCTGGAATCACCACATCCACGGTTTGATTGCTTGTGTTGGTAATAACGTCTTTCCATTTGAGGGAGTCGCCAGAGCCCAGCTCAAGCTGCTGACCTGCGCGTTCTACCCGGATGCCGGAGGCCGGCGTTTTGATTTTTCCCACGTCGGGGTTGGTGTCTGCCATTTTCAAATCCTTGGTGCTAGAGAGAGGGATGCTGCTGATGTACTGGTTTTACTCACAAGCGCTTCTCTCGGATTCAAAAAGGCAAAAATTTGCTGAACCCCCCTAAATTTGGGGGGTCTGGAGGAGTTTTTGCCAGGCCTGAACCCGCACCTCCCAGGCAAATTGCGCCGCACAATGGCGCAGTTGCTGCGTTCGCTTGGACAAATCACCGTCCCAAGGGGTGTTGATCTCCTGTAACAATTCGTGCGTGAAACGTTTTTGATGCGCTGCGCGGTCGGCGGTCCATGGGTAGAGGCGGGCAAACTGGCCACAGGTCTCGGGCAGTGCGCCGTAGGCTGGCGCAACCACGCGCAGTCCGCAGGTCATCGCATCAATGGCGGCCAGGCAGGATGTTTCTTCAAAGGTGGATGGGTAGGCAAGAACATGGCAGCCCAACATGAATTGTTTCAGTTCGGCGTTTGGCAAGATGCCATGGTATTGACACCCCTCCAAACCATGGGCTTTGTCGATCAGATGCTGGTAGCGGCCGTCCTCTTGGGCATACAACTTCATGGAGGAAAACACATGCAACTCTGCTTTGCCTTGCAGGCTGGGGCCAATCGACTCCCATGTGTCCAGCAAAATATCGAGTCCACGGAACGGTGTGCTGGCGTACACCAGCTTCAATGGACCAGGTTGGGGCACCTGAGGCGCTTGCATGCTGGCGCTTGCGTTTTGCAACACAACGCAACGGGTGCGGTCGATCTGAAATTGCTCAATAAACCGCTGTTGTTGCCACTCGGATACAAATACAAAACGATCCACACGGTCTCGACGGGTGGGTTCTTTCAACCATTGAACCGCCGCTTGGTTGAAGTCGTGATGAATCCAAACAACCAGAAACTTGCCCTCGGCCAATTGGATGTCGTAGGTGTTGATTGCGAGGTGGATTTTGTTTTTGTCGTATTGGATGCGCGATAGCAGTCCTTCCACCATCAGCTCGGTGCCCCCCTGGGGTTTGCCCAAACCCTGAACGCTCGGCTTGCGGGTGACCAGTTCTGTGAAGGCCTTTGCTTTTGCATGGAGGCGGGCGAATGCAGCCTTGCCATTTTTGATGATGCGTGTTCGATCTTGGGATGGCAGATCGCTTTGTTTAAGCAGTTCGCTGCAAAGATCCAGGCACAGTTCGTTGTTGCCAACCCAATAGGCACTCACGGCCATTTCGTCTTTCAGGCCACGGGTGTACACCCAAGGTTCAACAAACAGCCCTTCTTTGGGTTGGGGTTTGTTCAGGTGAGGCAAACCCAGGTCCAAGGCCTCTTGAAACTTGCCTTGAAGCCGCAGCTGCCTGCACAGCACCTGGTGCGCCTCCAGGCGGTCTGGCGCATAGTCAAAGGCGCGCCGCAGTGTGGCCGCAATTTCATTGTGCGGGTAGTTGTGTTGTGCCATCAGTCTGCCAGCACACAACAGCGCAACATAGCTTTCTTGTGCCCACCGTCCCATCACGCTCCTGGCCAGGTACGCTTGAATTGCTGCCTCTGCCTGCCCCGCGTCACGCAGACTTTGCGCCAAGTAAAACGTGTAGCGCGTGCGCAAAAAGGGATCTTGTTCTGTTTTTAGGGCTTCGGACAGGAGTGCTGCATCCTTTTTGTATTTGTCGGGGTCCTGGCTGCGCGCGCCTTCTCGATTGGATTGAATTCTTAAACCCGGCAGTTGTTGGGTTTTGTGCCCTTGGGGGCCTTCAATGTACTCGTGCAACACACCAACATAGTGAAAGGCTTGGCGATTGCTCACCAACTGGGTGCGCCAATAATCTACACCTTGGCCGGTGATGGCGATTTTGTATGCATCGGCGGGGTGCTTGCACAGGTGCGAGACCACCCTGGGCAGGTCATCGATCAGCAACACATCGTCTGCATCCATCACCAAAGCAAAATCGATCTGGCCGTGCTGCCGTAACCGAGCCAGGGCGCTTGAGCGGTTGTGTGCAAAGTTGACCCATGGGTTGTCATGCACAGCGCCGGTCATTTGATTGCGCTCAAGCCATGAGCGAATCAATTGTTGTGTGCCATCGGTGGATCCTGTGTCCTCGATCAACACGAAATCAATGAGGGGGCGGACAGAATTAAGGCAGCGTTCAATGATGTGAGATTCATTTTTCACTATCATGCACAAACCAATTTTGGGTTTGTATGTCTCTACAATGGTCATGGGATGCGAATCCAGGTATTGAACTGTGCGTTGTACTCGTTCAATACAGTGTAAAACAGTCTTCGGGCTCGAACATGTTTAGGCCTGACGTATTTTCTCTCACCCAGTGGGCCGAAGATTTTGGGTTTTTTTATGTTGAATTTTTTGATCGTTTTGGTGACCTGCGTGGGCATGGGCTTGGCTCATGCCCAAGACGCCATCGACAACCCCTTGCCGGAGGTTGAGTTTTTGGTCGCCGACGAGTTTCAATCGCTTTTGATGCGAGCCACGGCGCAGGTGCGATCTACGGCGCAGGTGCAAGACAACGGAGATGCTTGGCAGCTTTACAGGCGGATGCAGCCTGCCATACTGGATGCTTTGGGCACGCGGGGGTATTTTTCCCCAAACATTCGGCGCGAGCTGGACCCCAACACCCCAGAGGATGTTGCCCCCGTTGTAAAAGTGCGGGTTGACCCAGGGCCCCAGAGCACCATCGCAACGCTCAACATTGAATTTGATGGTGCAATCAACCAACCCGAATTTGAAGCCCGTCGAAGCCGTTTGCGATCACTGTGGCAATTGCAGGTGGGGCAGGCGTTTGACCAAGCCGCATGGGCCAGCAGCAAAGATGCATTGCTGCGTGATTTGCTCGCACGTGATTTTGCCGCTGCAACGCTTGCTGAAAGTTTGGCCAATGTGGACCCCGATCGCAATCAAGTGGACCTCACCGTGGTGTACGACAGCGGCCCCGTGTTTACTTTTGGAGCGCTGCAAATAACAGGTTTGAGCAAGTATCCCGAGGATTTGGTGCAGCGGTATAACACCATCCGCCCGGGTGATCGCTACGAGCAGGAGCGCTTGCTGGAGCTGCTCTCGGCCTTGCAGAACACCACGTATTTTTCGTCGGTGGATGTGAAAATCGACACCGATGATCGAAGGCCCGAGCAGGTGCCCATTGAGGTGAGTGTGCTGGAAAGCGATAGCAAGCGGCTGGGTTTGGGCGCTGGTTACAGTTCCAACACGGGGTTTAGAACAGAGGCAACGTACCAGTACAACAATCTTTTTGATCGAGCTTATTCCCTGGTGACGGGTGTGCGCTTGGAGCAAAAAAGGCAGTCTGCATATGCCGATGTGTTTTTGCCTCCCTCACGGCAAGGCATCACAGATTCGGTTGGGGTGGCGTTTGATTATCAGCAAGTGTCCAATTTGGAGGTGGATCGTTCCGCCGTGGGCGCGATTCGGTCCTACAGCATCGGCCCCACCGATTATCAATTGGGCTTGAATTTCCAGTTGGAAGAGCGCAGAGCTTTTGGCATCAACTTCGGTCAAACCCAGGCCTTGGTGGCCAGTGCGGCCTGGACTCACAATCGAGTGGATGACCGCCTAAACCCCAGCGACGGCTACATTGCTTTTGGGCAGGTGGCGGCGGCCTCCGAGCAATTTGCCTCTGACCAAGATTTTGTGCGTCTGTATGGCAAGTTGCAACAGTTTTGGTCGCCAGCCAAAGCGCATCTTGTTACGGCACGTCTTGAGGTGGGCACCGTGGTGGCCGGTGCGCGCCGCGATATCCCCCAAGATTATTTGTTCCGTGCTGGTGGCACCAACAGCATCCGTGGTTTTGACTTTTTGGATCTTGGTGTGTTGGACCAAGGTGTGTTGGTGGGCGGGCGCCGGCTGCTGATTGGCAGCCTGGAATACGTGCGCTGGCTGGATGGTCCTTTGGGGGCCGCTGTGTTCACCGACATTGGTGATGTGGCAAACAATTGGAATGACCTCGACCCCAAGCCTGCTGTGGGTGTGGGGGTGCGGTATAAAACACCAGCTGGTCCCATTGCATTTGATGTGGCCAAAGCGCTGGACGAGGACAATATTCGGATTCACTTTGCTTTGGGGGTGGCGTTTTGAAGCGGTCGCTCCTGCTGATTGTATTGCTTCCCATGGTGTTGCTTGCGCTGGCCTTGCTGGCGGCAGCCTGGTTGTTGGGCACCCACGCGGGCCTGCAGTTTGCCTTATCACAAGGGCAATCGTGGTTGTCTTCCAACACCACCCAAACGCTGCAAGTTGAACTGGAGTCGGGCAATGTGTGGCAAGGCTTTGTGGCCAAGTCACTGCGCTATCAAGATGGAGAGCTGGTGGTCCGTGTCGAACAGTTGGCCATCGAGGTGGATTGGCGCGCCCTGGCCGCCAGGCATGTGCGCATCAAACAGGTGTCTGCAAAAATGGTGGAACTTACTTCTCCACCGCCCGACGAAAACGAGCCTCCTTTTGTGTTGCCAGCCCGCGTTGAGTTGCCAGTCAACATCACACTCGATGATTTGTCGGTGGGGCAGATTGTTGCAGATGGGGTTGTTGTTCAGGGCTTGATCGCCAAGGCCAGTGCGCACAATGGCGAATTTACACTGCATGATTTGCAGCTGGTGTTTGAGGGCGCCACTGTGCAGAGCGATGCCAAGCTTAGGCTTGAGCAACCCTATGCCATGGAAGGAGCGGTCAGGGTTCAGCGGGATTTGGACGCTTTGACATTGAACGGGGTGTTGCAGGCCACAGGCTCCCTGCAGCGACTCGATTTGTTGCTCACCGCCACGGGGCAGGATGTGGACATGCCCGAGCGCAATCAACGTTTGGATGCCAAGGCCACGGTGCATCCATTTGACGCGGTGGTCATTGAAAAAATCACTGCAAGCGCCGAACGCTTTAATCCAAAGCAGTGGCTGGATGCTGCGCCATCGGCCTTGCTGGATCTGGATGTAAAACTGGAGCCGAATGCGGATTTCACCGCCAGCCAGGGGCGCTTGCGGGTGTTGAATCAGGCGCCCTTGGCTTGGCAGCGGGGTGGTATTCCTGTGCAATCGCTGTTGGCGGAGTTTGGCATCAAGCTTCAAAGCCAGCGTCCTCAATCGGTGCGGGTGCAACTGCAAGAATTGAAGCTGGCTGACGCCCGCAGAAGCGCTGGGCAAGTGAGCGGTGTGGCCAATTGGGAGGCCCCCCCCAATTTGCCAAGCGGCGAGTTCAACCCGGATTTGGATGAGGGCCTCATCGCTGTAGACATGCGCTTGAGCGGCGTGGATGCAAGCGTGTTTGCGAATTTGCCCAAGCGTCTTGCTTTGCAAGGAAGGATACAGGCCAGCAAGCGTGGGTCAACGCTCACCTTGCAGCAGGTGGATTTGAAAAATGCAGAGACCACGTTGGCTGCCCGGGGCGCCGTGCAACTTGTGGCACCCATGCAAACCGATTTGAGCCTCAGCTTTGCACAACTGAATCCGGCCGCCTACATGGTTGGGGACAATCCATTGTTGGAGGGCCGCCTGAACGGGCAGTTGACGTTTACCGGCATGTTGATGCCTGCCGATGTGCAAGCTGTTGACCGCGTGTGGCCTCAGGGCACGCTGAGTGTGGCGGTGAAAGATTCCAGCGTCGGCAAGGCACCTCTGCGCTTGAATGCCGACCTGGTGGGTTCTCAGCAAGGCATTGATCGCTTGAAGCTGAACCTGGATGTGATGGGCAACACCGTGGTGGCCGAGGGCAGTTATGGCGGCGCGTCCGATGCGATTGAGGTGGATGCCAACTTCTCCAAACTCAAGCCCTTGGGCAAGGCCGTGGGGGTGCCTCTGGACGGCACGTTGATGCTTCAAGGCGACTTGCGCGGCACAGGGCCAAACGTGTTTGGTCAAGTGCAGTTGCAGGCCGATCGCTTGCGTGTGGGCGATGCACTGCAACTGGCCCAGGCCAAAGGCGAGTTTACACTGGGTGGCATGGCAGACTCCCCTTGGCAGGGCGATTTGGTTGTGACTCGCCTGGGTGCAGCGGGCGCGGCATTGCCTTGGTTACAAACACTCACGCTCAAATTGGAGGGCACGCGCAGCCAACACCGTTTGCTTGCACAGTTTGACACGGGCCAAAACCGGTTTAGCGATTCCCGCCTGTTGAAGGGGGAGTTGGGTTTGCAGGGTGGCCTGCACATGGCGGGCCAACAAAACCCTTCCATCGCATGGCAGGGTGCCTTGAATGTGTTGAAGGTTGAGGGGCTGTGGTGGCCAACACGGTCTGCTGTTTTGGACGCGCCCGCCCCCCTCTTGTTGGCGCCCGGTGTGGTAGAACTCAAGAATGTTGTCTTCAAAACCGAGGATGGTTCTACATTCAAAAACACGCTGTTGCGAGTGGCCGAGCGCGAGATTCGCGTAGAAGGCAATGCCCCCAAGTTTTTGATACCGCGTTTGTCACCCATTCTGGGCACGCAGGTTTCCGTGGAGCCCAACAACTTATACACCAACATCAACTGGCGTTATTTGGCCACGCCAGACCGCGTCGATGGGCATGTGGATGTGAATCATGTGTCTGGTGGCTTGCAGGTTTTAGAAGATTCACAAATCGATGTGAACATCAAAACCTTCAAAGCCGATCTAGATTTTAATCGCGAGAATGCCAGCTTGAATTTGAATATCGAGGCCGATGAGTTTGGTCAAGTCACAGCCGATCTCGCTTTGCCTGTTCAACAGGACCCAGTCAGCAAATCCTGGGGCATTGCCGCCAACCAAAAGATGCAGGGCGCCGTGGCTGCGAGCTTTACTGAATTGAATTGGCTTGGCCCCATGATCAGTGGCGGTGTGCGCACCAGTGGTTATGGGCAAGTGGCCATGGCGATTGCCGGTACGGTGGATCAGCCCGATGTGACTGGCCGTTTGTTTGCCATGAATTTGAATATTTTCCAGTTGGATCAAGGCGTGCGTTTGGAAGATGGCAATGTGGTGGTGGATTTCACCACCGACCATGCGCAGATTGATACCTTGGAGTTCACGGTGTACAACCGCCAAGTGCCCAGGCGACAAATCGAAGCACTGGGTCCGCTCATTCAAGGCACAGGCAAAATCACAGCGCAGGGCCGGTGGAATTTGTCTGGTCAAAATGGTGAGGTGTTGGTGAAGGCCGACCGCGTGCCCTTGCTTCAGCGGCCCGACCGTTGGCTGATGACCGATGCGAGCATCAGCGTGAAGCAACCCCTGCGGGAAGGCGACGCCTTGCGCATTCGTGGTGAAGTCAATGCCTTGGGTGCTTATGTGGAAATGCCCGAAAGCGGACCCGAAACACTGGGGGACGATGTGTTCATTCAGGGACGCAGCGAAACCCTCAGCGCTGGCATACCCATTGATTTTCAATTGCAGGCCAATTTGGGTGACAAGTTTTATCTGAACGCCGAAGGTTTGCGAACACGCCTGAAAGGCGGCATGCGCTTGGTGATGCTCGAGGGCGTTGGCGGCAGCGGTGTGCGTCGCTCTGGTCGGCGTTTAAGCGCCACTGGCACCATTGAGGCCGTGGATGGCACTTACCGTGCTTACGGGCAAGACCTCACGATTGACCGTGGTGTGGTGAATTTTCAGGGGCCTTTGGACAATCCCGGCTTGAATGTGCGCGCTGTGCGAAAAGGCGTGGCCGTGGAGGCGGGCGTGGAGGTGACTGGCACAGCCCAGCGACCCAAGGTGAGGCTCATCAGCGATCCTGCCGTGCCTGACTCCGAAAAACTGTCTTGGATGATTATTGGCCGGGGCAGCAATTCGGCAGACCGCGATTCGACGCTGCTGCTCACAGCCGCCGCCGCCATCTTTGGCGATGACGACGAAAGCACCACCCGCAAAATTGCACGTGGCCTTGGCATAGATGATTTGAGCTTGAGCACCGGCTCGCTCACCGCGGCCGACTCCCGCGCGGTGGGCAGCAAAGTGGCCATTGCGCCCGGCGCGGATGTGTCGGCCAATGTGATTGGTGCGGATGACCCTCTGTTGTCCCAACGGATTATCTCTCTGGGCAAACGTTTTAGCGATCGCGTGTATTTGAGCTACGACCAATCGGTGACCACTGCAGCCAGCATCCTCAAATTCAACTACCAATACTCCAGGCGTTTGAGCTTCATCGCCAGGACGGGTGCCGACAATGCCGTGGACGTGTTGTACCAGTTCTCGTTTGACTGAGGCACAATGTGGGTTGGTTTAACCCACATTGTGCCCATGACAGCTCTACAAGAAGCGTTGCGATTGCTTACCCCCTTCGACTGGGTGGCGGTGGTTTTTTTCATTGTTTGCTTCCGCGGTTATGGCTACGTGGTGGACGGCTCTCGTCGAGTCGGGCGGCGCGGGCTTGCGCAAAAAACCCATGAGTTCAGGAAGTTGTGGGCGGCCGAGCTGGTCAAGCGCAGCAACCGTGTGGGCGACACCGCCTTGATTGGCAACTTGGTCAACAGCGTCACTTTTTATGCCAACACCACGATTTACATCATCGCGGGTTTGTTTGCCTTGTTGGGCACCTTGGATCAATTGGTGAACATCACCTCCGACTTGCCATTTAGTCGAGAGGTTAGCCGTGGGTTGATGGAAATCAAGGTGCTTTTGGTGTTGGTGGTGTTTGTGGTGGCTTACTTCAAGTTCACCTGGGCTTTGCGCCAGTTCAACTTGCTCACCATTTTGGTGGGTGGTGCGCCCGATGGCAATCCCGATGAGGCTTACAACCAGGCGTACGTCAAGCGTTTGGCGCGAATCAACAGCCTCGCGGGGGATGAGTTCAATCGAGGGCTGCGCGGGTACTATTTCGGGATAGCCTCCGTCACCTGGATGATTCATCCCGGCTTGCTCATGGCCTTCAGTGCTGCCATTGTGTTTGTGCTGATTCGTCGAGACTTTTACTCAGAGGCGCTGGAGATCATGTCCAGCTAGTCTTTACACGGTGTAAATCCAAACCAAGGGGCGGCGCGGTACAAACTCCATTCACCCTGGAGTCACCCATGTCCCTATTCGGTTTGCGCCTTGTTCCGCTGGTGCTCGCGGCGATTTTGCAATCGGCTTGCACTGGCAGCGAGCCCTCTGCCTCGGCCGGTGGCAACCGGGCGCAGCCTTCGCAGGCGGGAAGCAATGGCCCATGCTTTAGCAACGCCTGTGCAGAAATCACCCCATTGCTCGACATTCCCGATGCTGAAAACCTCCTGTTTTCAAATGATGGGCGATTGTTTGTCTCCGGCGGCAGAAACGTCTACGAGGTGCGCGCCAAAACCGACGGCAGTTACGAAGCGCTGGCGCTGGCCGAGCAAGAATGCAATTTCACGGGCTTGGCGATTGCACGCAACACCTTGTATGCCAACTGTGGCGATGGTCGCCTGTGGGCGGGCATGCTAAAGACCCAGGGCATGCGCCTTGCCCCAGTGTTCCAGATGGAGGGCCTTGGCTTGGCCAACGGGCTGGTGGACGGCCCCGAGGGCAACACCCTCTACTTGGCCGATGGGCCTTTGCCTGGTTCGGCCTTGCCATCGCCCAAGCTGGTCAAGCTCCAGCTTGATCCACAAGACCCGTTGAAGGTGGTTTCACAAAGCACTTGGCTGGATTTGGCTGGCCGGTTTCCCAATGGCGTGCAACGCACTGGGCGTGTGCTGTTTTTCAGTGATTCGACGCCGCCCGCTTTGGGCCAGCTCAATGCAGTCACCATCCGGCCAGACGGTTCGCCCAGCACACCTTTGGTGCTGTCGCAATTCAATGCCATTCCAGATGATTTTTCGGTGTTGGCTGGTGGGTATGCCCTAACCTATTTTGTAACCGGGCAGGTGGTTCGTTTGGGGCTGGATGGGACCGTGCAAGAGTCGTTTGATCCTTTCACGTTTTCAACCGGTGCCTCGCAAGTGCGGGTTGGGCGTCCCCCCATGTTCAAGAGCACGGACTTGTTGGTGACAGAAAAGGGGCTGCTTGGAGAACAAGACAGCCCCGTTGGCAACCGCCTCACGCTGGTCCGCCGCCGGGCGGACGCCAGCTGAAAAGGCCTGTCGATTACCAGCTGGTCTCGCGCTCTGGGCTGGCGCTTACCTTGTGGATGGAGAGGTCTGCACCATTGAACTCTTCTTCCTCATTGAGGCGAATGCCAATGGTCAGTTTGAGCAGGCCGTAGACCGCAAAGCCGCCCAACAGAGCAAACACAACGCCTGCCAAGGTGCCCACCAGCTGGCTCATGAAGCTCACGCCGCCCATGCCACCCAAGGCCTCCAGGCCAAACACGCCAGCGGCAATGCCACCAAAAGCACCACACAGCCCGTGCAAGGGCCAAACGCCCAACACGTCGTCAATTTTCAACCGGTTTTGAGTGAGGGTGAACATGTACACAAACAGCACGCCCGCCATGCCGCCCACCGCCAAAGCGCCAATCGGGTGCATGATGTTGCTGCCTGCGCACACGGCCACCAGGCCAGCCAGCGGGCCGTTGTAGGCAAATCCTGGGTCGTTGCGGCCTGCTGCCAGCGCACCCAAGGTGCCTCCCACCATGGCCATCAGGCTATTCACAGCCACCAGGCCAGAAATGCCCTCTATTTTTTGGGCACTCATCACATTGAACCCAAACCAGCCCACGGCCAGCACCCAGCTGCCCAAGGCCAAAAACGGGATGGAAGAGGGGGGATGAGAGGTGATGCGACCGTCTTTGGTGTAACGGCCTTTGCGCGCGCCCAGCAGCATCACCGCGGCCAGTCCAATCCATCCGCCCACGGCGTGCACCACCACGCTGCCTGCAAAATCTTGGAAGGGGGCGCCGAAGGTGTTTGTTAACCACGCCTGAAAGCCATAGTTGCCGTTCCACACCATGCCCTCAAACACAGGGTACACCAAGCCCACCAGTGCGGCGGTGGCCACCAGTTGTGGCACAAACCGAGCGCGCTCGGCAATGCCACCCGACACGATGGCTGGTATGGCCGCTGCAAATGTGAGCAAGAAGAAGAACTTCACGAGAGCATAGCCATTGCCCTCGTTGAGCACAGCGGCGGGGTCGTAAAAGCCAAGCCCGTAGGCAATGGCATAGCCAATGAAGAAGTAGCTGATGGCGCTCACCGAAAAATCGGCAAGAATTTTAACCAGGGCATTGACCTGATTTTTGTGGCGAACCGTGCCCACCTCCAGGAAGGCAAAGCCGGCGTGCATTGCAAGCACCATGATGGCGCCTAGAAGCACAAAAAGAGTGTCCAGTGCGAGTTTGATTTGATCCATTTTGGTGAATTCCCAGGTTTTTTAATCAAAGTGGGGCACTAGATGCAAAAAAAATGCCCGCCTTTTGGACCTGGGTGTGCACTATTGTGGTGCGCTTCGGGTTGCCCGGTGCATGGCGTCTTGCAGCAAGCCGAGTTGTGCCTCCGCCTGCCGCTTTTTTTCGTTGTCGCTCAGCGGGTTGGTTTTCAGGGTGTGGGCCGCAATCTGCATGGCTTGGTAAACACCGGCAAGGTGTTGTGCAAGCGGCACCGGGTTGCGGTCACTGACGAGCTTGCCTTTGCCCAAAAATGCTTGCATGGCCTCGTGTTGTTGAGCGGGTGTGGCCGCCGCCGCGTGCGCAGTCGGCGCAATGTCTGGGTAGCGCTGTTGCAACAAGGTTGTTGTGAGCCCGTCCACATCGCACGCCTGAAAAGAGATTGGGTCCAGGGCCGTGTCCACGCCCACGCCAAACTCCTCCTGCAAGGCGGTTTCAATCGCGGTGAAGTTTGGCCCGGCGTGAGCGGCAGGGCCCTGTAAATCAAGCAATTGCTGGGTTCTTTGGTGAATTTTCTCTGCCATCACCCGGGCCACCGCGCGGGGGGTGAGCAGGGCGGGTATCACTGCCCTGGCAATTTGGCCGATCTCGCTTTCGTATTTTCGACTGATGTGCCGATCTGCCACATACTCAAGCCCCAATGTGTCGCTCAGCGCATTGCGCAGGGCTTGAACATCATGAATCTCGAGCGACTTCATGGTGAGGCTTTCACTTTCTTGCAGGCCGGTGAGGGTGCCATGCCGTGAGGCGGCCCGGGCTGCTTCTGGGGGCGAAACGCTGGCGTGGCTGGTGCGCACGGCGCGCAGCAACAACTGTTGAAGGAGTTCTTCACGCGACTGTTGAAACACCGCATGCAGCTTGTTGGGAAGAGTTTTGCGGTGCAGCTGCCCAGCACATTCCATGATGTTCAAGGCCACGCCCTCTTTGCAAACGCCCAAACCATGAGACAGCTCCACCAGTTCGGCCAGCGTGTCGACGCGGTTCAATGCCGGGTTGGAAACGGCCTGCGCAATGGTTTGTAAATGTTGCCTGGTTTGGTTGAGATAAAACAAATCCAGCATTTTTGGGGCTGTTTGTTCGCTCACATAGGCTTTGGTGCGTTGCCAAGCCGCCTGGCGGAGTTCGAGTTGCCTGGTGAGGCTTGCAAGTTGCGCTTGGTGTTCGGCGGGGTTTTGTGTTCGGTGTGTCTCGTTGTTGCGCAGCGCGGCCAACTGGGTTTTGGTGTGCGTGCAAGCATGGTCCATGCAATCGAGGATGGTGTTCCAGTGCATATGCACTTGGTCAATCTGGGCCTTGAATTGAACCACGCGTTGCTTGGCGGGTGTGGCATCCCATTCTGTTTGTGAAACGACCGCTTGCCCCGCATGCGCTGCATTGCCCGCGGGGTGTTGTGCGAAGGGTGCAAGGGCTGGGTTGACTGGTGTTGGCATGGGGCTCTCACGGTGACACGGTGACCACGAGGCGCATCTGGCGGTGCGCCTGTCATCCTTTGTAGTGGCGTTGCGCCCGCCAATGGTTCAATCTCAGTCCGCTCTTAGCGCCCCCCACACAATGCCAAACAGAGATTCAAACTGGTCGATCAATCGCTCGTCCTCTTTGCGTAAAAAGTGCATTTGCACCACGCGCCCAAAAATCCCCATGAACACATCCAGCAGCACTTTGCTGGAGACCGCGTTGTTCAGCACGCCTTTTTGCTGCCCTTCCTTGAGCATGCCCAAAAAAGCGCCCATCAGCTCCGGACTTTCGTAAACAGGCAGGTCCCGGTAGCGGCTGGCCGGGATGGACACCGTGAGCAACAAAATCACTTTGGGATGCTTGTCAAAATAATCGAGCATCACCCACAGTGTTTTGCGCAAGCGCTCCCGGTAGTCCTCAATGCCTTCCAGGTGGTCAATCATGCGGTTGGCCAGGCGGCTCAGCGTGCTGTCCAGCACGTAGGCCACCAGTTGCTCCTTGCTGCCAAAGTATTTGTAGATGGTCTGCAAACTCACATTGGCACTGCGAGCCACCTCAATCAGCGCAACACTGTTGAAATCCCGAGTGGTGAACAAATCCAGCACAGCCTTTTCCACGCGCTCCAGCGTGGCTTTGCGCATGTCTTTGGGGTGTGCCGCAAGGTTGACGGTTGTGGTTTCTGGGTTCATGCGGAAAGTGTACTTGCCCCGGCGTGACCGGACCCACATTGGCATGCATTTTCGTTGCGCATCAAAATCCGAATCAGGTGGTGCTAATTTGATACCCGCAAGATTAAACCGAGGCACACACCATGCGAACCACCGTCACCCTGGACGACGAATTGCTCAACAAAGCGCGCCAACTCACCGGCGTGGACGAGCGTGCTGAACTGTTGCGTGAGGCGCTGCGCGCGCTCATTCAGCGGGAGAGCGCCCGCAGGTTGGCCCTGCTGGGGGGCACCGAGCCAAACCTCCAGAACATTCCCCGCAGGCAGTGGCAGCTGTGAGGGTGCTGGTCGATACGCAGGTGTGGGTGGACCACTTTCACCATGCCGAGCCGCAGTTGATGCGCCTGCTCCATGAAGGTGAGGTCGTGATGCACCCATTCATCGTGGGGGAGTTGGCCCTGTCCAATCTGGAGGACCGTGACCGCGTGTTAAAACTCCTGGGCGATCTGGAGAGCGTGGTCGTGGCTTCGCCCCAAGAGGTGCTGCAATTGGTGGGGTTGCGCAATTTGCACGGCCTTGGCCTGGGGTATGTGGACATTCACCTGCTGGCCTCTGTGCTCATTAGCCCAGGCACCTCCTTGTGGACCCGCGATTACCAGCTTTTGAGGGTGGCCAAAGACCTTGGTTTGCAGCCCCCCATCCAAGACCGCTTTTTTATGCACGATGAACAACGGCCCTACAACGCTGGCAAACTGGCTTGAAGGGATGTCTAAATTGGTAACTTAAATTACCATATTCATAGAGGTGGTACTCTAAAGTAACTTGTCGGGTTGATTGTGCATTTGCACATTGCCATTCTGGACTGTGAACAATTCACTTCCCAAGCGGTAATTTTGGTTACCGCTTTAGTACACACCAGGAGGCACAGATGCCATCGGCACTGATATTCGACACAGTTAGAACCCCTCGGGGCAAAGGCAAAAAAGACGGCAGCCTGCACGGCGCCACACCCGTGTGGTTGCTGAACAACCTCTTCACCGCCTTGCAACAGCGCAACCAACTTGACACCAGTTTGGTGGACGACGTTGTACTGGGTTGCGTAACCCCCGTGGGCGAGCAGGGCGCCGACATTGCTCGCACCGCTGTGTTGGACGCAGGCTGGGCCGAAACCGTGGCCGGTGTGACCCAGAGCCGCTTCTGTGCCTCGGGGCTGGAGTCCATCAACCTGGCGGCAGCCAAGGTGGGCAGTGGCATTGAAGACATGGTGGTGGCCGGTGGTGTAGAAAGCATGAGCCGCTGGGCCATGGGCAGCGATGGCGGCGCCTGGTTCATGGACCCCCGCATCAACAACAAGCTGGGTTTTGTACCCCAAGGCATTTCTGCTGACCTGATCGCAACGTTGGAAGGGTTCTCCCGCGCCGACGTGGACGCCTATGCGGTTGAAAGCCAGCGCCGTGCCGCCAAGGCCCAGGCAGAGGGCCGTTTCAACAAAAGCCGCGTGCCTGTGCGCGACCTCAATGGCATGGTCATGCTGGATCACGATGAACTGATCCGCGGCAACACCACCGTTGAAAGCTTGGGCAGCCTGCAACCCTCGTTCACCATGATGGGCCAGATGGGCTTCGATTCCACGGCCCTGCGCAAG
>DASUDK010000088.1:0-5899 GCA_036275655.1 Limnobacter sp. | reverse complement strand
ACACTTCTAGAATACCGTCCCGAAATGCATGACGATCTGGAATAACATCCATGGTGCCCTTGAACGGTAGACTTCGCCCATCCGACAACTGAATTGCCTTTTGGATGCGCAATTGCTGGAGTACTCTCTGTTGAGGAATCTCGATCAACTCAAAAACAAAAACGGGGTAATGCTCAAACTGCTCAAGTTGTTGAGACACCGCTGTGTTCATTTCTATGACGCGCAACTTTGCCTTCCCTCGATCAATCGGGTGTATGTCCACCTGCCTAACCGCCAATGGAATAAAAGGGGTTGATTTGCCTGCAGAGACCCCAGCTGGAGAGATTAATAAGCCCAATAGCAGAATACGAAAATAAACTTGATGCACTTCAGCCCCCACTACAAATTTGATTCACAAAAGCCGACGCGTTTTCGAAAACGATCTACGGGGACTTTGGACCATGCGCGACGATCTTTCAAAACATCACACAGCCCTTTAAAGTCATTATCTGCAACGAACCTCCCGATCACCTTGCGAGTCGTGGTGGTGTAATCCCCCCGGTAGGTCAGATCAACAAGAACGTCAAGAATTAGTGGATCGGTTTTTTGCCAGTCGACTTCGGATAAACCCTCTGCGTCTTTTGCTGACTTGCTAACCCGAATCATGTAGTCCCGGATGAAGGCGTAGGTTTTCTTGAACAGCTTAAGCTGTTGCTCGGGCGTGATTTGGTGGTCTAACAAATCTTGGCCAATCACAAACGCTTCGGCGGCATCTCCACGCAAACCGCTGGCCCCTGCCAGGGTGTGCGCCAGTTGCACATCAAAGCCCGAGTCGATGAGGTCGCACAGGATGGTTCCAGCGGTTTTTTGGCTGCAGTCATAACCCCGACCAATTGTTAGACCGGAGAATTTGCTTGGCACATGGAGCAGCCGACTGTGAAACGGACCGCCCTCGTGCCCCTCCGACTCCCAGGTGAGCAAGCCCTGCGCAGGTCGCTCCAAAGCAAGCGGGGTAACAACACCATCGAGCGCTGCCTGCAAGGCTGCGTGCGTGGGGCAACGAAAGTGCACCATTGGCCATGGGCGTGGGCGGCTTTTGTACACCTGGGATTGAAACCCCTCGAGGACGTTCAGGGTGAGTTCATCGCAGCGCCCGGTGATGGGAATCACCGCTTGATTCTTTTGCCGGTGCACCACATTGAGCAAAGCTTGCACGGTTTGAACGTCCAGGGGGATGTTTTTGCCCAGGCGACCCACGGTGGCGAGCAATCGAGTTTTCATGGCACTGGCTTGATTTGACTGTGATCAATTCAGCCAATTTGACGGGACGAAACTTCGCTGTCAAAAAGGTGATCCGGCGTGCTTAACCAGGGGGAGGTTTGATCTAGGCTTCTTCGGGCCGCGCGCCACGTGCCAGCAACCGCATCACACCCTCGCCGGGGCTAAGGCCCTCGAACAACACGGCATTTACCGCTGCGGTGATGGGCATGTCCACCCCAAGGCGGGCCGAAAGCTCTTGCACCACGGGCGCGCATTTGACGCCCTCGGCCACTTGCCCCAATTCTTTGAGAATGACGTCCAGCGACTTGCCTTGGGCCAGCATGAGCCCCACCCGGCGGTTGCGGGACAAATCGCCCGTGCAGGTGAGGATGAGGTCGCCAAAACCAGACAAACCATTGAGGGTTTCGGCCTGCGCGCCCAGCGCAACAGCCAGGCGTTTGATTTCAGCCATGCCGCGGGTGATGAGTGCCGCACGGGCATTCAAACCCAGTTGCATGCCATCGCAAATGCCGGTGGCCACGGCCATGATGTTTTTGACAGCGCCGCCCACCTCGGCGCCCACCAGGTCGTCCAATTCGTAAACCCGCATGGCGGCATGATGTGCCGCTTGGACCATGGCCGCGCGGGTGTTGAGGCATGGCGAGGCGGCGGTGAGGGCGCAGGGCAAGCCCCGGGCCACTTCGGCGGCGAAGGACGGGCCTGTGAGCGCCCCACCGTGGGCTTTGCCCAACACCTGCTCCACCACTTGATGAGGCATGAGCCCTGTGCCCACCTCAAAACCCTTACACAGCCACACCAAGGCTGGCCATTGGTCCACAGGGGCCACGGCCTGGAGCTGCTCCAGGGTTTGGCGAAGCGCGCCCATGGGGGTGCCCAGCACCCACAGGCCGTCGCCGCCCGGCAGGGCATGGCGCGCGGCGGCGGCAAATTGGGGCTGGGTTTGTAGCCCAGGCGCCAGCTTGATGCCTGGCAGATACCGTGGGTTTTCTCGTTGGGTGGCAATGCTGTTAAGCACATCCACATCCCTGCCCCACAACACCACGTTGTGGGCAAAAGCCATGTGCGCAGCCACCGCAGTGCCCCAGGCGCCAGATCCAAATACCGTGATATTCAATGCCAGCCCCTGGTGGAGTGTGCGGGATCAGGCTGTGGCGATGCCATTGCCCTGCTGGGCAGCCTGCTCTTGAGCAGCGGCCAAGCGCTGCTGATAAAACTGCTCGAAATTGATGTCGGACAGATGCACCGGCGGGAATCCCGTGCGGGTGATCAAATCGGCCACGTTGGCGCGCAAGTAGGGGTAAATCATGTTGGGGCACAAAATGCCCAGCAAGGGATCGAACTGCTCGGGTGGCACGTTGGCAATCTCAAAGATACCCGCCTGCTTGCATTCCACCAAAAAAGCGACTTTGTCCTCAATCTTTGCAGTCACGGTGACAGTGACCTCGGATTCGAAAATGGTCTCTGCCAAACGTCCTGCACCAACATCCACGGCCACTTCGATTTTGGGTGGCGTTTTTTCCAGAAAAATCTGGGGGGCGTTGGGCAATTCCAGAGAAGCGTCTTTGATGTACACACGCTGCAGTTGAAAGACGGCTTCTTTGTTTTGTTCGGCCATGAGATGGCTCCTATGGTGTTCGGTTAAAAGATTTATTGGGCTTTGTTCAGCAGGGGCACCAGTTGGCCAGCGCGATCCAGCGCTGCCAAATCGTCAAACCCACCGACGTGGGTGTCACCGATGTAAATTTGGGGCACCGTGCGCCGACCGGTTTCTTCCATCATTTTCATTTTTTGATCTGGGTCCAGATCGATGCGGATTTTCTCGATGTGCTGCACGCCCCGCTCAGCCAGCAAGCGCTCTGCGCGCTGGCAGTAGGGGCATACGGCGCTGGTGTACATGCGGACGGGGGCGTGGGTGTTGCTCATGTGAAACCTCGATGTTGCTTATGCTTGTGCTTCGTCGTTGGCGGCTGCCTTGCTGTTTTTGCCACCTTTGTTGCCTTTGTTGGCGGCTCGTTCGGTGGCCTTGGCGTCTTCCAGTTTTTTGGTGGGCATGCCGGCCTCTTTCCAGGCATTTACGCCCCCATCAAGGGTGTAAACCTGGGTGTAGCCCGCGCCCTTCAGGATGGTTGCCGCTGCGCCAGAGCGCGTGCCCACTTGGCAAACCACCACCAGGGGCGTGTCTTTGGATTTGCTGAGGGTGTCGGCTTTGTCTTTGAGCTCTTTGATGGCAATGCGTTTGGCGTGGGGGATGGCGCCTGCGCCGCGCACCAGGTCGTCTTCGCGAATATCCACCAACACGGCTTTTTGCTGATTGATGAGCAAGGTGGCCTGCGCCACGGTGATGCGTTTGCCGCCACCTTGGGTCAAGATGGGCCAAATGAGCATGAGGCCAGAGCCCAGGGCAAGCGCGATTAGCCAGCTGTTTTGAAGCAAAAATTCCTGTGTCATGGGTCCTGCGATGATTGGGTCTGAATGGGTTGTCCATTATATCCCCATGATTCAAGGCTAAAATGGAGGTTTGCCTGATTTAGACTCCACCAGAAAGGCCCCGACATGTACAAACTCGTTTTGATGCGCCACGGCGAAAGCCAGTGGAACCTTGAAAACCGCTTCACCGGCTGGGCCGATGTGGACCTCACCGACAAAGGTCGAGAAGAGGCCCGCAGGGCTGGCGCCCTGCTCAAAAGCGAGGGCTACGCCTTTGATGTGGCTTACACCTCGGTGTTGAAGCGCGCCATTCGCACCCTGTGGATTGCACTGGATGAAATGGACCAAATGTGGCTGCCCGTGGTGCACGCCTGGCGTTTGAATGAGCGCCACTATGGTGACCTGCAGGGTTTGAACAAATCGGAAACTGCGGCCAAGTTTGGCGAAGAGCAGGTGCTGATTTGGCGCCGCGCCTATGCGATCGCTCCCAACCCCATGACGGTGGACGATCCGCGTTTTGCTGGCAAAGACCCACGCTATGCCAAACTCAAGCCCGAAGAAATCCCGTTGACCGAGTGCCTGAAAGACACGGTGGATCGCGTGATCCCCATCTGGAAAGACGGCATTGCGCCGGCCATCAAGGCTGGCAAAAAGGTGCTGATTGCTGCGCACGGCAATAGCCTGCGCGCGCTCATCAAGTACCTGGACAACCTGTCGGAAGATGACATCTTGAAGGTGAACATCCCCACGGCACGCCCCTTGGTGTACGAGCTGGACGAAAATTTGAAACCGATCCGCAATTACTACTTGGGCGACCAGGCAGAAATTGAGGCGGCCATGGCCGCTGTGGCCAACCAAGGCAAAGCGAAGTAAGCCGCATACCGTGCACCTGCTGAAACCCCTCACCGCCCTGCCCCACAAGCACTTGCTTGGCGCAACGCTGCTGCTTGCGGTGAGCGCATGGGCCGGCAGTGGCCATGCGCAAAACGCTGTGCGTGATCCCGCTGGCGTTCAGCAGGAGCGCGAGGAGGTGCGCCGCAAGCTGGAAGCACTTAAAAAAGCGATCAACAGCACCAGCGCCGAGAAAAAACAGGCTGCCAGCGCCCTCACCCAGCTCGAAAAACGCTTGGCTCAAACAGAAACCCGTTTGAAACAATTGGACCAAGACCGGGACGCGCTGGAAATTGAAATTGCCAAACTGAGCCAAGAAGAGAAAAACCTCCAGCGGGAGTTTGACAAGACCCAGGCCCGCATGGCCCAAGTGCTGCGCAACCAGTACCGGCGCGTGGAAGTAAACCCAACCCAGGCATGGCTGGCAGGCAAATCGGCCAGTGAGGCAGCGCGGGAGAGCTATTGGTTTGAGCGGGTATCGGCTGCGGAACGGGATCTGGCGGAGCAACAAGCCACCCAGGCGCGGGAGCTTGAAGCCATTCGCTTGGGGCTCGAAAAAAAACAGGATCGGTTGGACGACACCATTGAGCGCCAAACCGTGAGCAAGCGTGAGCTGGTCGCGCAGCGCGAGGAGCGCAATCAGTTGATTGAGGATTTGAATTCAAAACTCAAAGACCAGGAACTGGAACGCAAACGCCTGCAGCGGGATGAAACGCGGCTCACAGGCGTGATTAATCAATTGACCCGCGCCATTGAGGAAGCGCGCCGCAAGCAGGCGGCGGCTGCAGCGGCCGCCAAACAACAGCAAAACAAACCCAGCAGTGGTGGTGGCGGCAGCAAACCACCTGCCCGGGAGTACAGCCCACCACCCCCCATGCCCAACACGGGGGATTTTGCAAAACTCAAGGGCCGCTTGGTGTTGCCGGTGCAAGGCACCGTGGCTGGCCAATTTGGCAAAACGCGCGCCAAAGACGGCCAAGGCCCCTCGTGGAAGGGCATTTTTATTGCGACCGACGCTGGGCAGGCGGTGCGCGCGGTGGCCTCTGGACGGGTGGTGTTTGCAGAATGGCTGCGTGGCTTTGGCGAAATTGTGATCATTGACCACGGCGATCAGTTCCTCAGTGTGTATGGCAACAACAGCAAGTTGCTAAAAGCGGCGGGTGAGTCGGTAAAACCCGGTGACACCATTGCCGAAACCGGCAACAGCAGTGGTAATCTAGAGACTGGGCTATACTTTGAACTCAGGCATCAGGGGCAACCCTTCGATCCAATTTCATGGACCAAAGGTCGGTAGGAAATATGCGTCAGAAGTTACGACAAA
>DASUDK010000087.1:0-12843 GCA_036275655.1 Limnobacter sp. | reverse complement strand
GAGCAATTGCTCAACATGGCAGAACGTTGGACTGACTACCGCACTTCGACAGACTTGCTGGTGTCGTGAGCACCGGGGAATCCCCCCACATTCACTGGGCCACCAGACTGCCAAACAAAGCGCGGGCTTTGGATTGGGTGTTGTCCGCATCGGCACCCAAGGCGATGCCAGTGAATTTTACTGGCCCATTGGGCAGTTCCTTCCCAAAAGCCAGGCGCGCATCGGCCTGCACATCCCGTGACTCGGTCGCCATGGAGCCACCAGCCGATGTGTCGCGCAGCACCAAGTTTCTTACGCGGTCTGTGTACGGATTGTTGAACACCGAACCCACGGGTGCCCCAGGGCTGCCCCACACATAACACAAGGTTGCCGCAGGCAACTGCTCGCCAGAGAGTGTCCTTGCCGCACCCAAAGCCAGGCGGGTGCGCAAGCTCAAACGTGATTCATCAACCTGCAAAAACACGCACACTTTGGCGCCCGCATCGTCCCCAGCCTTGGTTTGAAGATTGGCCCCGGTGGGGTGCTCCAACACCTGCCAATCCCAGCGCAGGGCATTGAATGCCTGAGGCTGTGCAAATGCATGCACCAAGGTGCCGTACGACCGATCCGCCTGTGCTTGCAACAAGACGCGGCCACCCTTGTTGATCAAGGCGAAGCGCGTGTGCGCGGCAATGTCTGGGTGGTATTGGGCCAGCCAAGCCGCCGGGAGTGCCGACTTTTCATCGGCAGGCCAAGGGGCCACCAGATCCGTGGCCTGGGCGGGTGAATGGGCCGCGCTGGACACCAAGGCAAGCACAGCCACCGATGCATGCACAACACGCCACAGCGCTGTTTGAGCGCACGGGTTGAATTCCTTCTTCGCCAGCGGCGATAACTCGTTTGTTCCCAACATCAGCCCCACCCCTTGCATACAGTAAGCACCCTGTGTGGACCTTGTGGCGTCAATAACGTTCCGCCCAATCCGTGGGCAAATCACCCTGCACCATGGCGCGTTGGTAATCCTCGGGCTCATCGATGTCGAGCTGAGCCGGCAACCAAGATGCCTGGATGCCCTGTTCACCCAAGGCCTGCCGCGTTTGCTCCGCCACGGCGGAACTGCCCCAGGCAATTTCCGCTGTGAATATCTCGGGTATGCAACGCGTACAAGCGAGCGCCACATAGCCGCCATCCAGTGCAGGCACAAAGGCAATGCCCACTTGCATGGCTGCACGCACCAAGGTTTCCAAATCGGACTGGGTAAATTGCACAGCGTCTGGGCCCAACAGCACCACCACCTCGCTGTGTTGCAGATGGGTTTGCACAGCCATTTGCATGCGGACGCCCAAGTGGCCTTGTGGCTGTTGCATGCGAGGCACCGCACGGTGGCCAAGCAAGGTGCTCCATGTCACATCGTCGCCCCCATCGGTCCACAACACGGTGTTTGCGCCCTTCAGCCTGTCCAATGTAGATAACAACAGGTACCGCGCAAACTTTGCAGATTGTGCGCCCCCCAGCAAAGGCTGAAGGCGGGTTTTGACACGACCAGGTTCTGGGTACTTGGCGAACACGGCCACCGTGTGCGCCACCTTTTTGCGCGTGTCTGCATATTGCCGGGCCAACGCCGCGGCGGGTACGCCGCGCCAGTACAGGTACCGAAAACGCCACATCAAGACAATCGTGGCCCATGCGCCATGGAGATCCCAACGACGTCCGGAAGTCAACACAGGGGTCTGGATTGCCAAGAACTGCCCGGAGGCAACGCGCTTTAAGCGCTTGCAAAGCTCCACGTCTTCCATCAGGGGTTGAAGCGGATACCCGCCAAGTGACTCAAACAAACGCCGATTAACAAACAAGGCTTGATCGCCAGTGCAAATTTTGCTCAGCCGTGATCGATGGTTCATGAACCAAGCCACCACCGGCAACCATTTGCTTTGGCCCTCAATGCGCACATCAAAGCGCCCCCACAACAACTCTTCTGCAGGTCTATCAATTTTGCCCAACATGCTGAACCAGGCTTGCTCGCCCAGCACTGTGTCTGCATGTAAAAACAACAGGATCTCGCCACTGGCCCTGGCGGCCCCAGCGTTCATTTGGAGGGCACGCCCCTTGGCGCTTTGGATGGTCAAAATCCGGGGGTATTTTGCCAAGGTCTGCAAAACAGGCCAACTGGCATCCGACGAGCCTCCATCAACGAGAATCAATTCATCGCAGGGGCGCAGCCGCGCATGCAGGGCCAGCATGCGCGATTTGAACGCTGTATCCAATAAGCTGGGCACCTCGTTGAAGACGGGTACCACGATTGAGACGCCAGGCGCAGCCAAGTGCACGTTGCATCCGCCTTAGAAGAAAATGGTTGCCAGGCCCAGGAAAATGAAAAAGCCCATGCTGTCCGTGGTGAAGGTGAGCAAGACTGAAGAACCCATGGCTGGGTCACGCCCCATTTTCTGCAGGCCCAAGGGAACGGCAACACCAACCAGCGCCCCCACCAGCAAATTGAGCATCACAGCCAAGGTCATCAGAATGCCAAGCATGATGGCGTTGGGCGAGTTGTAATACAGCGCTGCTGCTGCCAAGCCCGCCACGCCTCCCCACACCAAGCCGTTGAGCCCGGCAATTGCCAGCTCCTTTTTGAGCAACAAACCAATGTTGCTGCTATTGACCTGGCCAAGCGCCAGGGAGCGAATCATCAGGGTCATGGTCTGGTTGCCCGAGTTGCCAGCAATGCCGGCCACAATGGGCATCAAGGTGGCCAAGGCCACCACTTTTTCAATGGTGCCCTCAAAAGTATCGATCACACGGCTGGCAAAAAAGGCTGTGCACAGGTTGACCCCCAGCCACAACCAGCGGTTTTTGGCAGATTCCCACACCGAGGCGAACAAGTCTTCCTCTTCACGCAGGCCGGCACTGGAAAGCAAGTCCGATTCGCTTTCTTCCCGGATCACATCCACCACTTCGTTCACGGTCAGTCGGCCGATCAATTTGCCTGAAGGATCCAACACTGGCGCAGACACAAGGTCGTAACGCTCAAACGCCTGGGCTGCCTCATACGCATCGTCCAAAGGCGCGAGCATCAGCACCTCTCGGCTCATCACCTCGCTCACCAAGGTTTCTGGTTCATTGACCAGCAAGCGGTCCAGAGGCAGGCTGCCTTTGAAATGATCCACCCGGTCCACCACAAACACTTGGTCGGTCTGGTCGGGCAGTTCATCAAACCGGCGCAAATAGCGCAACACCACCTCGAGTGTCACGTCGTCCCGAATGGTCACCATGTCGAAGTCCATGCGCGCGCCCACGGTGTCTTCGGGATAACTCATGGCTGCGCGCAACTGCTCGCGCTCTTCCAAACTCAGGCTGCTGGCAAGTTTCTCCACCACATCGCGCGGCAGATCGGGGGCCAACTCCGCGATTTCATCGGCATCCAGAGACTCTGTGGCGGCAAACAGTTCTTCGCTGTCCATGGACTTGATGAGGCTTTCACGCACTGCATCGCTCAACTCCAGCAGAATGTCACCATCCCGCTCGGAGCGCACCAGCCCCCACACCACCAGGCGTTCTTCCAGCGGCAAACTTTCGAGCACATAGGCCACATCGGCCGGGTGCAACTGGTGCAATTTATTGCCCAGCTCAGTCACATGCTGCCTGTGGACCAGTTCTTCCACCAGGCTTTGACGCTGCGGATTCACATGGCTTTGCTGGTTGTGAACCACGCTTTCAATCACTTTCTGTTTGCGCAACAAGGCCTGCACATCGGCCAAGGCCTTTTGCGCATCGTCCAGATCGCGGGGCAGTTGAGGCTGCTCCCGATCGTTGTAATCCACCTGCTGTTCGCTCAACGCTTACAAAGCCTGAAATGCAATAATCGCCACCACGGTGGGCCCCAACGCCGCCAAGAATAACTTGCCGGGGCTGATCGCGCCATCGTTGAAGTAGTGCCTCAAAATGGCAAACCCAGCCGGGTTGGGTGCATTGGCAATCACGGTTAAACCACCGCCAGTGACAGCACCCGCCACGAGGGCATACTTGAATTCATCGTTCACCCCCTCGACCAAAGAGCCAAGGTAAGTGAGCGCTGCGTTGTCGGTGATGGCCGTCAAGGCCGTGGCACCGTAATACAGAACGGTTGGACTCATGCCCTTGAGTACATCCTGCAACCACCAGGCTTGCATACCACCCAACACCACCAACCCCGCCAGGAAAAACGCCACCATCAAACCTTCTTTCAGAATGAGTCGGTCTTGGTAGCGGCTGTATGCGGTGGTGTACCCCAAGAAAAACAAAAACAGCCCCATGAACACTGCGGCATGGTGGGCAAACACCACCACAGAAACCAAAAACAGCAAATGGGTTCCGATCACCCAAAACGGCATGTCCTCTTTGGGGCCATGCTCGGATGGCTTTTTCATGGCGGCCAGCTCTTTGGCAAACATCACCGTGAGAACAGTGGCGTTCACAAACACGGCCAGCGCAGCCTTCCAACCAAAGACGGTGATCATGTAATGCATGTCAAAACCCCACTTCGCAGCGACCATCAGCACAGGAGGCGCGGCGAACGGCGTGAGCGTTCCACCAATTGAGATGTTTACAAACAGCACGCCCAAGGTGCCGTACTTCAGCGTGTTGCTGATGCCTTGGGTGTAAAAGCGGTCACGCAACAAAAATGCAGCCAAGGTCATTGCCGCGGGCTCGGTGATAAAACTCCCCAAGAGCGGCACAATTGACAGGGTGGTGAAAAAATACGCCACCTGCTTGTCCATCGGCAAAACCGAAGCGATGCCGCGAACAATGCGCCCCGCAAGCACCAGTATTGGCTTGCTGGCTGCAATCACCATGATGGCAAAGACAAACAGCGGTTCAGTGTAATTGCGCGTGTCCACGTAATTCACGGCCTCGGTTTGACCCAACACGAAGAACATGAACACCACCAGGACCATGGCCCAAAAACCAAAGACGGCCTCCACCTCACCCAGGAGGTGCCACAGGCCCGCGTGATTGGGCTGGGTATGCGCCAAGCGCTCAAAAAACTTGGTTGAGAATGTGTGGATGACTGCGATGGCGAACAGACTTGCGCCGATGATCTCGATGGTTGTGGGGTTCACGATGCATCCCTGTGGTTGTTGTTATGGTTTGGATTGAAACACAACAGCGCCCTGCGAATCGACCACCTGTGCCACGGGCACCCAGCCCCGGAGGCTGTTGATGAGCCACACCGCATGCGCCTGGCGCAAGTCTTGCACAGTCAGTTGCGCCTCTTGAAGGGTATTTTCCCTTAAAAGCAGCTCGCGCATCACCCCGGGCAGCAAAACAACTCCCTCATTTTCATTCAAGGCCGGCGTTAACAAAACATTGCCCCGCTGAATCACCAGATTGCCACGGCAGGTCTCCGTGAGTAATCCATTGGCAGCCACCAACAGGGTGTCAAACAATTCCTGCGCAGTGGGCAGCATGTCATCGTAATGCGGGCGGTGGGTGGTCTTGTTCAACACAAATCGAGGGTCGGCAACCATGGGATGCGGCGCCAACTGCAAGCGCACAGGTTCCAACACGGCGGGTTTGTCGTGCAGGGTGACTTCAAAACGTCCATCGGCGTGCAGCAGCCACCGGCCACGAAACTCGCCAACCGGGTTGCCCAATGCAACGCCTTGCAGGCCGCAGATCACTTCAGACTCATCCCACACATACGAAAACAAGTCCGCTGAACGCGCCATCCGCGCAAGATGCAAACTTTGCCGCTCCCAGCGACCGTCTCGAAGCAAAACAGTCTCCAACACCTGAAAGTCCACGCTGGCCTGCCGCAAAAACGCAGTTTTTTGCCACCACTCCCGTTTTTCTGCTTGCACATCGGAATACCAGGTGATGCCGCTGCCCACCCCATACTCAATGGCGTGGTGGCCATGCGACGCATCCACCACCGCTGTTCGAATCGGCACGTTGAAATGCGCATCCCCTTGGGGGCTCAATACACCAAGTGCGCCACAATAAAATCTGCGCGGTGTTTGCTCCCACTGGGCAATGCGTTTCATGGCTTGGGACTTGGGCGCCCCTGTCACGCTGCCGCAAGGAAACAGCGCTGCAAACACATCCAGCAAATCAATGTTGGATCGGGTCTGACCAACAATCGTGGAGGTCATTTGTTCCACGGTGCTCAGACGCATCACGTCAAACAGCGATTGCACCTGCACGGAGTTGGGCTCGCAGATTTTTGCCATGTCATTGCGCAACAGGTCAACAATCATCACATTTTCGGCCCTGTCCTTTTCACTGTCGCTCAACGCTGACCCATAGGACTCCTTCTGCAAGGGGCGCGTGCCCTTCATCGGTGAGGTGCGCAAAGTGCGGCCTTTCCAACTGAAAAACAATTCTGGCGACCAACTCAACACACTGCACATGGGCATTTGAAGGTACACACTTTGCTCTGCAGGTTGCGCCTTGAAAAAATGCAAAAACAAATACCACGGGTGGATCGAGGAGGCGGTGGATCGCAAACGGGTTGTGAAATTGATCTGGTAAAACTCGCCAGCTTCGATGGCCGCTTGAATCGCAGAGAAACCCCGTCGATAGGCCCCCAAGGGCAAATCATCCACCCAAGGGTCGATGTGCCACGGGTGTTGAGCAGCCAGCAGCAGTTCAGCCAGTGTGCGCTCATTAACCTGCGCTGGGGTGTACACCGAGAAAACAGCCAATGGGCCCTGCCCAACCCCCGCATTCACACAAAGATTGGGATCAAACGCCGGTGCCGCCTCGTACTGCAAACCGCCAACCACCCAGTGCCCCCGCGCAGCCCATTGCGCCGCCTGCAGCACCACCTCGCCGACCTCGCCCAATGTGTTGGCGCACAGGTGCCGCACAGGCTCGCCCTGCGCAATGCACAAGGCAGCTTGCCCTGCATCGCTGCCTGTCATGCTCGCATGCCATGCTGCGGTGATGTTGGAAAAATCCATGGGGTGAAACACGCTGACTGCTACGGTGCACCATTGTAGCCTGTCGAGGGGGTGCGCAGATTAAGCCGAACGACCGCCTTGGAGCATTGAAAGCTCTGGCTGGCTTCCCCTTTTTCCCAAGCCAAAAAATGCGTACACCTCGTCACGTTTGGCAATGGTGTCTGCCATGCCCATGCGGATCAGTTCGCGGGTGTAATTGGCTTCAAACAAAAGGTAGCTGGCCAGCGAGGAGCCACTGGCCTCGGTGGCACCCAGTGCGGACAGCATGGTGCGCACTGGCCTTGGCAAATCCTGGGTGTGGCGGGCCGCAATCTCATCAATTCGTTCAGATGGCGAAATCACCAGCAGCTCCACGGGTTTGAGGGTGGTTTTGGTGGCCATCTCTGGGGGCAACAAAGCCAAGGTTTTGTTCACACGGCTTAGTCGCTCAATGTCGATGGACAAGCTGTCTAAAAAAATGGAGGCCATGGCATGGCCCGCAATTTGGGCCAAACTGGGGTAAGCATCCCGCACTTCAATGGCCTTGGTGTGATCATTTTCGGACTGGCTGGAGCCGATCACCATGACTTTGTTGGCGCCCAAATGGATTGCTGGGCTGATGGGCGCCAGTTGGCGAATCGAACCGTCACCAAAATGCTCCATGTGGCCTTCGATTTCCAACTTGACCGCAGGGAACACAAAAGGAATTGCAGCAGAAGCCAACAAGTGCTCAACCGTGATGCGGTCCGGCAAGGCCACGCGCAGGGTTCTGGACCAAGACTCGATCTCATCCAAGGTTTGGAAAAAAGTGACATTGCGCCCGGAACTGTAACTCGATGCGGTCACAGCCAAGGCGCGAATGGTGCCATTTTCAAGCGCCTCGTCCAGTCGCCGAAAATGCAGCAACTCGTGAAGCAAATGGGACAATGGCGAATTATCGAGCAAACACTTTGGGCGTTTGCGCAGCATCCATCCAATCGACAGGGCCGACAACCAACGGGCACCGGTGCGAATGATGCCCAACGAATCAGAGCGAAAAACCTGCTCGGAACGGAAGTTTTCCCAGACCCGCATCATGCGGTCGGTGGACTGGTAGAAATTGCGCCCTGCGCACGCCAGCGCAGCCGCATTGATGGCACCGGCTGAGGTGCCGCAAAGAATCTTGAATGGGAAATCAAACTCTCGCCGATCTTCTTGATCGAACCACTTCGCAAGTTGGTGCAACACACCCACTTGATAGGCGGCACGAGCCCCTCCGCCCGACAACACCAGACCGGTGATGTCGTCGCATGCATGCTCTAGGTGGATGGGCTTGTTTTCGTTCATGAAAACATTCTGCGCCCAAGATGTGGCCTTTAAAAAGACAAACAGGCGTGCCTTGCACGCCCATTTGTTGTTTTAAAACCGCTACATGGTGTTGGCTTGGCAAGCAATCAGAGGGTGCTAACACGCTCTGAATTGGCATCCAACACCGCCAGGGCAGTCATGTTCACAATGCGACGCACAGTTGCAGACGCAGTCAAAATATGAACAGGCTTGGCGGCCCCCAACAACACGGGCCCCACGGCAATGCCATTGCCTGCGGCAGACTTCAGCAGGTTGTACGCAATATTGGCCGCATCAATGTTGGGGCAGACCAGCAAGTTGGCCTCACCGGTGAGAGTTGACCCCGCAAAAATGGTGTTGCGCACCGATTCATCGATGGCACAGTCGCCGTGCATTTCGCCGTCCACTTCCAACCAGGGTGCAATGTCGCGAAGCTTTTGAAGTGCCTCGCGCATCTTGATGGCCGACGGCTGGTTGCTCGACCCAAAGTTGGAATGTGACAGCAACGCAGCCTTGGGCTGTACGCCCAAGCGAAGCATCTCTTCAGCGGCCATCAACGTGATTTCTGCGATTTGGTCCGCGGTTGGATCGTAGTTAACATGCGTGTCCACCAAAAACACTTGTCGGTTGGTGAGCATGAGGCCATTCATGGCGCCGTATGTGTTGCAACCTGCACGCAAGCCAATCACTTGGTTCACATAATGCAGGTGAAGCGCATGCGTGCCAAAAGTGCCACAGATCATTGCATCGGCGTGGCCCTTGTGGATCATCATGGAACCGATCAGGGTGTGGCGGCGGCGCATTTCAATTTTTGCGTAGGCCTCCGTGACCCCCTTGCGTTTGGTGAGGTCGTAATAGGAGCGCCAAAAATCCTTGTAACGCTCATCGTATTCGGGATTGATGAGTTCAAAGTCGACGCCTGCCTTGATTCGCAGGCCAAAACGCTCCAGGCGACGCTCCACCACAGCAGGCCGACCAATCAAAATCGGCTTGGCCAGGCCCTCGTCCACAATCACCTGCACTGCCCGCAACACACGCTCGTCTTCGGCCTCGGCAAACACCACCCGACTGGTCTGGGGGGTCTCAACCACACAACGCTTGGCCACCGCAAAAATTGGCTTCATGAATGTGCCGGAGTGATACACAAACTGCTGCAGTTGGTCGCGATAGGCCGCCATGTCTTCGATGGGGCGAGTCGCCACCCCACTTTCCACAGCCGCTTTGGCCACGGCCGGCGCAATGTGCACAATAAGACGTGGGTCGAAAGGCTTGGGTATGAGGTACTCTGGGCCAAAACTGAGGTTTTGTGTGCGGTATGCAGCGGCCACGATGTCGGATTGCTCTTTGCGGGCAAGCTCCGCCACCGCGCGCACGGCGGCAATTTCCATTTCCTTGGTGATGGTGGTGGCGCCCACATCCAATGCACCGCGGAAGATGTACGGGAAGCACAACACATTGTTCACTTGGTTGGGATAATCCGTTCGTCCCGTGCACATGATCGCGTCCTGGCGAACTTCATACACCTGCTCCGGCAAAATTTCGGGGGTCGGATTGGCCAATGCCAAAATCAAAGGCTTGTCTGCCATGCTCCTGACCATGTCTTGGCTCATCACACCACCGGCGGACAATCCCAAAAACACGTCCGCGCCCGTGATGACTTCCGCAAGTTTGCGTGCGCTTGTGGCTTGGGCAAATTTGGCTTTGTCGGGATCCATGTTGTTGGTGCGGCCCTCGTAGACCACGCCATCGATGTCGGTCACCCAAATGTTTTTGCGCGGTAGCCCCAAATCAACCAGCAACTCCAGACAAGCAAGTGCTGCGGCACCAGCGCCAGAGGCAACCAACTTCACCTCATCCAACTTTTTACCGACCACCTCCAAACCATTCAAAATGGCTGCACCCACCACAATGGCGGTGCCGTGCTGGTCGTCGTGGAAGACCGGAATCTTCATGCGGTCACGCAGCGCGCGTTCCACCTTGAAGCAATCGGGCGCCTTGATGTCTTCCAGGTTGATGCCTCCAAACGTCGGCTCCAGCGAGGCAATGATCTCGATGAGCTTGTCTGGGTCTGTCTCGTTGATTTCAATGTCGAACACATCGATGCCAGCAAACTTCTTGAAAAGAACAGCCTTGCCCTCCATGACAGGCTTGGCCGCCAATGGGCCTATGTTGCCCAAGCCCAGAACGGCCGTGCCGTTGGTTACCACCCCCACCAAATTGCCGCGTGCGGTGTACCGCACGGCGGTGGATGGATCTTGCTCGATTTCTTCACAGGCGGCAGCCACGCCGGGGGAATAGGCCAGTGCGAGGTCCCGCTGGTTCACCAGGCTCTTGGTGGCGGCAATTTGCAATTTGCCGGGTTTGGGAAATTCGTGATACTCCAGAGCGGCTTGGCGAAAGCGCTGATCCATCGGTTGGGCCATATAATTGTCTCTTTGTGGGTGATGCTACAGAATCGAAAATTATAGGCGCACGCCCCGCCCATGTCGTCGGGGTTTTCCACAAATCGAACATCTGCTTGCCCCACCCCCTCTTAATAGTGATTTGCCCATGTTGTCCAACCTCGCCAGCCTGATTCAGCCTTTTCACGTGATGGAGTTGGTCAAACACGCCGATTTGCTTGCCCAACAGGGGCACCCGGTCATCCATCTGTCCATCGGCGAGCCAGATTTTCCAGTGCCGGAACCCGTGCTGGAAGCACACCTCAAAGCCTTGAAGGATGGAAGAACGCGATACACCCCCGCATTGGGTCTGCCGGAGCTGCGCGCAGCCGTGGCGCAATATTATTGGACAACGTTTGGCGTGGTGGTGCCCCAAGAGCAGGTGGTGATCACGGCGGGTGGCTCGGCCGCCCTGCTGTACGCATGCCTCAGCATGATTAACCCGGGGCAGGGCATACTGCTCACCGACCCAGGCTACCCGTGCAACAAAACCTTCGTGCAAGCCGCGGGGGGCATGCCTCAGTTTGTGGTGGTGGATGAAACGCACAACTTCCAACCCACTTGGCAAGACCTGGACCAAGCCTGGCAACCCAACACGGCGGGCACGCTCCTGGCCTCTCCATCCAATCCAACGGGGACACAGATGCCAGAATCGGCCCTGCATGCAATCGTCCAGGGGGTGGCGAAACGGGAGGGTGTGTTGATGGTTGATGAGATTTATCAGTCTCTTTGTTACGACACCCCGGCGCGAAGCATCCTGCAGATCACAGGGGTGCCCGGGCCAGGTCAAGCAGTGGTGGTGATCAACAGCTTTTCCAAATATTTTGGCATGACCGGTTTGAGACTTGGCTGGATGGTGGTGCCACCGGAGTTGGTGGGTCCAATCGAGCGGTTTGCGCAAAACTTGAGTATCTGCCCCAGTGCGCCAGCCCAATGGGCCGCCCTGGCCTGTTTTGAGCCAGAGACACTCGCCGCATGCGAGGCTCGGCGACAAGAATTCAAGCGCAGGCGTGATTACATGCTAACCGCACTGCCCAAGGCTGGCATCGATGTGCATTCGCGGCCAGACGGTGCTTTTTATCTGTACACGCGCGCGCCTTACAACAGCGACAGGTACTGCAAAGATTTGTTGAACAGCGCTTGGGTGTGCACGGTGCCCGGCAAAGATTTTTCTGCGGCACAGGGAAACCACATGATGCGTTGGTCGTATGCCAACAGCCTGGAAAAGCTCGAGGAAGCCATGCACCGCCTCCAAGCTTTCAACAAAACACTGTGATTAGCCTTCGTTGATGGCTTTGTCCACGGCAGAGACTTTTTCAGCTTTGTCGCGGGACGCCACAAGGTGACCTTGCTGATACACCGAATCAATTCGAGCTTTCAAACCCAACACCTTGGCTGGATATCCACCATCGTTGCCATGCACCGCTGCACCCACATACCAACGCAGACCCGCGGCAACAGAGCCCGTGCGGCGTGTGTATTCACGAATGATTTTTGCGCCAACGCGCATGTTCATTTCGGGGTTCAACGGGGACCAATCGCCTGGGGACAGTTCTTCAAACTTGTCCTTGTGGATTTTTGGCATCACTTGCATCAGACCACGGGCGCCCACGGGACTGGCCGCAAACGGGTTGTAAGAAGACTCAATGCCAACAATGGCCAGAATCAACGTGGGGTCGACCTTTTCGTCTTTGCCGACCTTGTAAGCGAGGCGAACAATCGACTCCACCGCTTCTGGAGACACCCGGTAACGCTTGGACAAGAAAGAGACCACTTCACGCTGCCCCGCCGTCAATGGCTTGCTGGCGTCAAGGCTGTTGAATTTGACCGGCAAAATGCCGGCGTGGGCCTTCACGGGCGTGGCCTCGTCTCGAGGAATTTCTGCGCCACCGGCGACCAAGCCGGTCGATAACAAGTCCATTTCGTTGGCGAACACCGCCTGAACGGGTTCTGAGAAAAATACCTTGCTCCGCAACTCCGGATTGGTGGCCAAAGCGGCGATGGATCCTGCTGTCACCAAGACAGAAAGCACACCCAAAGCCGACAAGGCGTTCTTGATGGTTTTGTAGGCCTGAACAGGCTTGACCGGCTGGTCAACCTTCAGGACGGTTTCGTACTGCTGCATGCAACCTCCTCTGCTACGCAAACGCAATTTCTTGCATTGTTTGACTCAGCGGTGC
>DASUDK010000086.1:0-6787 GCA_036275655.1 Limnobacter sp. | reverse complement strand
CTGAGCTCACGTTGGACGTGCAAGCAGGGTCTCCTGGGGTGCAGGCAGACGCCACAGCATGAAAGCCAAAGAGGGCGGTGGCCATGGCCACGGCTTGGGTGGTTTTTTTGAACATTGAGAATTCTCCAAAAATGATTGAGTGAGCAGCGCGTGGGCTACCGCATTACGAAATGCCTTAGATGAGTGGCGTTTTTTGGGGGAAAGTTCTTTAAGTACCTCTGTTCTGGTGTGTCGGGCCGCTTTGTGGACTGGGCAACATGCAGGCCTGCGTTCCGGGGTTAAAATAAGGGATTGCGTTGAAGCAGGTTGTTTTTGTGCATTCCACCGACATCAAACCCATTGAATTTGACTTGCCCAGCCAGAGCAATCCCTCTGGCACATGCAAGCCCTCGCAGGCTTGGGCCCGCGTGCCTGAGCAGCCCAATGCCGCCGAAAAAGCCGCACTAAAAACCGAGATCAAAGCGCTTTTGAAAGCACGCGATGCGGTGCTGGTTGCCCATTACTATGTGGATGCGGAGTTGCAGGATTTGGCCGAAGAAACCGGCGGTTGCGTCTCAGATTCCCTGGAGATGGCGCGATTTGGCCGAGAAAGCCAACAAGCCAATTTGGTGGTGGCTGGTGTGCGATTCATGGGCGAGACCAGCAAAATCCTAAATCCCGAGAAGCGCGTGTTCATGCCCGACCTGGATGCCACCTGTTCGCTGGACCTGGGCTGCCCCGTGGAGGAATTCAACGCTTTTTGTGATGCGCACCCAGACCGCACGGTGGTGGTGTATGCCAACACCAGCGCCGCTGTGAAGGCTCGGGCAGATTGGATGGTCACCTCCAGCATTGCCCTGGACATTGTGGGCCACTTGCATGCGCAAGGCAAAAAGCTGATCTGGGCCCCCGACCGGCACCTGGGCAAATACATTCAGGCCCAAACCGGCGCGGATATGCTGCTGTGGCAAGGCTCTTGCCTGGTGCACGATGAATTCAAGGCCGAAGAGCTGAAGTTGTTGAAAGCCCAGCACCCACAGGCCATGGTGCTGGTTCACCCCGAGTCGCCCGCTGATGTGGTGGCCTTGGCCGATGTGGTGGGCTCCACCACCCAGTTGATACGAGCCACGCAAACCCCGGGTGTAGACACCTTCATTGTGGCCACCGACAATGGCATTTTGCACAAAATGCGCCAGTTGGCGCCTGGCAAAACCTTGATTGAAGCCCCAACCGCTGGCAATGCAGCCACGTGCAAGAGCTGCGCCCACTGCCCTTGGATGGCCATGAATGGCTTGCGCAACCTGCGCGATGTTCTAAAAACCGGTTTTGACACTGGCGAGGGCGAAGTGTTGGTGGACGCAGGGTTGGGCAAGCAGGCTTACCGCTGTATCGACCGCATGCTTGATTTTGCCAAAACCCACGGCATTTCAGGCCCCCGCGGCCAGGGGCGCCTGGAAGCGGCCCACAAAGGCGTGGGGCCCGCATGAACCGCACCGAGATTTTCCGCTCTTTTGGCCCGGCCTTGGAGCTGGCACTGTTGGACAATGTGCACAGTGCCATTGCCGAGGACCTGGGCAACACAGACTGGACCGGCCTGCTGGTGCCTGCTGGCAAGCGTTGCAAGGCTCAGTTGTTGTGCCGCGACTCTGCCGTGGTGTGTGGCCAGCCTTGGTTTGACGCCGTGTTTGCAGCACTCAGCCCCGATGCCCAAGTGCATTGGCTGGTGGCCGAGGGGCAGGCCGTGGAGGCCGGCACGGTGGTGTGTGAGATCCAGGCCGAAGCCCGCCCACTGCTCACTGCAGAGCGTTCTGCCATGAACTACCTGCAACTGCTCAGCGCTGTGGCCACCCGCACGCGTCATTTCGTCAAGCTGATTGAGGGCACACAGGCCCGCATTCTGGACACCCGAAAAACCTTGCCTGGCATGCGTTTGGCACAAAAGTATGCGGTGCGCGTGGGCGGTGGCCTGAATCAGCGTTTGGCCCTTTATGACGGCATTTTGATCAAAGAGAATCACATCGCTGCGGCGGGCGGTGTGGCGCAGGTGCTGGCCAATGCCAAAGCCTTGGGGGCCAGCCACATCCCGGTGCAGATTGAGGTGGAAACCCTTGCGCAGTTGGAGGAGGCGCTCAACGCCGGCGCCGTGTCGGTGTTGTTGGACAACTTCAGCTTGGAGGCGATGCGCGAGGCCGTGGCCCTCACGGCAGGCCGCGCCTTGCTGGAGGCCAGCGGCGGTGTGAATGAAGACACCGTGCGCGCCATTGCACAAACCGGCGTGGACCGGATTTCAATTGGCTCGCTCACCAAAGACATTCAGGCGGTGGATTATTCCATGCGGGTGTTGGATTAAAGCGGACGGCACCCCTGTGAGAGGTGCCGGTTGCTTAGCCTCGCCGCCGTGCCCTCTGCAACACGGTGGGGAATGCCTTGGGCAGGGTGTTGGGGTAGTCGGCGCTGAAGTGCAGGCCTCGGCTTTCTTTGCGGCTCAGTGCGCTGGTCACAATCAGGTCGGCCACATCCACCAAGTTTCGCAATTCAAGCAAATCGCGGCTCACGCGGAAGTTGCTGTAAAACTCCAGGATTTCTTCGCGCAGCAATTGGATTCGGTGTTGTGCCCGCTCCAGGCGTTTGTCTGTGCGCACAATGCCCACGTAGTTCCACATGGTTTGGCGCAATTCAGCCCAGTTGTGAGAAATCACCACCTCTTCGTCGGGGTCGGTGACGCGGCTTTCGTCCCAATCGGGCAGCCCCATGGTTTCTCGGTGGGGCTTGCTCAAAATATGGCGTGAGGCGGCCTGCCCCAGCACCACGCACTCCAGCAGGCTGTTGCTGGCCAGCCGGTTTGCGCCATGCAGGCCGGTGTAGGCGGTTTCTCCAACGGCATACAGGCCTGGGATGTCGGTGCGCGCATGCTGGTCGGTCACCACACCGCCGCAGGTGTAATGTGCGGCGGGCACCACAGGGATGCCTTGCTTGGTGATGTCGATGCCCAACTCCAGGCAGCGTTTGTAGATCGTCGGGAAATGTTTTTTGAGTTTCTCGGCGGGTTCGTGGCTGATGTCCAGGTAGACACAATCCAAGCCACGTTTTTTCATTTCAAAGTCGATGGCGCGTGCCACCACATCCCGAGGCGCCAGCTCTGCGCGTTCATCGTGATCGGGCATGAAGCGCGTGCCATCCGGCAGTTTAAGCAAGCCGCCTTCGCCACGCACCGCCTCGGTGATCAAAAAGCTTTTGGCGTACGGGTGGTAGAGGCAGGTGGGATGGAACTGGATGAATTCCATGTTGGCAATTCGGCAACCTGCCCGCCAGGCCATGGCGATGCCGTCGCCGGTGGCAGTGTCAGGGTTGGTGGTGTAGTTGTACACCTTGCCTGCGCCACCACAGGCCAGCACCACGTGGGGGCAGCTCAGTGTGAGCACCCGCTGGCTGTTCTCGTCCAGCACGTAAGCCCCCAATATGCCCGCCTTTTTCTCGTTCAGGCGATCCCCGGTGATGAGGTCGATCACCATGTGGTGCTCAAACAGGGCGATGTTGGGGTGGTTGCGCGCCTTGGCTTCGAGGGTGGTTTGCACCGCATCGCCGGTGGCATCGGCCACGTGCAGAATGCGTCGGCGGCTATGCCCGCCTTCGCGGGTGAGGTGAAATCCGTTGGGTTCGGTGTTGCTGGGGCCTTCTTCATCTTCGCGGGAGAAGGGCACCCCTTGTTCCACCAGCCAATCAATCGCGCTGGATGCGTTTTCAAGAATATATTGCACAGCGTCCCGCTCGCACAGGCCGCCGCCCGCCACCAGGGTGTCTTGCACATGCTCCTCCACGCTGTCGGCCGGGTCTCGCACGGCGGCAATGCCACCTTGTGCCCATCGGCTAGCCGAGTCCGACACGGAGCGTTTGCAGATGATGGCCACTTTCAGTTTGTCTGCCAATTGCAAAGCGGTGGTGAGGCCTGCCAAACCACTGCCAATGATGGCGACGTCAAATTGATTCATTTTCAAGGTGCTGCTGTGTATGAATGTTCACAGCGTCATCATATTCCAAGCCCACAGCCCAGGGGTTGAGTCACAGCACTTTTTGGGTTAACTCGGGTGGGTTGGCGATGGGGTCCAGCAGGGCGGTGTGGTTGCCAACCAGGTGTTTTAGCCGGAATTCGTCAAACGGCATGGGGCGTGACAACCAGAATCCTTGGAGGTAGTCGGCACCCAGTTTGCGCACCAGCTCAAACTCGGCGTCGGTCTCCACACCTTCGGTCGTCACCAACAGCCCCATGATGTGGCCCATCTCAATGGTGGACTCCAGGATGATTTGCCCATCGGTGTCCAAGTCTGCGCCTTCCACCAGCGATCGATCAATTTTGAGTTCGGTGACTGGAAAGCGTTTCAGGTAAGCCAGTGATGAGTAGCCGGTGCCAAAGTCATCAATGGCGATTTGAAATCCCATTTCCGAGAGTTTGCTGAGCACTTCCAGCGCCTGCTCGGGGTCCCGCATGGCTGCGCTCTCTGTGATCTCCAGCATCAGGTGCTTGGCCGCCTCGGGTTGCCGCCGGTGCATTTGCCCAATGAATTGCACAAAAGAGAGGTCTTCCACATCCACGGCAGAGAGATTGACCGAGATGCGCATGTTCTGTTGTGCACACAGTTCGCTCATGTCGTAGGCTTTTTGAATCACCAGGCGTGTGATGTCTTTGATCAAGCCGGTTTGCTCTGCCAATTCAATAAACCCACCGGGGGCGATCAGGCCTTTGCTGGGGTGATTCCAGCGCAACAACAGCTCGGCTTGGTTGATGCGGTTGGTGCGCAGGTTCAGTTTGGGTTGAAAATAAAAACAGAATTGCTCCAGCGCAATGGCCTCGCGAAGTTGGGCAATCAATTGCAGTCGGTTGGAGGCTCGGTGTTCAAACCTCGGCTCAAATTCGATGCTGACTTGCCGGGTTTTTCTGGCCATCTGGCGTGCAATTTCTGCCCTGCGCAGCAGGCTTTCGTGGCATTGGCCGTGTTCCGGGAAGTGGGCGATGCCTGCATGCCCCTGCACATCCAGGTTGTAGTTTTTAAGGCGTATCACCCCTTGCAGCAGGCGTTTGAGCGGGTATTTTGCCAGCTTCACGCTGAGCAGGCGGCGCGGCATCACAATACAAAACACCGCCCCTTCGACGCGCGCCAACACCACGTTGTCTCGGCAGATGCGCCTGGCTTTGGTGGCAACCCGAATCAACAACTGGTCGGCCACTTCATGCCCCAACACTTCTTGAATGCCTTCAAGATTTTCCACACTCCAGGTGAGCACTGACAAGGGTTCGCGGGCGTGCAATGTTCGATCGTTCAAGGCCAACGACAGGTAGCTGCGGTTGTAGAGCCCGGTCAATCGGTCTTGGTAGGCCGTGCGCCGCGCTTGTTGATCCCGTTGTTGGAGGTTGATCGCCATTTGGTTGATGGCGTGCACCAGGGTGTTGATGGTGCCGAGACTGGTGTGGGTGAGTCGTACATCAAAGTCGCCTTCGGAGATTTTTTGTGCACCGAGTGTGATTTGATGAAGCGGCTCAAACACAAGTCGGCGGATGCGCCGTGCCACCCAAAATGCAAGGCATAGACCCAAAAAAACAAGCCACAAACCTTCTTGGGAGATGGGCAAGGCCGACAGGTTGAAAAGTTGAGGCATGGGATTGCTTACAGCAATGCATTGTTTGCATTACATCAAATCCCCCCGGTTTGCGGCATACCGCAAGCGGGTTGGCAGCTCAGGCTTTGGTTTGGTAGAGCAGGTCCCAAACGCCATGGCCGAGTTTCAAACCACGGTTTTCGAATTTGGTGAGTGGGCGGTCATCGGGGCGGGGGGAGAATCCGGCGCCTGCAAGGTTGATCCAATCCGGCGCAGCCTCCAACACTTCCAGCATGTGGTGGGCGTAGTTTTCCCAGTCGGTTGCGCAATGCAAAACACCACCGGGTTTCATTTTGGTGGCAAGTTTTGCCACGAATTCGGTTTGGATGAGCCTGCGCTTGTGGTGCTTCTTTTTGCGCCATGGGTCGGGGAAGTACAGCAGCACTTTGTCCAGGCTGCCGTTGGGGATCATGTCTTGCAGCACTTCCACCACGTCATGAGAAATGATGCGGATGTTCTGTAAGTCCTGCTCGTCAATCTTTTTGAGCAGGGAGCCAACACCGGCCGTGTAGATTTCTACCCCGAGGTAATTCACATGCGGGTGTGCTGCGGCAATTTTGGCTGTGGTCTCCCCCATGCCAAAACCAATTTCAAGCCAGTTGGGTGCTTGCCGCCCCCATTGCTGCTCAAAATCAATCGGGGTGTTTGGGGCGTACGCAATGCCCCACTGGGGCATGCCTTGCTCAACAGCACGCTCTTGCGCGCGAGAAATATGCCCCCGGCGTTTCACAAAGCTGCGGATGTGCTTGTTGCGAAACGGGTTGTTGTCCTCTTCGATTGGGGGTGTTGCGGCCGGGGTGGGTTCAGTCATGGCTTGCTGGGAGAAATCACGCCTTCCACGGGGGAGGACGGGCTGGCGGTGTAAAACTTTTTTGGCATTCTACCTGCCAAATAGGCGTCGCGGCCTGCCTCGGTGGCCAATCGCATGGCTCGGGCCATTTGCACTGGGTTTTGCGCTTTGGCAATCGCCGTGTTCATCAGCACGCCTGCACAGCCCATTTCCATGGCGATGGCCGCATCGGAGGCTGTGCCCACGCCTGCATCCACAATCACGGGCACCTTGGCTTTTTCAAGAATGAGGTGGATGTTCCAGGGGTTGAGAATGCCCATGCCCGAGCCAATCAGCGAGGCCAGTGGCATGATGGCTTTGCAGCCG
>DASUDK010000085.1:0-31995 GCA_036275655.1 Limnobacter sp. | reverse complement strand
CCTAGCGGCAATTAAGCGGCTAGAGCGAAACGATCGTCGTTTGCGTTTAAAGTTTTCCAGATGGATTTACGAGGTCACTGGTCCTCGACACGCCCCAATAGCTTTGCAATCCACGTCGAAACCGGATCGGCCCCAAGGGAGACGTAGTATAAGCCCGTGAGCCATGCGATGCAAATCAGGTGTTGTTCATCACCCAGCTGGCAAGCGATTGTGGTGAGTTTACGACCACATCGGCGCCCCATTGGTCGATGTCGCTCGCGATGTAGCCATAGCGCACCGCCACGCTGAACATGCCTGCGGCCTGTCCAGCCTCAATGTCCCTGGCATCGTCGCCCACCATCACACACCGATCCGTTGGTAAGCGCAATTCAGACGCGGCCATCAGGCAAGGCAGTGGGGAGGGTTTGGGTTTTTCAGCACTGTCCCCGCCGATCAACACAGCACAGTCCCTCAACAAATCCAACTCTGCCATCAGTTTTTCAGCAAGATAATAGGGTTTGTTGGTGACCACCCCCCACCGCAACCCCTTGGATTGAATGCCGTGGAGAAGCGGCACAATGCCGCTGTAGGGGGCACTGGCGCGGGCGATGCGCGCCTCATAGCGTTCAAGAAATTCTGCGCGCATGGCTGGGAAATCCGGGTAATGCGGCTCCAGGCCAAAACCCGCTCTCAACAAAGCACGCGCTCCACCCGAGGACAGGTGCTGCATGCTCGCAAGCGGGGAAACCTCCATCCCGCGATCACTCTGCATGTCTTGGATGGTGCCACAGAGGTCGGGGGCGGTGTCCACCAAAGTGCCATCGAGGTCGAAAAGCACGGCCTTGAACTGCATCACGGTCAGTGTCCTCAGTTGGGTTTGCGACAGGCCACCATGTAATTCACATCGGTGTCGCGGGCCAAGCGGTACACCTTGGTCAGTGGGTTGTATACCAAGCCGATAATCTCCGAAAATTCCAACCCTGCTTTGCGACAATATTGTGCCAGCTCGGACGGTTTGATGAACTTGTCGTAGGCGTGGGTGCCTTTGGGCAATAAGTTCAACACGTACTCTGCACCCACAATCGCGAACAAGAAGCTTTTGGGGTTTCGGTTGATGGTGGAGAAAAACAGCCAACCGCCCGGTTTGCACAAATCTGCGCACGCTTGGACAGTTTGTGCAGGGTCTGGCACATGCTCCAACATTTCCAGGCAGGTCACCACGTCGTAATGCCCGCGCTGTTCATCCGCCAGTTGTTCGGCAGACACGGCACGGTAGCTTACATTGGTCACACCGGTTTCCAGCTTGTGCAACTCGGCAACCTTGAGGGATTTGTCAGCCAAATCGATGCCCAGTACATTTGCACCACGGCGAGCCATGCTTTCTGCCAAGATGCCACCTCCGCAGCCAACGTCTAGCACTTGTTTGCCTGGCAAACGGACACGCTCGTCAATCCAGTTCAGTCGCAGGGGATTGATCTCGTGAAGTGGGCGAAATTCGCTGTTGGGATCCCACCATTTGGCGGCGAGCGCAGAAAATTTGGCCAATTCGGCTGGGTCAAAGTTGTTGTTGGGTGTACTGCTCATGATGTGCTTGGTTCAAAGATTGATTACGAATTTGATTCTACCCGAGCACCCAACAAAAAAGCCCGGCGTTGCCGGGCTTTTCTGATTCAGAACCTTAAGTCGCCGATTACTTGGCTGCTTTCTGGGTTGCGTTGAATTCGATTTCAACGCGACGGTTCTTGGCGCGGCCTTCGCGGGTCTTGTTGTCCGCGATTGGTTGGCTTTCGCCCATGCCTTTGATCTGGATGCGATCGGCAGACACGCCTTTGCTAACCATGTAGTCCTTCACAGCCTGGGCGCGACGCTCAGACAGCTTCTGGTTGTATGCGTCGGAACCGATCGAATCGGTGTGACCAATCGCGATCACGCTGTTCAACTCCACTTGACCCAACTTGGCGATTTCAGCGTCGATGCGGTCCTTGCCGCCTTGCTTCAAAGTGGCCTTGTCAAAGTCGAAGTAAGCATCCGCTTCCAAGCTAACCTTGGTGATCACGGGTGTTGGGGCTGGTGCAGGTGCTGGTGCCGCGGGTGCGGGGGCTGCAGCTGGTGCGGGAGCGGCTGCTTTCTTGGGGATCAGGTCAGGATCACATTCCTGAACTGCCAAAGCGGCTGTGAAATAGCTGGTGCGCACGCACTCGCCGGAGCCGTCCTTCACAATCTTGCCGCTGCTATCCACTACGTAGCCGGACAGGCCTTCACCTTTGGATGTTGTGTGGGCCAAAGCGGCTGTAGACGCTGTACCGATGGCCGCTGCCATCAATACTTGCGTGAGAGTCGACATTTTTTTCATTGTTGCTCCTTGGGTTAAATAGGGGTTCAAGCTGGTTGGTAGTTTACAGCAGGCGCTGTCTTGGTTGTCACCCTCTCAACCAACTTTCTCGACACGAGTCTGCCACACTCGTTGGGTTTTTCGCATGATTTCAGCCACTATTTGTGCCCTTTTACCGACAAGTTGTTGCGATTGCACAACTTGGGTGCCTGCCACCCAAACATGTTCAACATCGCGCCCGGCCCCGCTGTAAGCCAGTTTTGAGACAAGGTTGTTGTTTGGCAATTGGTGGGGATGCTCGCCAATGGTGATCGCAATCAGGTCTGCCTGCATTCCTGGTGCAATTGCACCGATCTGGTGCTCCAGTCCAAGCGCCTGTGCGGCGTCGGTTGTCATGCTGCGCAGCAATGCCTCGGCGGGCCATGCGGTGGCGTCGCCACTGCTGCCCTTGCAGAGCAGGGATGACAGGCGTCCTTCTTCCCAGAGGTCAAGTTTGTTGTTGCTGGCTGCACCGTCGGTGCCCACAGTCACCCGGACCCCCATTTTCAGTGCCCGCGCAGTCGGTGCAATCCCGCTGGCCAGCTTTAAATTGGAGCTTGGGCAATGCACCAGTGTTGCGCCAACCTTGGCCATGGTTTGAAGTTCTTGTTCATCCAGGTGCACCCCGTGCACGGCCAAAAACCGTTCATTGATTAGCCCCAGGCGCTGAAAACGCGCAAAAGGCCTTTCACCGGTGCGGGCCACCGCGTCACTCACCTCGCTTGCGGTTTCGTGCAGATGGCAATGGATTGGCAAATCCAGTTCTTCTGCCAGGGTGGCCATGTGAGCAAAGGTTTCGTCACTCACCGTGTAGGGGGCATGTGGGGCCACGCTCCAGTGCACGGTGGGTTCATTCTTGAACTTGTCGCGCGCCGCAATCCCCAGGTCGATGTATTGGCGAGCATCTGCAGCGTATCGGGTCGGGAACTCAATCACCGTGATTCCCGCCACAACCCGGGTACCAACATCCAGCGAAGCCTGTGCAATCTGTTCTGGATAAAAATACATGTCGTTGAAGGTTGTGATGCCGTTGCGCAGCATTTCCGCTGCCGCCAGCACCGTGCCGTCGTATACAAACTCGGCATCGGCCAAGGCGCCTTCCAGCGGCCATATTTTTGATTGGAGCCAGTCATGCAGTGCCAAATCATCGGCTGCACCGCGCAACAGATTCATGGCGGCGTGGGTGTGCATGTTGATCAACCCGGGCATCAAAACCTGATTGGGCAGCTGGATTTGTTCGGCCAGCGGATGTGCTTGGCAAAGGTCTTGGGCACTTCCTGTGGCCAAAATTTTGTCGTCGTGAATTAAAACAGCTTGGTTTTCAAGCACTTCGCAAGCATTGTGCAGGCTAAGCAGCCAACGGGGTAACAGCAGTTGCATGGGCAGGGTCACTTGTTGAATTGGAACGCATGGGCGCGCGCCGTCCGGTTGATTTTGGCTGATACAATCAAAGGCTTGCAAGTGCAACGCCTATGGATGTGTGGCTTTTGACCCTCGGAGGTAAAAAGTCAGCGGCTGTCTTGTTCCTTCCGACCTTTCACGACAAGAAAAAACATGGATTCATTCGCAAAAGAAACGCTCCCCATCAGCCTTGAAGAGGAGATGCGCAGATCGTACCTGGATTACGCCATGAGCGTGATTGTGGGCCGCGCGCTGCCCGACGTGCGCGATGGCCTAAAGCCAGTACACCGCCGGGTGCTGTTTGCTATGCATGAATTGAACAACGATTGGAACCGTGCGTACAAAAAGTCGGCTCGTATTGTGGGTGACGTTATCGGTAAATACCACCCCCATGGCGACTCGGCTGTGTATGACACCATTGTGCGCATGGCGCAGGATTTCTCACTGCGCTACACCTTGGTGGATGGCCAGGGTAACTTTGGTTCCATCGACGGCGACAACGCCGCTGCGATGCGTTACACCGAAATTCGCTTGGACAAGATTGCCCACGAAATGCTGCTGGATATCGACAAAGAAACCGTCGATTTTGGCCCCAACTACGATGGCAGCGAAAAAGAGCCCCGTGTGTTGCCTGCGCGTTTGCCCAATTTGTTGGTCAATGGCTCCTCGGGTATTGCTGTGGGCATGGCCACCAACATGCCACCCCACAACCTCAAAGAAGTTGTCGCGGCCTGTCTTTTTGCCATCGATACGCCAGACTGCACCGTGGAGGATCTCATTGAGTTGATCCCCGCACCAGACTTTCCCACGGCCGGCATCATCTACGGCATCGCCGGTGTGCGTGAGGGTTACCGCACTGGCCGTGGTCGCGTGGTGATGCGCGCAAAAACCCATTTTGAAGACATTGACCGAGGCAATCGCGTGGCCATCATCGTTGATGAATTGCCTTACCAAGTCAATAAAAAAAGCCTGCTTGAGCGCATTGCAGAGCTTGTGCAAGAAAAAAAGATGGAAGGCATCTCCGACATTCGCGATGAGTCTGACAAGGACGGTATTCGTGTGGTGATCGAGCTCAAGCGGGGCGAAGTGCCCGAGGTGGTGCTCAATAATCTCTACAAAAACACCCAACTGCAAGACACCTTTGGCATCAACATGGTTGCCTTGGTCGATGGCCAGCCCAAGCTGCTGAACCTCAAAGAGTTGATTGTTTATTTCCTGCGGCACAGGCGTGAGGTGGTCACTCGTCGCACGGTGTACGAACTTCGCAAGGCCCGCGAGCGTGGGCATGTGCTTGAAGGCTTGGCTGTGGCGTTGGCCAACATCGACGAGTTTATTGCCATCATCAAAGCTGCCCCAACCCCGCCTGTGGCAAAGGCAGATTTGCTCGCGAGAGCCTGGGATTCCTCATTGGTGCGAGAAATGTTGAGCCGCACGGAGTTGGGCGATTCTGGTGGGGCCAAAGCGTTCCGTCCCGAGGGCTTGCCCAGCCGCCTGGGCTTGCAAGACGACGGCTTGTATCGGTTGAGTGATGTACAGGCGCAAGAAATTCTTAACATGCGTTTGCAGCGCCTCACTGGCCTTGAGCAAGACAAAATCATCAACGAGTACAAAGAGGTGATTGACCAAATTGCCGACCTGCTCGACATCTTGAGCAAACCGGCTCGCATCAACCAGATCATCAAGGACGAGCTCATCGGCATTGGCAATGAGTTCGGCGATGAGCGCCGCTCAACCATCGAATTCAATGCCACGGAGCTCGGCACAGAAGACTTGATCACCCCGCAAGACATGGTGGTGACTTTGTCCCACTCGGGGTATATCAAGAGTCAGCCGCTCACTGAGTATCGCGCCCAGAAGCGTGGAGGACGTGGCAAGCAGGCCGCCACCACCAAAGACGACGATTGGATTGATTATCTGTTTGTGGCCAACACCCACGACACCATTTTGTACTTCTCCAACCGTGGACGCGTGTATTGGCTAAAGGTTTACGAGGTGCCGCAGGGTTCGCGTACCTCCCGTGGGCGCCCCATCATCAACATGTTGCCGCTTGAAGACGGCGAAAAAATCACAGCCATGTTGCCGGTGAAGGATTTTGAAGATGAGGACAAATACGTGTTCATGGCCACCAGCCTGGGCACAGTTAAAAAATCCAAGCTGAGCGATTTTTCACGCCCGATGAAGCGAGGCATCATTGCGGTGAATCTGGACGAAGGCGACTACCTCATTGGTGCGGCCATGACCGATGGCCACCATGATGTGATGTTGTTCAGCGATGCGGGCAAAGCCGTGCGTTTTGATGAAAACGACGTGCGCGCCATGGGCCGCAATGCTCGGGGCGTGCGCGGCATGAACTTGGAAGATGGGCAGCAGGTGATTGCACTGCTGGTGGCCGAGAACGAAAACCAGTCTGTGCTCACCGCCACTGAAAATGGCTATGGCAAGCGCACCCCCGTGTCTGAATACACACGTCATGGTCGCGGTACCAAAGGGATGATTGCCATCCAGACCTCCGAGCGCAATGGCAAAGTGGTGTCTGCTGTGCTGGTCAATCCCACCGATGAAATCATGTTGATCACCACAGGTGGGGTGTTGGTGCGCACTCGCGTGTCTGAGATTCGCGAGATGGGCCGGGCCACCCAAGGCGTAACCCTCATCAGCGTGGACGAAGGCACATGGTTGTCCGGATTGCAACGCATTGTGGAGTCGGATGCAGAAGAGTCCGAAGAATTTGGTGATTCGAGCGAAGCGGACCAGGCGCCAGCGTCTGGTGACACAGAGTAAGGCAGGGGTAAAAGACAGCATGTCTAGAGTCTGGAATTTTTCTGCAGGCCCTGCCGCTTTGCCAGAATCTGTGTTGCAACGTGCCGCCCTTGAAATGCTGGATTGGCAAGGCAAGGGTTTGTCTGTGATGGAAATGAGCCATCGCAGCCCAGAGTACACAGCCATTTTCGAGAAGACCCGCGCAGATTTTAAAACCCTGCTGCAGGTGCCAGACTCCCACGAGGTGTTGTTCATGCAGGGCGGGGCTGTGGGCATGAATGCAATTGTGCCCATGAACCTCCTGAACGGTTTTGAGCAAGCGGCGTTTGTCAACACCGGCGCGTGGTCCAAAAAAACCACCAAGGAGTTTGGCAAGTACGGCTTGGCCAGGGTGCTGTTGGACAATGGTGCACCCAATGCTGATTTGGCCGCTGGCACTTACATTCCCGATTGCGGCAATCTACCAGAGCGCGTGAATGGCCAAGGCATGGCGTACTTGCATTACTGCGACAACGAGACGATTGGTGGTGTGGAGTTTGAAGGTCAGATTGAGGCCCTGAGCCCACTGCTGGATTGCCCAGTGGTCGCCGACATGTCCTCCAACATTCTCTCCAAGACGCTGGATGTCTCTCGGTATGGGGTGATTTATGGTGGCGCGCAAAAAAACATTGGCCCTGCGGGCGTCACCTTGGTGATTATTCGCAAAGACTTGCTTGGCAGGGCACTTTCTGTGTGCCCCTCGGCCTTTGAATTTGCCACCGTCGCCGACAATGGTTCGATGTACAACACGCCACCCACCTATTCCATTTACATTGCTGGTTTGGTCTTTGAGTGGCTGTTGGCTCAGGGCGGCGTGCCGTGGGCACAAGCCCAGGCTGAGCAAAAAGCCAACCTGCTTTACAACGCCATTGATGCAAGTGATTTTTACCATTGCCCGGTGCGCCAGTCAGACCGCTCGCGCATGAACGTGCCTTTTACCTTGGCCGATGAGTCCCTCAATGGCGAATTTTTAAAGCGCGCGGCAGATGCTGGCCTGGTGCAGTTGAAAGGGCACAAATCCGTGGGCGGCATGCGTGCCTCGATTTACAACGCAATGCCCCTGGCTGGCGTGCAGGCATTGGTGGCGTTCATGCAGGCGTTCGAGAAGGAAGTGGCATGATGGACATCAACAAAGACCTGGCACAGTACCGCGACCAAATTGACAGCATTGACCAAGCACTGCTCAAGCTGCTCAATCAGCGCGCCAGCCTCGCTCAATCGATTGGCCATGTGAAAGCCAAAACCGATGCCCCAGTGATGCGCCCCGAACGCGAGGCGCAGGTGCTGGACAAACTCAACGCAGCCAACCGCGGGCCTTTGAGTGCACAACACATCAACACTTTGTTCAAAGAAATCATGTCGGCGTGCCGATCTTTGGAGCGGGAAGTGCAGGTGGCATTTTTGGGGCCCTTGGGCACCTACAGCGAGCAGGCGGTGTGGGCGTTTTTTGGTCACTGTGTGCAGGCCGAGCCTGTTGAGACCATCGAAGAGGCATTTCGTCAATTGCACGCACAGCAAGTGGACTTTGCTGTGGTGCCTGTTGAAAACTCCACCGAAGGCTCGATTGCCCGCACGCTCGATGCCTTGGTGGAGTCCAAGGCGCAAATCTGTGGTGAGGTTCAGTTGGCCATTCATCACCAGTTGTTGTGCCAGAGTGGAACGCTGGAGGGGATCCGCAAAATTTGTGCGCATCCCCAAGCGCTTGCCCAGTGCCGCAATTGGCTTCAGCAGCACGCCCCCAATATTCAGCAAGAAACTGTTGCCAGCAATGGCGCTGCCGCCCAACTGGCCAGCGAAGATGCCAGCGTGGCGGCCATTGCCGGTCAAGCAGCGCGTGAGCGTTACGGCTTGCAGGCCTATCAGGAGCACATTCAGGACGATGCGCACAACACCACGCGGTTCCTGGTGTTGGGGCATCAATCCACCGGCCCATCCGGCAAAGACAAAACCAGTTTGGTGGCCTCTGTGCCCAATCAACCTGGGGCTGTTTACAAAATGTTGGAGCCATTTAACGCCGAAAATGTCTCCATGACTCGTTTGGAATCCCGGCCAGCTCGCAATGGCCGTTGGGAGTATTATTTTTTTATCGATCTGGAGGGTCACCAGAGCGAGCCCGCTGTTAAAAATGCGTTGGACCAATTGCGCAAAACAGCGTCGTTCCTTCATGTGCTTGGGTCATATCCTGCAGCACAACGCGGTTGAATTGCCCGCGAGGCCCATGTTTTGTAGCACCCATCTTGTTTGAGAGCACCATGCACACCCTGACCGAACTTGCCCCCGAATTCATCCGAGCCATTGCCCCTTACCGCGCTGGCAAACCCGTGGCCGATGTGGTGCGTGAATTGGGCCTGGATCCGAGCCAAGTGGTGAAGCTTGCATCCAATGAAAACCCGCTGGGCTTGGGCAGCAAGGCCAAGGCCGCGATTGCGCAAGCTGCGCAAGACCTGGGTCGCTACCCCGACGCCAATGGGTTTTCACTGAAAGCACGCCTGTCGGCCAAGCATGCTGTAAAACCAGAGCAAATTACCCTGGGCAACGGCTCCAATGACGTGCTGGAGCTGGCAGCCAAGGCGTTTCTCACGCAGGGCACCAATGCCGTTTATTCGCAGTATGCGTTTGCCGTGTATCCTTTGGCCACCCAAGGTTGTGGTGCGCAAAGCAAGGTCGTGCCCGCCGTGTGTTACACCCACGATCTGGATGGTTTTTTGCAGGCCATCGATGAGCACACTCGGGTGGTGTTTATTGCCAACCCCAACAACCCAACGGGCACCTTCTTGCCTCAGGCCAAACTCAAGGCGTTTCTGGATGCGGTGCCGACCCATGTATTGGTCGTGCTGGATGAGGCCTACAACGAGTTTTTGCGGCCTGAAGACCAGTACGACTCCACACAATGGGTGGCCAAATATCCCAACTTGCTGGTGTCCCGCAGCTTTTCAAAGGCCTACGGGTTGGCCGGTCTGCGGGTTGGTTACGCGGTGAGCAGTGCGCCAGTGGCTGATCTACTCAACCGTGTGCGCCAGCCCTTCAACGTCAATTCCATTGCACTGGCGGCTGCCGAGGCAGCGCTTGATGACACCGAGTTCTTGACACAAACCTACCAAGTGAATCAGGCGGGTCTGGAACAGCTGCAAAGTGGGTTCAAGTTTTTGGGCCTGGAGTACGTGCCCTCTTATGGCAACTTTGTGTTGGTGAAGGTGGGCGAATCATCCGATTCCGGCATGAAGGTGTTTGACGCCTTGCAGCGCCTGGGCGTGATTGTGCGACCAGTCAACAACTACGGCCTGCCCCAGTGGTTGCGGGTCTCTGTTGGTTTGCCTGAAGAAAACCAGGCCTTGCTCACCGCCTTGCCCAAGGCGTTGGCGCAAGTGGCGGGCTGAACATGCCCAAACCCTTGCTTTTTAACCGTTTGCTGGCCATCGGCGTGGGGCTGATTGGCGGATCCATTTGCCTGGCAGCAAAAAAGCATGGCTTGGTGGGCCATGTGCTCGGCTACTCCCGCAAGTTAGAAACAGCCCATGAGGCATTGCGCTTGGGGATTGTGGATGAATGCATCGTTGGTCCTGGGGATTCTAACTTGCGCATGGTCGATGCGGTCGTGCTCTCCATACCGGTGCGCCAATATCAGCAAGTGCTCACGCAATTTTTACCTGTGCTGCCAGCCAACTGCCTAATTTTTGATGCGGGTAGCACGAAATCCGACGTGGTCGAGGTGTTGCAGGCACTTGAACCAAAATTCCCGGGTTTGTCAGCTCGTTTTGTGTTGGCACACCCCATCGCAGGCGGAGAGTCTCACGGGCCAGCAGCAGCCGTTTCCCATTTGTTTGAAGACCGCAATTGCGTGATCTGCCCCTTGCCTCAAACCCAAGCTGCCAGTCTTCACAAGGTAGAGCAGTATTGGACCCGGGTCGGTGCTCGTCTGCGCACCATGAATGCCATGGACCATGACGAGATGTTTGGTGCGGTCAGCCACCTGCCGCATCTGCTGGCATTCGCCTACGTGGCCAGCGTGCTGAACCATCCCAAAGGCGAACAGTTCATGAAAGAAGGTGGCGCGGGCTACCGCGACTTTACCCGCATCGCGGCCAGCTCTCCTGAAATGTGGGCTGATATATTCCAGAACAACAGCAAGGCATTGCTTTCCACCCTGGGGGAGTTTGAGCGCACGATTGCCCAGCTTCGCCAAGCCATCGAACAGGAAGATCGCAAAGCCCTGGAGGGCACACTTGCGCAGGCCGCCATGTATCGCAGCGCCTGGAAACCCCAATAACACCGATTTTTAGCCAAGCACACACCATGTCAGACCAGAACCTGATTGAATTTCATGCAAGTCATACCCGGCAAATGGCGGGCGCTGCCCGCGTGCCTGGGGACAAATCCATCTCTCACCGCGCCATCATGATGGGGTCGATTGCAGAGGGCGTCACCGAAGTCGAAGGCTTTTTGGAGGGAGAGGATGCGATTTCCACCATGAATGCATTTCGTGCCATGGGTGTGCGCATTGAAGGACCAGATCAAGGCCGTGTGCGCGTGCACGGGGTGGGTTTGCATGGCTTGAAAAAGCCTGCAACGCCCCTGGATTGTGGCAACAGCGGCACCTCCATGCGGCTTATCTCTGGCCTGATGGCGGGCCAGGGCTTTGATGTGACCCTGATTGGCGATGCCAGCCTGTCCAAACGCCCCATGAAACGTGTGATGGACCCTTTGAAGTGCATGGGGGCTGAGATTGAAGCCCAAGAGGGCGGACGCCCCCCTCTGCATATCAAGGCTCGAAAGGGTTTGAAGGCGATTTCGTATGCATTGCCGATGGCCTCGGCGCAGGTGAAGAGTTGTGTATTGCTGGCGGGCCTTTATGCCGATGGTGTGACCGAGACCACTGAGCCTGCTGTGACCCGTGACCACACAGAGCGCATGTTGCGCGGCTTTGGCGTGGAAGTGCAAACTGACGGTGCCACAGCGCGGGTGCGCGGTGGCCAAACCTTAAAAGCCACCCGGATTGATGTGCCTTCCGACATCTCGTCGGCAGCGTTTTTCATGGTGGCAGCCAGCATTTGTGAACATGCCGACATCACCCTCAAGCACGTGGGAATGAACCCAACCCGCACCGGCATCATCGACATTTTGACCCTGATGGGGGCCAACATTGAATTGAGCAATCCTGCAGTGGTTGGCGGCGAGCCTGTGTCGGATGTTCGCATTCGCAGCGCACAACTGCGCGGCATCAATATTCCAGCGCATTTGGTGCCCTTGGCCATTGATGAGTTCCCAGTGATTTTTGTGGCAGCCGCCAATGCGGTGGGAACCACGGTGCTCACCGGGGCCGAAGAGTTGCGGGTGAAGGAGTCTGACCGCATCGCAGTGATGGCGCAGGGGCTGCAAGCCTGCGGGGTAGACGCGCAGCCCACCGAAGACGGGATGATCATTCAGGGGCTGGGCCACCTGGGCGGTTTGCGTTACAAGGGCACAGCCATCGAGTCGCAAGGCGATCATCGGATTGCCATGTCGTTCACGGTGGCGGCGATCCGAGCGGAAGGCACCATGACCATTCGCGGGGCACAAACAGTGGACACCTCCTTCCCTGGTTTTGTGGCCCTGGCCAGCGGTTTGGGCATGAATGTGCGTGCCCAACGCAATGGATGACAGCATGCAAAACAACGTGCCTGTGATTGCAATCGACGGCCCAACCGCCTCTGGCAAAGGCACCGTGGCTGGTTTGGTGGCCAAGCGCCTTGGATACCACTACCTGGACAGTGGTGCCATTTACCGCGTCTTGGGGGTTGCGGCATCGCGATCGGGTTTGTCCATTGATGTGCAGGAACATCACGCCCCCTTGGTGCAACTGGCTGCCTGCATGCCGGTGTCGTTTCAGAACGAGACTGTTTTGCTTGGAGGTGAGGATGTGTCTGATGCGATTCGCACCGAGCAAGCCGGTGTGATGGCTTCCCGTCTGGCGGTGGATTCCCAGTTGCGTGCCGCCCTGTTACAACGTCAGCGGGATTTTAGGCAGTCGCCTGGCCTGGTCGCCGATGGCCGGGACATGGGCTCTGTGGTGTTTCCCGATGCCGTGCTCAAGGTGTTTTTGACTGCAAGCGCGCAAGTGCGCGCCGAGCGCAGAGTCAAGCAAATAGAAGGGCGGGGTCAAACGGCAAGTTTCGACGCCATTTATCAAGATCTGCTTGCCCGTGACAAGCGAGATTCAGAGCGGGCGGTGGCGCCTTTGAAGCCTTGTGAGGACGCCAGAGTGTTGGATTGTTCCGACATTGGGATCAACGATGTGGTGGAAACCATCCTTGCGTGGTCGCAAAAGACTCTTTAAACACTTGATGGAAAAAGGCTTTCTTGCTATACTCACTGCCCTTGTAAGCCGTCTGGATTAATCAAGATTCAGACGTTTTTGAACTCCGTCGTGCTTCCCGCATTGGCGTGTAAATTTTCACTTTTATGACCTCAACTCAAATTACCCAAGCCCCCGATAGCTTTGCAGCTATGTTTGAAGAAAGCCTGAATCGCAAAGAAATGCGCGCAGGCGAAGTGATCACAGCCGAAGTTGTTCGTGTTGATTACAACTACGTGGTTGTGAACGCAGGGCTGAAATCCGAAAGCTACATCCCCCTCGAAGAATTCAAAGATGACCATGGCAATGTGGAAGTCAATGACGGCGATTTCATTTCCGTGGCGATTGAAGCCCTGGAAAACGGTTACGGCGAAACATTGCTGTCTCGCGACAAAGCCAAACGCCTGTCCGCATGGCTGAGCCTGGAGCAGGCCCTGGAGTCTGGCGAGCTGGTCACCGGCACCATCACCGGCAAGGTGAAGGGCGGTCTCACGGTGATGGTGAACTCCATCCGCGCTTTCCTGCCAGGTTCTCTGGTGGACGTGCGTCCCGTAAAAGACACCACCCCATTCGAAGGCAAAACCCTCGAGTTCAAAGTCATCAAGCTGGATCGCAAGCGCAACAACGTGGTGTTGAGCCGCCGCGCGGTGGTAGAAGCCACCATGGGCGAAGAGCGCGAAAAGCTTCTGTCCAACCTGCAGGAAGGTTCTGTGGTCAAGGGCATCGTCAAGAACATCACCGACTACGGCGCGTTCGTGGACCTGGGTGGCATCGACGGTCTGTTGCACATCACCGACTTGGCATGGCGCCGTGTACGTCACCCGTCCGAAGTGTTGACGGTTGGCGAAGAAATCGAAGCAAAAGTACTGAAGTTCGACCAGGAAAAGAATCGCGTGTCTTTGGGCGTGAAGCAGCTTGGTGAAGACCCATGGGTCGGTTTGTCACGTCGCTACCCAGCCGACACACGCCTGTTCGGCAAGGTGACCAACATCACCGATTACGGCGCGTTTGTGGAAGTTGAGCAGGGCATCGAAGGCTTGGTGCATGTGTCCGAAATGGATTGGACCAATAAGAACGTTGACCCCAAGAAAGTGGTTACCCTGGGTGACGAAGTGGAAGTCATGGTGTTGGAGATCGACGAAGAGCGTCGCCGCATCAGCTTGGGCATGAAGCAGTGCCTGGCCAACCCATGGGAAGAGTTCTCCTCCAACTTCAAGAAGGGTGACAAAGTGTCCGGCGCCATCAAGTCGATCACCGACTTTGGCGTGTTCATTGGTCTGCCTGGAGGCATCGACGGCCTGGTTCACCTGTCCGATCTGTCCTGGAATGAAACCGGTGAAGAAGCCGTGCGTCGTTTCAAGAAAGGCGATGAAGTGGAAGCACTGGTGCTGGCAATCGACACAGAGCGTGAGCGCATCAGCTTGGGCATCAAGCAACTGTCTGGCGATCCTTTCACTGTGTTCGCATCCTCCAACGACCGTGGCTCCATGGTGACTGGCAAAGTGAAGTCGGTGGACGCCAAGGGTGTGGTGGTTGACCTGGGCGACGACATCGAGGGTTACCTGCGTGCCTCTGAGATCTCCAACGACCGCGTGGAAGATGCGCGCAACGCCTTCAACGAAGGCGACGCCGTGACTGCCATGGTGATCAACGTGGATCGCAAGAGCCGCTCCATTGCACTGTCCATCAAGGCCAAAGACCAAGTGGACACCGATGAGGCACTCAAGAAGATCGCTGAAGAAAGCGCTGGCTCAGCCGGAACAACCAGCCTTGGCGCTCTGTTGAAAGCCAAGCTTGGCAATCAGTAATCCGTTGTAAAACCGACATGCCCACCCTCCCCGGGTGGGCTGTCTGTGATGCTTAAAACAATGACAAAATCAGAACTCATCAACCAGCTGGTCAAACGCTTCCCGAAGTTGCCTGTTCGGGACACCGATTTTGCGGTTAAAAGCATTCTTGACACCATGACTCAGGCACTGGCCGATGGTCAACGCATCGAGATTCGTGGTTTTGGCAGTTTTTCTCTCACCCGCCGTCCGCAGCGCGTGGGTCGCAATCCCAAATCTGGCGAACAAGTGGTTGTTCCGGAAAAGCGCGTGCCTCACTTTAAGCCCGGCAAAGAGCTTCGTGAGCGAGTTGATTTATACTCCAAGAAAGAGCGTTAAATCGGCCTTTCCTCGGTGAAGCCTTGTTGATCACACCGATGAACTGTCGGTGTTGATTCAACCAAAAAAACTGGGGATTCACCTTGAAAATCGTCGCTTGGGTGGTGCGCACAGCACTGTTTCTGGTTGTCCTTGTCTTCTCCATTCGCAACACCGATCTGGTGACAGTCAAATGGCTTCCTGGTCTTGAAATCCAAGTTCAGCTTGTGGTCGCTTTGCTTGCCGCCTTTCTTTTGGGCGCCATATTTGCCTGGTTGTCTTTGTTGCCATCGTGGTTAAAAGCCAAACGTGCCACTTCCACCGCCACCAAGCAGTTGGAGCGCCTTGAGAAAGAACTGGCTCAATTGAAATCTTCCGCCCCTGCAGTGCAAGCGGTTGCGGAACCCGCCAACACGTTGACTGCACTGCCCATAGGCCCAAGCCATGGAATTTGAAACCTGGTGGCTGATCCTTGTTCCCCTGATCTTCAGTCTTGGGTGGATGGCTGCGCGTTTGGAGCGAAGGTCCGACGTGAGTGCACGCGGTCAGCTGCCTGCGTCGTATTTTAAAGGCGTGAACTTCCTGCTCAGCGAGCAGCCCGACAAGGCGATTGATGCTTTTTTGGAAGTGGCCTCTGTGGACACCAACACCGTCGAGCTGCATTTTGCGCTGGCCAACCTGTTTCGAAAAAAAGGCGAAATTGATCGGGCCATTCGTGTGCATCAGTTTTTGACAAGCCGCGAACAGATCCAGGCAGCAGACCGTGAAAAAGCCACCTTTGAGTTGGGGGTTGATTTTTTGCGTGCGGGCATTTTGGATCGTGCAGAGCAGGCTTTCCACAGCCTCTCCCACTCGGATTTGAAGGCAGAAGCAGCCCGCCAATTGCTGGAGTTGTATGAGTTGGAAAAAGCGTGGGACAAAGCCATCGCACAGGCTCACCGCCTGACAGAATTTGGTGCCCCGGTCCCGGCTGGCGACATTGCACATTTTTATTGTGAGTTGGCCACCCAGGCCATGGAGCAAAAAGATTACACCCGAGCCAAGGCTGAATTGCAAAACGCCTTGATCACCGATGGCCAAAATGTACGCGCGTCGCTGTTGCTCGGTGAGATCTATTTCACTCAAGGCGCCTTTGAGGAGGCCATTGCGCAGTGGCGCACCGCAGAGCGCCAAAACCCATGGTATTTGCCCCTGGTGGGGCCCAAGATGTGGCAAGCCTTCAAGGCGATGAACCGAAAAGCCGAGGGCATCGAGGCCCTGGCCTTGTATTGTAAACAATACCCGTCCATCGATTTGTTGCTTGTTTTGGCGCAGGCCGTTGAAGAAACTCAGGGTGATTTGGCAGCGTTTGATTTGCTCAGGGAGCAGGTCAGAAGCAGACCCAGTCTTTTGGGCTTGGACAAATTGCTGGAGCACCAATTGCGCGGCAAAATGGACGATGAACGGGTGAAAGACCTACACCTCACCCGGGAGTTAATCTCCAAACACACACAAAGGCTTGAGCGCTACCGTTGCCAATCTTGTGGGTTTCAGGCCAAGAAATTTTATTGGCAATGCCCAGGTTGCGCCAATTGGGACTCCATCGTGCCTCGTCGTGCCGAGGAGCTTGATTTTTACCCTGTGTCGGCCAAAAAGCTGGCACACAGTTGATCTTTTTAACAACGCACATGGTTGATACAACGCAATTTGCCAAGGCAAAAATTCTCGTGGTTGGCGACGTGATGCTGGACCGCTACTGGTTTGGCGATGTGGAGCGAATTTCTCCGGAGGCGCCTGTGCCTGTGGTGTTGGTGGGCAACCGGGATGAGCGCCTGGGTGGAGCAGCCAACGTTGCCATCAATGCGAGCTCATTGGGCGCACAGCTTTGCCTGATGGGTGTTGTGGGCAACGACGAGCCAGGTTCCACCGTGGAGTCCTTGTTGGACAGAGCGGGCGTACGCTCCCGCCTTCTCAAGGACCCTCAGTTCCCCACCACCGTGAAACTTCGCGTGGTGGCGCGCCAACAGCAATTGGTGCGAATCGACTTTGAAGAGCGGCCCACGCCCGAGCATCTCACCACCAAAATGGAATTGTTTGAGCAAGAATATGCCCAGCACGATGTGGTGCTTTTCTCCGACTACGGCAAAGGCGCGCTTGAGCATGTGGCCAACATGATTGCCTTGTGTAAAAAGGCTGGCAAGACCACCCTCGTGGACCCCAAGGGCGATGATTATGCCAAGTATGCTGGCGCCACTGTGCTCACGCCCAATCGCTCGGAATTCAAGCAGGTGATGGGAGGCTGGAAAACCGAGGCACAATTGCTGGAAAAAGCACAAACCCTTCGCCAGCGTTTGGCACTGGGTGCGTTGTTGCTCACGCGTTCGGAAGAGGGCATGACCCTGTTCACCGATGAAGGTGCGTTTCATGTGCCTGCACAAGCCCGTGAAGTGTTTGACGTGTCTGGCGCAGGCGACACCGTGATTGCCACCTTGGCTTGTGCAATTGGGGCGGGGATGAATTTGCAAGACAGCGTGCGCCTGGCCAACAAGGCAGGCGGTGTGGTGGTTGGCAAACTTGGCACCGCCGTGATCTTGCCAGAAGAACTGGTTTAATTCGGGAATTGACATGACAGTGATTGTGACCGGCGCGGCCGGGTTCATCGGCAGCAATTTGGTGAAGGCGCTCAATGATCGTGGGATCAGCGAGGTCCTTGCTGTGGACAACCTCACCAAAGGCGACAAGTTCTTGAATTTGGTGGATTGCGAGATTGCCGATTACATGGACAAAAACGAGTTTTTGGCACGCATGGAGCGTGGGGAGTTTTCTCGCTGCATGGCCATTTTCCATGAGGGCGCTTGCTCCGACACCATGGAGCACAATGGCAATTACATGATGGCCAACAACTTTCGGTACACCCAGACTGTATTTGATTGGGCACAGCGCACGGGCACGCCCATGCTGTATGCATCATCTGCAGCGGTGTATGGTGGCAGCAGCGAGTTTGTTGAAAATCGGGATGTGGAGAAGCCGCTCAACGTGTACGGTTATTCCAAGTTTTTGTTTGATCAGGTGCTGCGTCGCCATTTGTTGACTGGGCTGAAGTCGCCTGTTTACGGTTTCCGTTATTTCAATGTGTACGGAGACCGTGAGCAACACAAAGGGCGCATGGCTTCGGTTGCTTTCCACAATTTTAACCAGTTCCGCGAGGGCGGGGCGGTGCGGCTGTTTGGCCCGTACGGCGGCTACAGCGCCGGTTGCCAGCAGCGCGACTTTGTTTCCATTGAAGATGTGGTCAAAGTCAACATGCACTTTTTTGAGCACCTCAAAAGCCCGTCTGGGGTTTATAACCTAGGCACTGGGCGAGCTCAGACTTTCAATGATGTGGCTTTGACCACCTTGAACACCCTGCGCACACACCAGGGCAAAGCGCAGTTGAGCCTGGCGGATGCGGTGGCTGGTGGCCACATTGAATACACCGAATTTCCCGATGCCCTGAAAGGCAAATACCAAAGCTATACACAGGCGGATCTTACAAAACTGAGGGCGGCTGGCTACTCGGGCAGTTTTTACAGCGTTGAAGAGGGCGTTGCGCGTTATGTGCAGAGACTCATTCAAAAATATTCGGTGTAATGCGTTTTTTTATGAACTTACACGAGGGGGCTGACACTTACTGAATGTTGGCTGACTCGGCCCCTTGAACCGAGTCGCCCTCCGAGCGATGGGGTTCCCCCTAGTTTTGAGGGTAGTCCAGCAACTTGTGCAAAAGCATACTCGTCCTTAGGGGCGAGACTGGCCGATGTGCAAGTGTCTCTGTCTCCTCAAGCCCTGTTTAAGCCCGCTCTTGTAGCGGGCTTTTTTTTAGCTCACCATGCCCGAAAAATACCACTGGAACAGCATGGCCAAGAGCGCCATGAAAGCCGTGGTGGCAAATGCGAGGGACAAGCCAATGGCTGTGACCACCAAGCCGTTGGTTTGGCGCGAGTCGGCAGGATACTCTGGATTAAGCGCTTGGTTAAATGCTGCATCGGGCATTAGACCGTAACGAATTGCATCAAACCAGGCTGCAAATGCCGACAACGGAAAAGTCCCCATGTAAAACCAAAATCGTTTTCGACCCGCGTAGATCCAGTGCCCGCCCACCGGGCCGGTTAGAAGCGCCAGCCAGCAAAACAACAGTTTGGATTTGAAAGGCTCTCGGGGTTGGCTGCTCATTTTAAATTGCTGCTTGTATGAATTGGCTACGCCAGATATAATAGCGGGTTATCGGGTTTTATGCGCTTTGGCGTAAAACCAAACCGAACACTTAGCACGTACATTTTGCAAAAGAGGACATTATGGTCGTAATCCGACTCGCACGTGGTGGTTCCAAGAAGCGCCCGTTTTATAGCTTTGTGGCTGCCGATTCTCGCAGCCGTCGCGACGGTCGCTTCATCGAGCGCATCGGTTTTTACAACCCAGTGGCGCCAGAGGGCACTGAAAACCTGCGCATCGCCATGGATCGCTTGACTCACTGGCAAAACGTGGGCGCCCAGTTGTCTCCCACCGTTGCCCGTTTGGTTGATGAGTTCACCAAAAAGCAAGCTGCTTAATTTGAGCGCTTGCGGTTGTCGATAACTGCAAGCATTCAATGGCTGCAGCCACATTCGTGGCACGCACTCAAGCAAATCAAAGTCCGTGAATTCAATGTTCGCGGACTTTTGCTTTTTTAACCTGCAAAACGATCGCAATGACAGCAAACAAACCTGATGATTTGGTTGAATTGGGACGCATCGGCGAGCCGTATGGCCTGAAAGGGTGGGTCAACGTTCTGCCTTCATCCGAAGATCCAGTGGTGTTGCTGAAGGCACGGGAGTGGTGGATTTCAAGGCTTCCCGCGGCATCGGGTGGCGCGGCTGCTCGAGTGGCAGCTCGCCCGCGCTTGGATCAATTGACCTTCGAGTCATTCAGGATTCTTCAAGTAAAAACCCACGCTGACCGTCTGGTGGCACACTTGGAAGGTGTGGAGCATCGCGAGCTTGCAGCCACGTTCAAAGGTTGCCGAGTGCATGTTTCACGCGCCAGGTTTCCGGCCCCGGCCGATGGCGAATATTATTGGGTGGATTTGGTGGGTTGCCAAGTGAGCAATCCTCAAGGCCATGAGCTCGGCGTGGTGTCTCAGGTGGTGGACCACGGTGCACATCCGATTTTGGTGGTTAAAACACCAAGTCAGGCAAATGTGCCGGGCGGGGAGTGCCTGATTCCCTTCGTTGAGGCCTATGTGTTAAAAGTGGACGTGTTGGCCAGGCAGATTGTTGCGGATTGGCAACTCGATTACTGAACCCTTTGTTCGTCAGGTGCTGTTCAAACAATGCCCCACCCACGCTTCGATGTAATCACCCTCTTTCCAGATCAGTTTCCGCCTTTGGTGGAGTTGGGTGTGGTGGGCCGTGCTTTTAAAAAAGGCTTGGTGAGCCTGCGCTGCTGGAATCCCCGCGACTTCACGACAGATCCTCATCGCACTGTGGATGATCGCCCTTACGGCGGTGGACCGGGCATGGTGATGTTGGCGGAGCCCTTGGTAAAAACCTTGCAGGCCATTCGGACTGACCGTGGTGACCACGCCCCTCTCATCTTTTTAACGCCACATGGGCCGTTGCTGCAGCAGGCGCACTTGCGCAGCATGTCCCAAACAAGCGGGGCGATTTTGTTGTGTGGCCGCTACGAAGGGGTGGATCAGCGATTCATTGACGGGTACGTTGATCAAACCTTTTGTTTGGGTGATTTTGTGCTGTCAGGTGGTGAGCTGGCGGTCGCTTGCATGGTCGATGCGTGGGTGCGTTTGTTGCCTGAGGTGCTCAATCATGCGGAGTCGGCGGTTCAGGATTCGTTTGAGTCAGGTTTGCTGGATTGCCCTCACTACACCCGTCCCGAAGTTTTTGAAAATAAAGCGGTTCCAGACGTGCTTTTGTCCGGAAATCATGGCAAAATCTCGGATTGGCGTTTTGAGCAGTCTAAACTGTACACAGAACGTTTTAGGCCAGAGCTGCTGACCAAAAAATAAGCGGCCCTGAATTTATTTCTCATCCTCTGGCGGCCCATTGTTCTTTATAGAGCAGCCTCACGAGCCGTGAATGATGACTTGGAGCACACCATGAATTTGATTGAACAACTCGAGCAAGAAGAAATTGCTCGTCTGGGTAAAGAAATCCCCCAATTTGCACCAGGTGACACCGTGGTGGTGAGTGTTCGCGTGGTTGAAGGCAACCGTTCGCGTCTGCAGGCCTACGAAGGTGTTGTGATTGCCAAACGCAATCGCGGTCTGAACTCTTCTTTCATCGTTCGCAAGATCTCCTCTGGCGAAGGTGTGGAGCGTACATTCCAGCTGTACTCTCCTTTGATTGAAAAGATCGAATTGAAGCGTCGTGGTGATGTTCGCCGCGCCAAGCTGTATTACCTGCGCGAGCGTTCTGGCAAGTCCGCACGCATCAAGGAAAAGTTGCCCAACCGTGTAAACAAAGAAGCCGCGGAATAAATCCGATATTCTTTGTGCGGTGGGTACCAAAAAAGCCAACCTTTGGGTTGGCTTTTTTGTTTTGGTGTGCTTCGTTAGCTAAGCCACCATGGCGTCTCTTCTAACCATCGCCGCATGTGGCGTTCGGCCAAGACATCGCCTGGCGTCATGCTGGCGGCCAGGTCACGTGCTTTCTCTAGCAGATCTTTGTCCATCATGGGGTCGGCGTATTTCAACATGGGCATGCCAGATTGCCGCTTGCCCAGTAGCTCGCCAGGGCCGCGAATTTCAAGGTCCCTCTCGGCGAGGTAAAAGCCATCATCGCTTTCGTGCATGGCTTTGAGGCGCATTTTGGCGGTGGTAGACAAAGGTGCGCCATACAAGAGCACACACACGCTTTGCACGGTGCCTCGGCCCACGCGCCCGCGCAACTGGTGCAATTGGGCCAGGCCAAAGCGCTCGGCTTGATCAATCACCATGAGGCTGGCATTGCTCACATCCACACCCACTTCAATGACCGTGGTGGACACCAGCAGGTCGAGTTCGCCCTTCGAGAATGCTTGCATCACAGCCTGCTTGTGTTTGTTGTCCTGCCGCCCGTGCAACAAGCCGATCCGCCGGTTGGGCATTAGGGTTTGAAGCATTTCGAAGGTGGCCTCTGCCGCTTGTAGATCCAAGGCCTCGCTTTCTTCTATCAAAGGGCAAACCCAGTAGGCCTGTTGGCCGATTGCGATTTCATGCTCGATGGCGGCAATCAGTTGCTCCCGTTTTTTTTGGGAGAGGAGTTTGGTCACAATGGGTTTTCGGCCCGGGGGCTTTTCGTCCAGGCTGGACACGGCAAGATCGGACAAATAGGTTTGTGCCAAGGTTCTGGGAATGGGCGTGGCACTCATCATCAATTGGTGAGCGAGTTTGCCGCCGGTGGCCTTGGCCAATAATGATAACCTTTGGGCAACGCCAAACCGATGTTGCTCATCCACCACCACCAGGGCAAGCTGTTTGAATTCCACCTGCTCTTGAACCAGGGCATGGGTACCGACCACCACGTCGACCTCACCATTTGCAAGCGCTTGTAAGACTCGGTTTTTTTCGCTTTTCTTCATGGCGCCCTGCAATTTGGCGCATCGCACACCCACCGCCTCAAACAGCGGGGTGAGCTTGTGGTGGTGTTGTTCGGCCAGCACTTCCGTGGGGGCCAGCATGGCGGCTTGCATGCCATTGGCCACGGCTTGAAGGCAGGCCATGGCAGCCACCAGGGTTTTACCACTGCCCACATCGCCCTGTAAAAGGCGTTGCATGGGGTGGGATTGCTGGAGGTCATGGGCAATCTCTTGCACAGCCCGTTGTTGTGCCCCCGTCAGCCGGAATGGCAGTTGGCTCACAAAACGGTGAATCAACCCGCTGGGATCTGCCTTCAGCGGATGCGCTTGTTCCTGCATGCGCTGGGCTCGCCACGTGGCCAGCAGGAGTTGCTGAGCCAGCAGTTCGTCCACCTTGACGCGGATCCACGCGGGGTGTGTGCGCAGGTTGAGATCGTACAAGTCTTCAGGGCTGGCCTGACCATGCAGTGTTTTAAGGCAGCTAGCCCAGTCTGGCAATCGGTGCCTGCTGCGTTGTTGCACCGTGAGTGTGTCTTCAAAGCATGCCGGGGGCAGCTTGCGCATCCAGCGATGCCAATCGGCTTGCTTCAGGCCGCTGCTGCTGGGGTACACCGGCTCCAGCACACCGGTCAAGGAAACACCCTGTTGTTGGTGACCCGGTGGGTTGGATTGTGGCGCGCCGTGGGCAGGCACCACTTTCACGCTGGGGTGCACCATTTCAAGTGTGCCGTAGCCTTGGCGAATTTGGCCACTGATGTGCAGCACCGTGCCCTCGCTGAGTTTGTCTCGCAAGCCTGGGTAGAAGTGCAGCCATCGCAAAAGCAAGCGTGCGTCGCCATCTTCTACCCAAACCTTGAGTTGTTTGCGGGGGTGGTGTTGTACTTCTTGTGCCGTGACGGTGGCTTGAATGTTTACTTTTTGCCCAACTTGCAGGGCATCCATGGCGGTGATGGACGCCCTGTCCTCAAATCGCAGGGGCAGGTGCAGGGCCAGTGCCATCCAGTGATTGGCAGCCAGAAGCCCTCCGACCTGCTCGGCGATGCTCGCTGGCAATTCCGCCAACTCTGAAAAAGCAGGCTCAGCAGATTTTGGTGCCAGGTTGGCGCCGCGAGGGGCGCTTGTGGGGGCGGGGCGGTCGGCCAATGGATTGTTGCCGTGGGTTTAAAAAGCCAGAACAGCCTCAACCTCGAAGCGCGCGCCCTTCGGCAGGCTGGCCACACCCACGGTGGAGCGAGCTGGGTAGGGCTGTTGGACAAACTCCTGCATGATGGCGTTGACCTGCGCAAACTCACTGAGGTCGGTGAGGAACAAAGTGAACTTGATCACATTGGCCAGGCTGCCGCCAGCCTCTTCGGCCACGGCTTTGAGGTTGCTGAAGGCCTGGCGTGCCTGGGATGCTGTGTCCGCACCCACCAGCTCGCCAGTTGCGGGGTTAAGTCCGATTTGACCCGAGGTGAAAACCAAGTTGCCAAAACGAATGGCTTGGCTGTAAGGACCGATGGCGGCAGGCGCATTGGGGGTGGACACTACGGAGGCTTGAGTCATGTTGCTTGAGGTGAAAATTGGTGAAAGTCGTCTAAATTCGTGGATTGCCAATGATAACGCGCGGCGGGCCGATTGTATTGGTTGGGCGGACGGTATACCATACTCGGCTTGTTTGTTGCACTGCAATGCCGATCAATGAGCCAACGCCCAAAGGCGCGCACCGCGCCTGTTTCCGCTGTTTCAGACAATGCACGCCTCACCGCAGCGGAGCAGGACGATGTGTTCTCCGAGAAGTATGCGTGGGTGGCTGTGGGGGCCTGCGGGCTTGCGTCCATCGCGTTTGGTCCGGAGGAGTCGTTCAAGGCCTTGGGAGACTCGCGGCACTTGTTGCTGTTTCTCGGTTTGCTCACGGCCTTTTCAATTCTGCTGGTCTCGCTCACTTATTTTCGGGTCACCGAGCTTTTTCCAAAAGGTGGGGGTGCGTATGCGATGGCCAATACCCTGCTGGGTGCCCGGGTGGGTTTGCTGGCGGGGGCAGCGTTGCTGGTGGACTATGTGCTGATGGTGGCGCTGGGTATCAGTGCGTCCACGCACCTGATGTTCAGTTTTTTGCCCCCGGCTTTTTATGAGTATCGGGTGTGGGTGTCCATGCTCCTGATGCTGGGCTTGATGGGTTTTCACCTTCAAGCCCGGCAGCTGAAACTCAAGCCTTTCAAGTGGTTGTTCGTGGCGTTTTTGCTCACCCACCTGGTGTTTATTCTGGTGGCTCTGTCGGATCACTTCGAGGACATGGGCGGAATCGTCCGCGACAGCGTGCAAGGCACGCAGGCACAATGGAAGGACATGGGCTTGCTGGCGGTGTTGGCGATTTTTGCGCGTGGATTCTTCTTGGGTGGCGGCACATACACTGGAATCGAAGCCGCCTCGGACACCATCCAACTGAGCCGCTACCGGCAAAGTGCGGCCAATCGTCGAAAAATGTTGGCTTACGTGGCCTGTGCCTTGGCTTTTGGGGCAGCCAGCCTGGCTGCACTGTATTTGCTCTGGGATGTGCGCGCCGAGCCCACGATGGCGTTGAACGGTGTGTTGTTTGAGCGGGTGTTCACTGGCATTGGTTGGGATTGGCCTTATGTGATTGCTGGCTTGTTGGTGATGCTGGGCCTGGAGACTGCGGTGTTGCTGCTTGCAGCACATGTGGCTTTCAGCATTGGCCCCAAGGTGTTGTCCACCATGGCGATGGACTCTTGGCTGCCACACCAGTTTCGGTATTTGTCCAACCGCATGGTTACCAAGAACGGCACTTTGTTGATGGGTGGTTTGGCCTTGCTGGCCATTTATCTGAGTGCGGCCAATGTGGATCTGCTGGTGGTGCTGTTTTCGATCAATGTGTTTTTGGTGTTTAGCCTCTCCCTGTTGGGGCTCTCGGTGTATTGGTGGCGACATCGGGAAGAGAAGCGTTGGTTGAAGGGCTTGCTGTCGGCGAGCCTGGGCTTTGTGGTCTCTGCTTCCATTTTGTTGGGCACCATCGTGACCCAGTTTTTCCAAGGGGGCTGGGTGACCATGTTGATCACGGCGATCGTGGTGACAGTGTGTCTGGCTGTTCGCACCCATTACCGGGACACCAAAGCCAGAATCGCCAAAGTCGATGAGGCCTTCGCCATGATCCAATATGGCTCCGAAAGCTCACCGCCTGACCTCATCGAAGGCGGCAACACCGCCGTGTTTGTGGTGGGCAATAGCCGGGGCGGTGGTTTGCATGCCTTGCTGTGGGTGCAGCGCATGTTCCCCAATCATTTTCAGAATTTTATTTTTATCAATGCCCGCACGGTGGATTCGAATGTGTATGGCGGCCGCGAGACCCTCGAGGCTTTGCGTGTGGATGCTTCGGTGTCGCTGAACTATTTTGTGAATTTCTGCCGCAGCCACGGCTTGCGGGCCAAAAGTTACCTGGGCTTTGGCACCGATGCGGTGGCCGAGTTGACTCGCTTGGCACAACAGGTGTCTGACGATTATCCCAATGCGATTTTTTTCACCAGCAAACTGGTGTTTGACAACGAGAACATCTTCACAAGATTGCTACACAACCAGGCTGCATTGGAGTTACAACGCCGCTTGCACAACGCAGGTCAGCAAATGGTGATTTTGCCGATGCGTCTTTGATGGATGTGCCCTTTCAAATACAGTGCCTTCGCTATTGCGGTGGGGGTATTCGTTTGTAATAATAATTGTTGCCGCCGTTTTGATAGTAAATATAAATGACTCTCACCGAGCTGAAATACATCGTGGCCCTGGCCAGGGAAAAGCACTTTGGCCGTGCCGCCGATGCGTGCTTTGTCAGCCAGCCCACCTTGTCGGTGGCCATCAAGAAGCTGGAAGAAGAATTGAATGTCTCGCTTTTTGAGCGGGGCTCCAACGAGGTGTCCCTGACGCCGGTGGGGGAGCGCATTGTGGTGCAAGCCCAGCGTGTGCTTGAGGAGGCCCAGGCCATCAAGGGCATTGCCCAACAGGGCATGGATCCCTTGGCAGGCCCCTTGCGCGTGGGTGTGATTTACACCATTGGCCCCTATTTGTTGCCCGGGTTGGTGTCGAGCATGATTGATCGCGTGCCAAGCATGCCTTTGCTGCTTCAGGAGAGTTTTACTGTTCGCCTGCTGGAATTGCTCAAACAGGGAGAGATCGATGTGGCGGTGCTTGCGCTGCCCATCAACGAATCCGGGTTTGTGATTCAGCCGCTCTACGACGAGCCGTTTGTGGTGGCCCTGCCAAAATCGCATCGGTGGGCAGGTCGTGGCAGTATCCGCTCCGATGAGCTGCGGGGGGAGAACATGCTCTTGCTGGGGGCAGGGCATTGTTTCCGGGATCAGGTCCTGGGGGTATGCCCAGAGCTGTCTCGGTTCTCGCAGTCTTCGGAAGGCATCCAGCGCACTTTCGAAGGCAGCTCTTTGGAGACCATTCGGCACATGGTGGCCTCTGGGATTGGCATCACCGTGTTGCCCTCCAGTTCTGTACCCAAGCCCGTTCCCGCCGAGTCCTTGCTGACTTATGTGCCGTTGGAGGACGAAGACACCAAGCGAACGGTGGCCTTGGTGTGGCGCAAAAGCTTTGGTCGTCGCGAGGCGCTGGAAGCGCTTCGAGACAGCATTTTGCGCTGTGAGTTGAACGGGGTCAGTTTTTTGGATTCGCCTCAGATGGTGCGGTGATGCCAAGCAGTTCCATGACGGCGCGTCTGCATGATTATTGGCTCTTGTTAAGACTGGACAAACCGATCGGCATTTTGCTCTTGCTGTGGCCCACCCTGTGGGGCCTTTGGATGGCGGCAGAGGGATTGCCCCCCTTGCCGGTCCTCTTGGTTTTTGTGTTTGGCGTTGTGCTGATGCGCTCAGCGGGTTGTGCCATCAACGATTACGCGGACCGTGACATTGATCGGCATGTTGAGCGCACCCGCAACCGCCCCTTGACCGCAGGCCGCATACAGCCATGGGAGGCACTTGCCTTGGCGGCGGGCTTGGCTTTGCTGGCGCTTGCCATCACGGTGCCCTTGGGATGGGCTGTGATTGTCATGAGCATTCCTGCGGCGTTCCTCGCCGGATCGTACCCATTCACCAAGCGGTTTTTCCCCATGCCGCAAGCCTACTTGGGCATTGCATTTGGGTTTTCAATTCCCATGGCTTTTGTGGCAGTGCAGGGCAGTGTGCCATGGCATGCGTGGCTTATTTTTGTGGCCAATGTGTTTTGGACGGTGGCCTACGACACGGAATATGCCTTGGTCGACAAGCCCGATGACCTGAAACTTGGCATCAAGACTGCCGCCATCACTTTGGGCCGATTCGATGTGTTGGGCATCATGGTGTGCTACGCCTTGAGCTTGACTTTGTGGGCGGTGGTGGCGCTGGCACTGGGCTTTGAGGTTTGGTTTTGGATGGCCTGGGCGGTGGCGGCTGGCATTGCGGCTTATCACCACCGCCTGATACGCCACCGGGACAGGGCGCGGTGCTTCAAGGCTTTTTTGCACAACAACTGGTTTGGGTTTGTGTTGTTTGCGGGCTTGGTCACTCAATACGGCGTTTAACCGCCCCGCTGCAATTCTTCGGCCCTTTCGCACGCCGCGCGGGCGGCTTGCTCAATCGCGGTGTGTACTCCCATGGCTCGCAATTGCTCCAGCCCGGCAAACGTGGTTCCCCCTTTGGAGGTCACTTTCTCTCGCAAGGTTGCAAAGGAGTCGCTGGATTGTTTGGCCAAGGTGGCTGCACCCAAGAAGGTTTGTTGCACAAGCAGGTTGGCCTGTTCTGGACTAAAACCGAGCCCACAGGCGGCCTGTGCCAGCGATTCCATCAGGAAGAATACGTAGCCAGGTCCACTGCCTGAAATTGCAGTGATTGCATTGATGTCTTCTTCCCGTTTGACCTGGATCACTTCTCCGCAACTCTCAAAAACTTGGCGCGCAAGTGTTTGATCCTCGGCCGAGCAATTTTGAGTAAAGTACAGTCCTGCCATGCCTTGACCCACCAAGGCAGGGGTGTTGGGCATGCAGCGCACCACGCGGGCGTTGCTTTGCCCGCTCCACAAGCGCAGTTGTTCAACGCCCACCCCGGCCGCAATACTCACCAGCAATGCTTTGCCCAAGTGAGCGGCATTGGCCTGCAAAACCGTCTGCATCTGTTGGGGTTTGACCGCAAGCACCACCACGTCGGCTTGAAATGCACTGGGCCATTGGGGGGTGCACGCAATGCCCAACTCACGCATTTTTTGAGTGGCCTGCTCACTGGGATCGATTGCGCGAAACCCGGAGGGTGAAGCTCCCTTGGCAATCAGCCCACCCAAAATGGCGTATGCCATGTTGCCTGCGCCGATGAATATCATGTTTTTCATGTTGTTTTAACCTTGGTTTGGAGTGGGGATTTTGCTGCGTTGGCCGAACAATGCGGTGCCAACGCGCACGCAGGTGGAGCCACAGGCAATGGCCAATTCCAGGTCGGCCGACATGCCCATGGAGAGTGTGTCCACGGTCAAGCTGTGTTGCTGAAGCGAGTCGAACAGTGTTTTACACAGAAGCATCTCGTCGCGCAATCCAGCGACGTTGTCAGTGTTGCTTGGGATGGTCATGAGTCCACGCAATGTCAGGTGCGGCAGTTGGGCAACGGCCTTGCACAGGTCCAGGGCATTGGCAGGCGATACGCCAGATTTGCTCGCCTCCCCGGAGGTGTTGACCTGCACCAGCACATTGAGCGCTGGTAGATGGGCTGGGCGCTGGTCCGAAAGTCGTTGTGCGATTTTCAGGCGATCCACACTGTGCACCCAATCGAAGTGTTCTGCGATTGGGCGGGTCTTGTTGCTCTGTATGGGGCCGATGAAGTGCCATTGCAAATGTCTGCCCAATTCGGATTGCTCCGCTGCTTGGGTGATTTTATCCACCGCTTCCTGCAGGTAATTTTCCCCAAAGGCTTCTTGCCCTGCTGCGGCCAGAGCGAGCACGTCTTGCACTGGAAATGTTTTGCTCACCGCCAACAGTTGAACCTCGCCGGGGTGCCGATTGGCTGCCTGGCAGGCGGCTTGGATGCGTTGCTGAGTGATTTGGAGTTTTTGTGCTGCGGTCATGGCTGCAATTGCCCTGGAAGCGGATGAAGTTCATCACATGGAGATTATAGCCACATGACACTGACTGAACTCTTGACTTGGGCGGTGGAGGAGCATGCATCCGACCTGCATTTGTCGGCCGACATGCCACCCATGATCCGTGTGGATGGGGATGTAAAACGCCTGAGTGACACGGTGTTGGCTCACCGGGAGGTGTACCGCCTGATTCAAAGCTCCATGAGTGAGGTGCAATGGCAAGCGTGGGAGGCCAACCATGAATGTGACTACAGCATGGAGGTCGAAGGGCTGTCGCGATTCCGGGTGAATGCATTCATGCAAAGCCGAGGTGCATCCGCTGCGTTTCGCGTGGTGCCCAGTCGAGTTAGGACACTGGAGGAGTTGCAGGCGCCTTCGGTATTCAGGAGCATCGCACGCGAACCCAACGGCTTGGTGTTGGTGACTGGTCCAACGGGCTCGGGCAAAAGCACGACGCTGGCCGCCATGGTTGATGATGTAAACCGCAATCAGCGGGCCCATATTTTGACCATCGAGGATCCGATCGAGTTTTTGCACACCCCCATCAATTGCATCATTAATCAGCGCGAGCTTGGGGAGCACACCCATTCTTTTGGTGCGGCATTGAGATCTGCCCTGCGTGAAGACCCGGACGTGATTCTTGTGGGTGAAATGCGCGATCTAGAAACCATTCAACTGGCATTGACCGCTGCGGAAACAGGCCACTTGGTGTTGGCAACCCTGCACACATCCTCGGCCCCCAAAACAATCGACCGCATCATTGACGCTTTTCCATCGGCAGACAAATCCATGGTGCGTGCCATGTTGTCGGAGTCGCTGCGCGCGGTGGTGTGTCAAACCCTGTTGAAGAAACAAGGCGGGGGGCGCGTTGCAGCCCATGAGATCATGCTGGCCACGCCACCCATCCGCAATTTGATTCGCGAGGGCAAGGTGGCGCAAATGACGTCCTCCATTCAGACCGGAGCCCAGCATGGGATGCAAACCATGGACCAAGCGGTGCAAAAGTTGTTGATGAGTGGAAAGATCACGCGCGAGGTGGCCATGGGCTGTTTGAGCCAGACCAACGCGCACTGAATAATGTTCTAAACGCCCCGCGGGTTTGGCGATACACTGCTGCTTGGATTGACACCAGACAGGACAAAAAACCATGGCCCATGGCGTGTATGAATTTTCAAGCAAAACCTTGGATGGCAAGCCTTTAAACCTGGCGGATTACACAGGCAAAGTGCTCTTGATTGTGAACACCGCCAGCAAATGTGGCTTCACTCCGCAATATGAGGGCCTGCAGGCTTTGCACAAGTCCTTAAAAGACGAGGGGCTGGTAATCATTGGTTTTCCATGCAACCAGTTTGGTCGCCAGGAGCCAGGCGACGAGTCGGCGATCGGTGCTTTTTGCCAAAAAAATTATGGCGTGGATTTTTTGATGTCAGAGAAGGTGGAGGTGAATGGCACGGATGCTCATCCCTTGTTCAAACACCTCACCAGCCAAGCCAAGGGCATTTTGGGCACCGAGGCAATCAAGTGGAATTTCACCAAGTTCTTGGTTCGCAAAAATGGCGAGGTGTTCAAGCGCTATGCACCCACCACCAAGCCCGAAGACCTGAAGGCGGACATCGCCAAACTGTTGGCTGAGTAGTGAGTTGTCCAGGCCTCAGTGTTCGGGCTGTGGCTCAACGATTTCTCCTGCCCTGGGGCGGTAGATGCCCTTGGTCAGGGGGATTTCAAACAGACGGCATTCGATCGGGCCATTGAACAGCGGTGTTTTACGTTTTGGACTGAGCCCCAAAGTGTGCTTGATCTGCAAGTCGCCTGAGAACAAAAATGCGGTCCAGCCAGAAAAGCGGTTTTTCAGCAAATCCCCATACGCTTTGAAGAGCCGCTCATAGGCTTCGTCTTCTGGCACGTCTGCCCCTTTGGCGCGGACGCGTTCGCCATACGGTGGGTTGGTCAACACCACACCTGAGTTTGCCGGGGGCTCGACGGTGAGTGCATCCCGCTGGCTGAACTGCACCATGCCGGCATCCAGCAGTTCTTCAAATCCAGCGCGTTTGGTGTTTTCAATTGCCATGGCCACGAGCGCCTCGGTGATGTCGCTGGCATGCCACTGGAAGTGCTTGTCAGACAGCGCTCGATCCAAGCCTTTGTTGAACCGATTGTTGGCGTCTTCTTGTAATTCTTGACCCCATTCGGGTTTGAAAGGTTTGAGGTTTTCAAAGGCGAATGCGCGTTCAAGGCCAGGTGCACGGTCGCACAGGGCGCAGAGGGATTCAATCACCAGGGTGCCACTGCCACAAAAGGGGTCCAGA
>DASUDK010000084.1:0-5759 GCA_036275655.1 Limnobacter sp. | reverse complement strand
CATAAAACTCACCCGTGCTGCCAGCGCGGGACCAAAACGCAATACCGAGGTACAACGCAAAACTCAAACCCACGATGACGTAGGTGATTGTTTGCAAATCCATGAGCAATCTCCTTAGTCTTCGTGAACGTCGTGTTCGCGGTCGATTTCACCCATTTTCTTGGCGTAATAGAAAATGAGCACGATAAACATGTAAATAGAACCTTGCTGAGCAAACCAAAAGCCCAGTGGATACCCACCCAAGCTAAATGCATTCAGTTGCTCAACAAACAAAATACCCGCACCGTACGAGACCACGAACCAAACAATCAGGATCTTGGTCAAGAGGCCGAGCGTTGCTTTCCAGTAGGCCTCACCGCCCTTTGGGTTGCTCATCGCTTGTCTCCTTTAGAGGTTTTAATTAACCGAAGACTTGGAACTGCACAGGTCACACCCCTCCAAGCCTAGGCTTGCGAGCCAGTATCAAAGCGAAAACTTACGCCAAACTGAAATCCTGTAAGGGTTGTCAAATTTCTTTACTTGGCAAGGCATGCCCCTGTCACCCACCCCCACCCTCAAAAAGGGGGCCCTTTTTTGCGAAATACCCCAATTTTTATGTTCTTTTTGAACGATGCCTCAAACACCAGCACACCCACACTGGGGATACCCATGTTTGTATTCCTGTAAAAGGCGCCCCATGAACCCAGCAAAAACCGAGCGCAGTGCCCCCATCGCCCCCGACCACGTGGTGCGCTTGTTCAATGCCCTGAGCGGTAGCCAGGCCTGCATTGAGTTTGACCTGCAAGGCCAGGTGAAATACGCCAACCCCAATTTTTTGAAGGTGTTTGGCTACAAGCTAGAAGACATCCAGGGCAGGCATCACAGCCTGTTTTGCAAACCAGGCACTCGCGACCTGCCCCAATACCAAGCGTTTTGGGAGGCGCTGCGCCGGGGTGAATACCAGGATGGCGAGTTTGTGAGGCTGGACTCCCAAGGCAATCCGGTTTACATCCAAGCCAGCTACAACCCGGTGTTTGACGAAGAAGGCAAGTTGATTTCGATCATCAAGATTGCCAGCGATGTGACCCAAGTGAAAGAACGCACCCTGGAAGACCAGGGCAAGCTCACAGCCATTGACCGATCGCAAGCGGTGATTGAATTTGACCCCACGGGCAAGGTGATCAATGCGAACAGCAATTTTTTGAAGTTGATGGATTACACGCTGGAGGAAATTGCAGGTCGCCACCACCGCATGTTTGTGGATGCCACTGAAGCCGCCAGCCCGCAATACCAGGCCTTCTGGGAGAGCCTTGGGCGTGGCCAATATGCGTCTGGCGAATTCAAACGCGTGGGCCGAGGCGGGCAGGAAGTTTGGATACAAGCCACCTACAATCCGATTTTTGATCCCAATGGCAATGTGGTCAAAGTGGTGAAATTTGCCACCGACGTGACCCAGAGCAAGCTGCGCAATGCCGAATTTGAAGCCAAGGTGGCCGCCATCAACCTGGGGCAGGCGGTGATCGAGTTTGACCTGGACGGCAATGTGCTCAGTGCAAACCGCAATTTTTTAAACGCCATGGGGTACACCCTCAGAGAAATTCAGGGGCAGCATCACAGCATTTTTTGTACGCTGGAATACACCCAAAGCGTGGAGTATCGCGACTTTTGGCTGCGCCTCAATGAAGGGCAGTTTGTCAGCGGGCGTTTCCATCGCGTGGGCAAGTACAACCGGGATGTGTGGATTCAAGCCACCTACAACCCGATTCTGGACCTCAATGGCAAAGTGACCAAGGTGGTGAAATACGCCTACGATGTGACCAAAGAAGTGTTGCTGGAACAAAGCATCAGCAACAAGTCCAGGGCTATGCAAGAAGGCGTTAACCACCTGAAGACTTGCGTAGACGCTGTGTTGTTGCACACCCGGCAAGCCATCGAAAACACAAGCACTGGCACGAATCAGGTGGCAACGGGGGCCAAACACCTCCATAGGTCTGTGGCGGCCATTCAAGCCATTCAAACCAACGCCAGCAAGGTCTCGGACATTGTTCGGGTGATTGGCGACATTGCCAATCAAACCAATTTGCTTGCATTCAACGCTGCGATTGAGGCCGCGCGTGCAGGTCAACACGGTGTGGGATTTTCTGTGGTGGCTGCCGAGGTTCGCAAGCTTGCAGAAAGCAGCGCGGGCGCCGCCAAGGAAATTGCGAGCCTGATGGAAGAATCCACGGCACAGGTGCATGACGGCATTGAAGTGGGGCAGTTTGCTCGGGAGACGTTTGACCAGGTCGCCACCGCGGTGAAGGCCTCCTCTGGACACCTCGGTGACATTGAACGCTTGGTTGCAGACCAACAGGCGCTGGGACAAACCCTGCAAACATTGATCAACGAGCTCACCGAGGGCGCAGCAGTTGCCCGAAAGGCCTAACACCATGCAAGCACTCGAACAGGGCTATGGGGCATTTCGCGTGGGCTCAATGAACCTGGTTCTGCCCTTGCTTGCCATTCGGGAGGTGGTGCCATTGCTGCAAACGCATGACCTGCCATGCGGCCCATCCTGGGTGCTGGGTGGTCTCAGCTTGCGCGGCGTGAGTGTGCCCGTGATTGAACTGCCGGTGCTGCTGGGCAAAGCAGCGCCCTGTGTCCGCGAGCCAGGCGAGTGTGTGATTGTGTTGGCCATGGAAGGCAAAATGATCGGCCTGCTGGCCAGCCAAATGCACAACTTGTTTTTTGCCGAGGATGCACAGGTGCATCAAGCGGCCAAGAACAACAAGCCTGGATTGTTTGCTGGCAGCATCCAAAGCCCCGAAAATGATGCTCTGATGAGTTTGGTGGACCCCGCTTGTTTGCTGGCCTGGCCCGAGATGCCGACCATTGAAGACCCGGAGCCCCACCGTCAAAATCTGACCTTGCACAAGGACGTGCTTTCTGAAGAACGCCATGTGTTGATGCTGATGCAATGCGCTGGCTTGCACATTGCGATTGATCCTCAACAGGTGGAGACCACCCTCACGCGCTTGACCCTGGAGCCCGCCGAAATGCAAGGGGGCTGTTATGTGGGCAATGTAAGCAACCGGGGCGAGACCATGCCCGCAATTGATCTGGCGATGTACCTTGGCATTGGCACCGCGCGTGCAAAACAGTGCCAACAAGCGTTTGTGATGCGCACGACAGATGGGCCTGTGGCGCTTCTGATTGAGCGGGTGCTGGACATGGTGGACATTTCCTGTGAAGACTTGCTTGCATTGCCAAGCATGCACCTTCAAAAACCCCAGGCCTTGCAACACATTTGGCAGCACCCCGTGAACAGACAACGGCATTTGGTGTTACACCCCAACGGCCTGATGCAAGACCCAGAGCTGCTTGCCTTGGCGCGTGTGCTTGCAAACGCAAGCCAAGCCACCCACCGGGAAAACAAGTCAAGCAGCCATGCAATCACGCGCAATGCCGAGCAACTCATGGTGTTTGCACTGCAGGAGGAATTTTGCACGCCGATGGCACAGGTCTTGGAAGTGTTGCCATTCGATGAGGCGATATGCATGTTCAACCGAGACAATCCATTGCTGGGCGTGATCACGCACAAATCACAGGCGATCGCCGTGCTGGACTTGGCACAATGGATGGGATTGCCCAAGCAAAATTTGGCACACCAAGAAGCCAGCATTTTGTTGGTTGACACAGGCGGTACCGTGGTGGGATTTGCAGTCAACGCATTGCGATCCATTCAACAGGCCAACTGGTCGCCCGCCGTGCCCCTGCTGGGCGAGGAAAAACTGCAGCAACACAGCCGCCCTGGCTTGGCCAGCCCGTGCAAACAAATGGCTGAGTTGGGCGAGCAGGGCAAAACCCGCATGCTGGAGGTGCTCGATTTGCAAGCGCTGGCGCAGGCCTATCTCAACCCGGAATACGCCGCCACGCAGCCCGAAGCCTTAGCCGACTTGGCCTGAAGCGCGCAGGGCGTGAAAGCCCTGCTCCCATTGTTCAAAACGGTCCTCTTCAATGGCTTGGCGCATTTGTTGCATCAGATCCAGGTAGTAATGCAGGTTGTGGGTGGTGTTCAAGTGCGCGCCCAAAATCTCTTTGCTGCGGTCCAGGTGGTGCAAATAAGCACGCGAGAAATGTTGGCAGGTGTAACAACTGCATTGTTCGTCCAGTGGGCGCTCATCGTTTCTAAATTTCGCGTTTCGAATTCGAATATCGCCCGTGCGTGTAAACAACCAGCCGTTTCTGGCGTTGCGCGTGGGCATCACACAATCAAACATGTCAATGCCCTTGCCCACGGCATTGACCAAATCTTCGGGCGTGCCAACGCCCATCAAGTAGCGTGGTTTGTTGGTTGGCAGTTGTGGCGCGGTGTGTGCCAAAATGCGTTGCATGTCCTCCTTCGGCTCACCCACCGACAACCCGCCAATGGCATAGCCGTCAAATCCGATCTCTTCAAGGCCTTTTAGAGAGACATCCCGCAGGTCCTCGTACATCCCGCCCTGCACGATCCCAAACAAGCCATTGGCATTGCCCAAGGCATCAAAAGCATCGCGTGAGCGGCGGGCCCAGCGCATCGACATTTCCATGGAACGGCGCGCCTCATCGTGTGTGGCCGGGTACGGCGTGCACTCATCAAAAATCATCACAATGTCAGAATTCAACACAGTCTGGATGCGCATGCTTTCTTCGGGCGTTAAAAACAACTTGTCCCCGTTGACCGGGGAGCGGAAGTGCACACCCTCCTCCTTGATTTTGCGCATGGCCCCCAAGCTGAACACCTGAAAACCGCCGGAATCGGTGAGGATGGGCCCGTGCCAACCCATGAATTGGTGCAAACCACCAAATTTGGCCATGATGTCCAGACCAGGCCGCATCCAAAGGTGAAAGGTGTTTCCCAAAATGATTTGCGCCTGAATGCCCTGCAAATCACGCGGCGTCATGCCCTTGACTGTGCCGTAAGTGCCCACAGGCATGAAAATTGGCGTCTGGATCTTGCCATGCGCTGTCGTGATTTCGCCCCGGCGTGCTTGGCCTGAGGTGGATTTGAGAACAAAAGAGAGCGAAGTCAAAATGGGGCCCTGCGGCTGGGTTGGCGGTGAAAACGTGCCGTATTCTAAATCATTTCAACAACATGCATGCCACACGCTGGGCTGTGAGGCCACCTTTCGAGCATGCATTCCAGCATCTGGGCCGGTTGTTTGGCACAATGGGGGCTTGTCTTCCAAGAAGTACCCCATGCAAGCACCTGTCAACCCAAAATTTATTCGTGCAGAGAAACACGAAGGCGAGGCTGAGCTCGATGCTCACCTGTTTCGGCAGGCTTTGGCTCAATTCGCCACGGGCATCACCATCATCACCACGCAAAAGGCCGATGGCAAATACGTGGGGGTGACAGCAAACTCATTCAACTCCGTGAGCCTGCACCCGCCCCTGGTGCTGTGGAGTTTGGCCAAGAAAGCAAGCAGCCACGAGGCCTTTGCCCAGGCCACCCATTATGGCGTGAGCGTGCTGGCGGCCGATCAAGAGGAATTGTCTCACCGATTTTCCACCTACAAAGGCGACCGCTTTGAAGGGGTGGAGGTGATTGAAGGCCTGGGCGGCTGCCCATTGATCCCCAACGCCTTGGCGCACTTTGAATGCAAAATCAAAAGCCGGCATGACGAAGGCGATCATTTCATCATGGTGGGCGAAGTGTTGCGCTGCGATTTTAGAGAGGGCGAGGCCTTGGTGTACAGGTCGCGGAAGTACTTCCGCAACTGAGGGGACTGAGCCATGCCCCAAGGCGTGCGCCAATCTGT
>DASUDK010000083.1:0-20252 GCA_036275655.1 Limnobacter sp. | reverse complement strand
AAATGTATTGCAAACTTAAGTCACGGCAAACGGCGATGGTATTGAACCAAAGTGCCGGTGCCGAGTCGTAACAGCACGCATTAATTCATTTGCGCGCTTCTACACCCTGGGCGTCTTATTGCCCCACCCAACATCGAGGTTTTGGCATGAGGATTCGAGTACAACTCTGCACAATTCCCATCGCATTGTCGATGGTCATGGCGAGTGCCCCGGCGCACGCCCATTTAACCTGGATCGAAATGGGTGAATCTGTTGTAGGTCTTGCAACAGGACATCACTATCCAAGCAAGGAGCTCACAGTCACTGGGGAGTACGTGTCGGAGATTGCATGTGAGTGGATGCAGCGAACGGAAAAACTTAAGTTTGATGCACAGAGTATTCGTTTTAGAACCAACACCAAACCGTTGAATTGCGCAGCTCAACTCAAAACCACTCAGATTGAGCTTGGAGAAAATGCAGCACTCACACACCTCAGAGAAACCAAGGCGCCCAGCCAGTTTATTGAGAAAGTGAAAAACACAAAACGATTCGTTGAGATCTATTTCAAGACGGCACAATTTCGACCAATCACAATTGGTTCTTCTTTGTACAGGGAAGAAATCGCCCAGTTTGTGCAAACCCCCAACGCCAAGGATGACCTGCGGCTTTATCGAAACGGTAAACCGATCGTAGGACAACCTGTGGGACTGGACATACCAAACTCCCCGATCACCTTGTGGACACACACGGACGATTTGGGACGGGTTCAATTCCCGGTGAAGATCACTTCTGAATCTTTGCTACACACCTTGGTGATTGAGGACCAGGGCGAAATATTTGCAAGTCAGTTTGTCACCCTGATTGCCTCTCCCGCAGCAAGGTAATTCACCCGCCAGAAATTGGGCGGGTGAACCACAACAGCATCTGCTCAATCTGGCAAATCAAAAGGCTCCTGCGTCTCGCTGGCGTTTAAAGTCAAATTGCTCACATCCTCGGGTTCGCCCATGCCAGCCAAGTCTCTCAACAAGCCTATGGCCTGATCCAGACTAAAACCGCCATCGGCAGCGCTGGCATTGATACTTGCACGTTGGGCAGGCGTGCCATCGCCCCCGCCCAAACACCCCGACATCACAACGCTAGCCAGCACAAATGCAATCAAGCGAATTGGTGAATACTTCATGCCCTGTCCCTCCTTCAATTCAAAGCGCCAGGATTGGGCGTATTCAAGTAAGGGAAGCGGGTCAGAAAGGGCACCACCGCCTGGTCAACTGCGTCATGGATTTGCAAAGAGGTGTTGCCCAGCGGAACACTGTTTGGACTGCAATCCGAAGTCAATGCAGTGCCCGGTACTGTGTTCAATCCGAAGGCATTGTTGCTGCCATTGGCTTGGCAGAGACCGCCCATGGTGGCGACCAGTGCAATATCGACCACGTCGTCAATTGGACGACGACCGTTTGGAAAACCTGCGTTGTCCCCTGCAATCACGCCGAGCGTGTTTTGAGAAGCCAGTGCAGTGACTGGCGTTGCGGTGTTGAGGCGAAGCATCTCGGAGGGCACCACCGTGTTGGGCTTATTCAGCCCTGTGATGCCGGTCAAAAATACAGTGACAAGGTCGGTGCGTGGGAAGTTGGTGGGGGCAGCATTGGTATTGCCAGTTTGAACCAAGCTGATGAGTGCGGGCAAGGTGGGATTGGTCACGTAGGTCAAAAACTGCCCGTCACCGCTGGGCTTTGTTGCATTGAATCGATCTTTGTCTTTCAAGCCGATTACCACCTCATTGACCAAAGGCATGCCAAGCCTAGAAACCTGTACCCATGCACCCCCTACTTTTTCTGAGGTCTGATGACCGCGGGCTGGCACGCCATCGGCCACTTGGAATTGACGGACACTCGCGGTGGTCCAACCGCCAATCACCGAATCCCCTGCTGACGCAAGACAGTCTTTGTGAATCTCCATGGCCAAAGAGGTGACGTTTTTGTCCTGCACGGAATTGGCTTGCGCAGCGCCCTTGAATGTTCGGTCAGAAATCACGCTGAACTGAGCATTCACGAGATCAAAAATGGTTCCCAAGTTAACGGCGAATCCTTCTTGCCGCTGACCCACAAAAACCTTCGCTTGGTTGGTCGATGCGCTGCACCCTGGAATTGTTACGCTGTGAATGTGTTGGTCGGCATAGGCTTGGTAGGCCGCTGCATTGCCAAGCGTCTTTTCACCGATGTAGTCCACGGGTTTTTCCAGGGAGGCGCCACCAGACACCTTGGAAACTGGCTGCCGGTTTTCGCTCCTACGCCCACCGCGCACCACAGTCAATGAGTAACTCTCGACCAGATTAAGGTCGGGATCCGCCACTGTGTTGACCTGCCCCGCCTGAACCAGGGGAATGCTCACACCGGTTGCCCCGCCGATTGGAAGGTTGATGTCCCTCAGGGTGTTCGTGAAACGAAATTGAAAGGTGATGTCCTCAACGGCGTCGCCATTGTTGTCGATGTGGATTTCATACAGGGCGTTCGGATCCATCGCAAAATAGTTTGGACCACCATAACCGTCCTGCAAAGGCTGATAATTTGCAATCAAGGTCACAAAATCGGATCTGTTGGATTCGTAACTTCTAAACATGTAGAAGTCGGTGCCGTCCACCTTGGGCGCAGTGGTGATGAAGGGCGCCTCACGATGGCTAGAGGCCCATGCGGACAAGCATGCCGAGACCAAGGCCCCAACCACCATTGAATTAGAAAAAAACTTAGCTCTGAACCTCATCACGTACTCCCACTGTTGCTGCAAAAACAGATGCAATATTTATTTACAGAAATTTACAATTGCTTGTCTGTTGTACACCAATAGTTAACGCGTGACGCATTTATTTTTTCTATAGCGATCTTTCAAAAACCAATTTTTATTAATAATTATCAGCAATTTACTGACAACAAAGCCATGCCTCGGCGCTTTCAAAAACCGCTCAGTGCTTGAATATGCAACTCTTTTCACCTGCTAATCAAAATTTGGGGGGTACACAAAAAGGTTAACCTAAATGCGTTATTGGCCCATTTAGATTGAAGCCTGAGATGAGCAAAAACGCATATTCCCTCCAAGTGACGCGTGCCACCTTGCTGGCCCTCATTGGGCTTGGCGCGGGTGCAGCCCACGCTGCCACAGCCACTGGCACCATTGCGGTGTCGGCGACAGTGCTGTCTTCCTGCCTGTTGGCCACCACACCCATGGTGTTTGGCAACTACAACCCAACCACCCAAGCCACCGCCACGGCCACCCTCACCGTGACTTGCAGCAACGGGATTGCTTACTCGGTTGCCATCAACGGCGGTGCAAGTGGTGGCGATACAACCACTCGACTGATGGCGGGGCCGAGTTCAGACACCCTTGGTTATAAGGTGTGGCAAAACGCAGGCTTCACCACGAATTGGGACAACACCGGCTCCACCGTGGCTGGCACAGGCTCGGGCCTGCCCCAAGCGCTGACGGTATACGGCACGGTTGCGGCTGGGCAAAGTGTGGCCCCTGGCGCTTACACCGACACACTCACCGTGACTGTGACGTACTGATCATGAAAACACTGCGCGATTGGTCGATTGCTTTTTTTGTGGCGCTGGTGTTGTTGAGTCAAACCGCTCAACCTGCCCATGCCGAAGTTTCGATTGCCCCCACCTTTGTTGCTTTGTCGAGCAAAACAGGCTTTGGCTCGGTGACCCTGCAAAACCTGGGGACAGAGCCTGTGCATTACAAGGTGAACCTGCCCGCGCAATGGAGAGACGCAATGATTGTCTCGCCAAGCCAGTTGACGCTCAATCCCGGGGTGCCCCGCGTGGTGAGGTTCAAGCTGCGCAGCCCAGACACGGCTTGGTTTGACGCAGAGCCACGTGTGCTTTTTGAGCAGGTTCTGGAGACCCAAATTCCGGGGGTGGTGCAGATTCGCGTGAATATGTCGCTTCCCTTCAGAAAAGAGGGTGAGCCCGGCGCCCACTAAACATGAACTGGCGTGCATTGACGCCGTTGCTGTTGGTGGTGCTGATGAGCAGCAATAGCTGCTATGCAATTCAGTTGCAATTGTCCAGGGTGCTTTCGTATGGTGCAGTTGGGCAGAAGCACGACCCTCAGCAGGATGTGTTGCTGGAGGTGGTTTATGCCGATGGCGTGCGCGAGCCACGGGTGGGGCGATTGATTTCCAATCAAGAGTTTGTGGCTGACAACCAAGCATTCAAAGGCGCATACAACGAGACACGCGGTGAGTTTGTTGTGAACCGTTATGTGAAAACACATGACCAGCGTGTCAATTTCAGACCCGTCGGACTGGCCACTGTGCCCACGGTTGGCGCATGGTCTTTGGGTTGGAACTATCGCTTATTCAAATCCCCACAATCCAAGGTGATGGGTGAACTGGGCGGGAATCTGCGCTATCAACTCCAGGGCGGGGGCAAGCCAGGCCGCTCTGATTCCATTGTGATGCAAAGTGAAAATGGCTTTTCTCAGCTGTATTGGTCACGTTTTGACCAATCCACGGTGGATTTGACCGATGCCCGAAAAACTGGCCCCACCGCGTTCAACAAGTTCACGCAGTACAAGGTGGGCAAGTTGTTTTTGCAGCCAGACGGGCAAGCCGCTCGGTCGGTGTATGGCGTGCAGTACCTCGAAAACGCGGAAGTCAGCGAGAACTTTTTGCTGTTCGAAGGGCGTTTGTATGAACCCTCTCAAGTGCAAGTGTTGGTCAATGACAGGCTGCGTTTCAACACCACCGGGCAACCGGGCCCAATGAGTTTGTTCAACGTACCACTGGACAGTGGTGCCAACCAGGTGCGGGTGCTGGTGCGGCAAAAAGACGGCACCTTGCAAGAGTTCAACAGCCTGCTCTATGTGTCCCCGCGCTTGTTGCCTGCAGGCGCACATGACTGGAAAGCACATGCAGGCGTGAATCCACAACGCAATCAAGTGGAAAGCTCTGTAGCCTATGGCCACGCCCCCAATGCGGCGTGGACAGTGCGCAGCGCTGTGAACGCGAATGAGGATTTGTCGGCGCGGCACACGCAGGCTTTGGCTGTTCAAGGCGGGCTGCTGTACTTTGATTGGCAAAGCAAAGGCACCATGCGCCCTGCTCGCACGGACCTGAACTACAACCATGCCTATGGTTCGGCAGGATTTGGGCTGCTGGGCAAAAGCAAAACTGCGATGGTGACCGGCCGATGGCAGCATGCCAGTGTCTCTTTGCGCAAGGGCTTGAATGATGATTTTGCACTGGCGCAACTCACCTACAGCCAGGTTGTGAATCGGCTGGTGGTGTCGAATTTGTTTTGCAGCGTGACGCGGGATGTGAGTAGCCGTTACACCCGGTTCTGCGGCGTGTCCGCCACGTTTTTGCTTGACCGGGGCGTGGGTCAATTTTCTGTCTCCAAGGCCAGTGGCCTGCAGGATGGGTATTCTGTGCAGGGCGGATTCCAAAAGGGTGACAACAGCTACGCGTTTTTATCCACCCCCGACTTAAGCCTTGCCAGGGCCAATATGGTGGTCAACGGCGTGGACACTTTGCTTGCCGCCGACACCTTGGGCGGTGCAACGCTGGGCTTGGGCGGCAGTGTGGTTGGCCAAGGCAGCCAATGGATTGGCCGTGGGCGAAACAGCCAGATTGAGCAAGCCACCTTGGCCGTGGACTCCCCAGGAGAACCGCTGCCCTTTTTAAACGGCATGCCGATGGTGGGCGGCGTGGCCACCAATGTGCCCTTGGCTGTGCCGCATCGCGTGTCTTTGAATCCCGAAAGCGTGCCCATGGAGGTGGATCTGGAGACCTTCACGCAAGACCTAACACCACGATTGCCTGGTGTGTATGTGTTGCGCTTTAACGAGGTACAAATTGACGCACCGGAGCAGCGCGATGAGTAAATCAGATCTTGTCAGGTGGATTTGGCCCCTTGGTTTGGCTGTGGTGAGCGGGCCAGCGCATGCGCTCTTCAATCCAAGCTGCTCACTGGGCGCAGGCAGCTCGCCTGCCCCCCAGGTGTACAACGCATCCAATGCGGGGCAGCACACTGCATCATTCAATTTGGTGGTGAGTTGCATCAGCCTGCTTGGCACTGGCACCACCAACGTGTCGGTGACGCTGGATGGTGGCGCATCAGGCAACCCTGCGGCCAGGCACATGGTGGGGCCAGCGGGCACCACCCTGAGTTACAACATTTTCTCGGGGGGCGCCATTGTATCGAGCGGTGGCGGTGGCCTGTTGAATGTGAGCTTGAACCTGCTCTCCCTGGTGGTGCCTGTGGTGCACAACTTTCCATTGACGCTGGTGATTCCAGCGGGCCAATACGCAAGCACAGGCAGCTACAGCGACACCATCACAGTGACCATCACTTACAATTGATGGCCTTTGCCCAGGGCCACTACGGCAAAGTGATGGAATTGGAACTCATCACATTCAAAGCCGAGTTATAAATGTGGCCTTGTTTGGCAAGACCTGTGACGGTGAATGTGAATGTGCCTCTGCTTTTTGTGTTGGGGGACTTGGACACAATCAAACCGTTGGCATCGCTTTGCAAGGTGGCTGATGCGTTGACCACGCCCGACCACCGACCCGTTAGGGTCGCACCAGGCACAGGCCTGCCTTGTGCATCCTTGATCGACACGTAAGCCAATGCTTGGCGTTGCACTTTGTGCGTGCCGGCTTGCATGCGGATTTCTGCAACACCGATTTGTATCAAGGTGGCAGGCTCTTTGACTTCAACACCGACCGACGCGGTGCCAGCAAGGCCCGATGCATCCACAACAGTCAAGGTGGGTTGGTACACGCCAATGGACTGATAGGTTTTTGAGATTTGCACACCAGTGCCTCCCGTGCCATCGCCAAAATCCCAGGTGTAACTCAAGGCGCTGCCTTCTGGATCGAAGGATTGCCCGGCGTTGAACAACACCGACAGCGGTGCAAGGCCAGAATTTTTGTCGATCGATATGTTGGCAACAGGTGGCTGGTTGCCATTGGTGGCGTAAGCCTCCACAAGCACTTGCCAATATCCAATGCTGCCATATTTGGTGTAGCCGGTTCCCAGGGGGTCCGGTTTTCCGGTGCCCTCCACTTTGAGCAGGTAAGTGCCTTGGGCGGGCAATGTGAATGTGTCAGCGGTTGCCAGTGTTTCGGATGAATTGCTTTGGCCCAGCACCGTGCCATTGAGGTCTAGCAGGGTGAAAAAAAGATCTGCATTGCCAAAGTTGGCCGCCAAAGGCTTGAGGCCGATTTTCACAGGGCCAGCCGCTGCATCAAAGCCAAGATATTCAACATCTTGCGGCCCTTGCAGAATGCCTGTTGCTTTGTAGTTCAAGAGGCCGTTGACCATTTGCCCGGTGAGTGGGGTGGCGGTGGCGGGTGTGTCGCCGTGCTCATCGGCATCAAACACCAAGCCGCGGTCTTGCATCACGAGGTAATCGTCCTGCTTCTGAGTGGCCCCCAAATACTCACCCTTGCTCCATTGAACCAGGTTTTTGCCGTAGCCCACACCCATGATGGGGGCCCAACCAGTCTCCCCGGTGCCATGCCCCACGTAGTACTCGGCAGTGCTGGTGCCGTCATGCGCCAAGCCCAAGTTGTGACCTGCTTCATGGCTCACAGCCTCGGCAATGTTCTTGGCGTTGCCCAGGTTGTTAAAAAACACATACGCGGGTTTGTAAAAATCGCTGGTGTCAGAAAACACCCCCAAATATGCAAAACCACCGCAATGGCACGGCAGGCCGATGTCGGCGGTGAAATCGCGCGTAATCACCACGCGGGTTCCGTAAATGGGATCGGTGGCGCTGCTGCGACTGATCATGTCGGGCGTGGGCTCTTGTGTGGTGACATTCACATCAAATGGTGCAAAGTCCTCGGCGACCATTTTCCAGACCGTTTGAATGGCGGCAAGCTCGGTGGCGTTGAAGCTGCCTGGCACACCATCCAAATCAAAGGGTGTGTTGTTGATGGTCGCCATGTTGTAGCCCGAGTTCCAAGCGGTGCCTGTTGCAGTGTATCCGTTGAAATCCAGGTAAATCGTTTTGCTGGATTGACTGTTCGAATTGAGAAAAAAGGTTTGATCCGCCGGGATGGTGGGCTGTGCGGGTGGAAACTCACCGCGTGCGGTGTTGGCGGGCTCCACATAAAAAAAACGCCCCTGTTTGTCCAAACGTGCTGTGCGGTCTCGCTGAAACAGGGCGGGCACCTCCGCCTCTTTGAGCGCGTAATATTGCGCCCATTGGGCGAGTTTGCCCGAAGCTTTTAGACGTTTGGCGGCCTCCTCTCCCCGAGACTGGTCTGCAAAGTTGAGTTGCGGATGCTCTTTGGGAGGCGGTGAATGAATTTTGTGCTGAGGACGGCGGGCTTGGGTGTCGGCCCACGCCATGGAGGCGACAAAAAACAGGAGAACGAAAATCGATAGAACTGCGAAATTGTGGTGATTACAAGCGATGCGAGAGGCAGGCATTCAGTTCTCCTGATGTTTGGCGGGGAGCCAGAGAATACTCAGCTTATCGATGGGACAGGCTGGCAGTATCAGGAAAACTGAATGATTTTTACCCCTCTGTTCGGTCACTCACTCTTTGGGGTTTAAAGAATGCCTTCAATCGCATCCACCACGATGGCAGTGCCCACGGCGATGAGCAGCAGGTCGGTGCCCAGTTGTACATATTTGTGCCCTTCCGGTGGAATCGGCAAACGGATGCGAAGCTCATTGGGCACGTCGTAGTAACGCAAATCGCGGCTCAATGCCCTGCCCTTTTGCCACTGCTTGGCCTGGCCCGGGGGCTGGCAACCATTGCCTTTTTTGGCCAACCCGGGTGGGCAGTTGCCCTTGGCCGCCATGCCGCCATAGTAATCGCGAACCAACCTGGTGTCGCCACTGCGGAAACTGAATTGAACAGACACGCCACCATCGCTGTGCTTGCCTGCGCCGGGCTTGTGCTGAAGCGATTCTTGCCTTTCATGTTTGTCGTGCTTGTCGTGTTTGCCTTGCTTGTGCTGCTGCTCAGCCTTGTTTTTCCCTTGGCCTTGGCCATTGCCCTTTTCTGGCTTTTCGGCATGCACTGGCGAGGCGGCCAGCCATGCAACAACCGCCAAGGTTTGTGCAAGACGAATCATTTGGATGGACATGTTGGATTCCTTTTAGCAGGTGAGGATGGTGTGTGGAAGCATACAAGCTGCGTGGGGGATACTCCAGCCCCCAGGTTGAAGACCATTAGCCTTGCAGAGGCTGCGCCAACACCCACAGCCCAACGCTGGTGAATATCACCATCAACAGGAGCATGGGCAGTTGGTTGAGTATGGCGTGCATGGGCGAACGTTCCAACCGGAGCGCATGGCGATGTGCAAGCCAAACCGCCGCCACATGCCCAAGCAAAATAAGCACCACCTGGCTGGTCCAGATGTTGGCCATGTCTGGCAACCAGGGCAAGCGCCCTGTGATGGCGTTGCCAAAAATATTCCAGCCCCAGCCAAAAGGGTCGGACACCATGCCGCGTAGTTTGAGCCCCTGACTAAACAGGAGTGTGTAGTAATGCGTGAGGTGATACACCACCGCGATGGGCACGAGGCTTGGCGTGTGAACCACCACCAAAGTCCACAGCGACTGCCGCCCACCTGACACCCATCTTCCCAAGAGCAGGAACAGGGCAAACAGGCCAAGATACAGCAAGGGCAAGATCACCAACAACACAGCCTCCCAGGCCACAAACAAGGGTCTCACCGTGGGGTATATCTGCATGGGATGTTTGCCATACCACAAGGTCAGCCAACCCATGGGGTCTTGCCAAAATACGTTGAAGTAAACCTTGGTCTCGCGCAGGCCATCAAAGGCCGTGGAGGCCAATAAGAAAAACACAAACAGGATGTGCGCCAGGTGGACAATGCGTGCCTGGTGCAGGCTGGCAAAGGGCAGTGTAAAACGCAAGCTCAAACGGCCCTGCTTGCTGCGCTGTATGCGCAATGGCGAGCAGGCTGCAAACAAGCGGAACAACACAGCAAACGGTTCACCGCGCTGCAACCACCGAGGCATGCCAAACAAGTACACACCAGCACCATTGAACAACAACCACGCCGCAATCAGCACAGCCAGCGATTTTGGGTTGGTGTGCACAAACAACTCCACCGCCACCAGGCCCATGTACTGGAGCAGTGCCGGCCAATGGCCAAGCCATGCCGGGTATTTCAAGACCGCTCGCTTTTGCAGAACCGCTGACCAAGGGTTTTGTGCCTTGTACCAATGGCCTACAAACATGGACAGGTAGGCACCGCCCAATGCAAACCAAATCCAAAAAAACGTCATGTTGATGTTGCGTTGGCTGTCGCGGTTGCCCAGCAAGCCCGTGGCAATACAAAACAGCAGGGCCAAGAGCAACAAAAGTGCACAGCCGCGTTGAACCCGCGCCCAAGCGGATGAGGACAATGGCAGACCCAACTCACCGACGGCATGCTGGCCCGTGTTGCGCCGCCCGGTGAGCGCCAACAAGGCGAAAGACAACAACAAGGCCAACACACAACCCAAAATGTACAGGTCGTAAGGCATGGGCAGTTGCACGGGCTCCCCGAAGGCGTGTGCAAGTGCAAGGCCAGGTGCAAGCCCCAACAGGGCCAGCACCCCTTGTTTTGCGGTCATGGTCAATTCCAGCGCTTAGCGGGGGTTGTTGCGGTAGTACGCGTTCTCCCACATCCGCACATACACCTCGGCGGAGTTGTAAAGTGCATCAATCGCTTCAGAGCCACCTTCCAGCCGCACCTCTTCAACAAAGTCGGCCACCATGCCGTAATGGGCCATGCCCACTTCGTCGATGTGCCAGAACTTGCCGCTTTCGGGGATCTTGAGCAGATCAACTTTCATGGGCGGCAAGGATTGGTAGCGGGGGCCCCACCCCTCGCCACGGAACAAGGTGAATGGATACTCCACAGGTTTGGCATCGCCTCCACGCGGCCCTGGGTGACCACCAAAACCGTTTGCATCGGCACCATAGCCCAAGCCCAGTAGGGTGTTGTCTACGCCCGCCTTGGCACGCCAAAACTTCAGCTTTTCCAAAAACTCTTTGTGCTTGGTGCCGTTGCCTTTGTATGGGTAAATCACACCCCCGGCACGCAACATCCGGATGGCCTGGTCGCTGGTGAGCCCACCATGTGCATCGTGGCTGGAGGCCATGGGGTATGGTGGATCCATGGTCTCGGCCAAGGTCAGCATCATGTCTTTGCTGTGGTACTCGGAGTGGTCAATGTCAATCACAAAACCGCGCTTCATCATGGCCTTCAAAGCGTACATGCCCAGGTCGGTGATGGTGCGTGCATTGCAACGCACGCCGGGTGGGTACACTGGCGCCCGGCCTTCTGCCGTTTGGAACAACAATTGGGTGAGCGGGTCGTTGCCACTGCCTGGAATGTTGGGCGTCATCACCGCGCCTGGCTCACGCACGTGGGGTTCATCGGCCGGGAAGGCTCTGCACTCAGTGGTTTTGAAGAACGCGCCAGTGTCCAGGAAGTTGAGGAAGTTCATCACGTCGCCGATGAAAATACCAGCGCCGCCCAAAGAGCTGTCGATGTCGTGGAAGGGATACACGTGGCGCACCCCAAGCTCCCAGAGCTTTTCGATTTCCTGGTCTATTGACTCTGGCGTGCAGCGGCGCACTTCCGAGCCGTCTGGCAGGAAAGTCACGCCGCAGTTGAACACCTGTGCCACTTCAACGCCCAGAATCACAGCCAGCTTGCCTTGGCTGGCCACTTCGCGGGCTTCTGCGGGTGAGCGCACAATGCGGTACCAGCCTTTGCCTGGGCCGCCAAACTGCGCATCAATGTAATCCTGCACATCGTAGAGATACTTCACCTGTTTGGTGGCCACACCCATGTCATCACAATCCGCCTGAGGTTGGCCTGCAAAGGTTTGCCCCACACGGCACAGCGCTGCAATGTTGGTGCCGTGGTTCACCATCACCCGCAGGCCAGCGCGCCAGGCGCGCTCCACCCATTTGTGATACATCACCTGGTGGGTTAAGAAGTTGCGGCGCGGCCAATCCACAAACGTGGGCCAGCCTTTGGTGTCGTGGCGGCCAGTCGGATCGGCTTCCAAAATGTTGTTGGCATCGCGAATGCCATTGGGGCCGTGAAACTGCGCACAATCCCCCAGGGCGTGTGGCACACCAAAGCGATGCACCACCTCGCCATACAAAACGCCACCCGCGGATGGGCCAACATTGCCCGCCAGGGACATTTCACTGGACATGCCCATGTGGGTGTGCGTGTCTGCAAATCCAATGATGGGCTGGTTCACACCCTTGCCGGTGTAAGGCGTGCCTTCCATGGCCACGGGCATCTCGGGGTAAGCCACGCAGTCGCGGTCGGCCATGAGTTTGAATTGAGAGGGCTCGCCACTGTCATTGCCCAACACCAAACCTGCTTCGTCATCCAAAGTGAGAAAGCGGCCTGACGCAGAGAGGAATCGGTACAGGCCCTTTTCTTTGTCAAAGGTGGCGGTCCACACCGCGTTGTCGGTGGGCTCCGCACTGGCCACCAGGGTGTTGCCCTGCGCGGTGATCATTTGGCGATCACGCCCGTACAACAGGTATTTGCCCAGCTCGGTGGGGCGCATGGTGAAACGCTCAGCCGCTGTGGCAGGCCCTGCCCCATAGCGATCCGCCGCTGGCTTCACATATTGCCGGTTGGAGGCCGACTGCAGGCCGTAGCAACCGTTGGCAATTGAAAACTCAGAGGCTTGGATGGGGGTCTCTACTTCAGAAGGCTGCGTGGGCTGGCCTGTGGCGGTTTGCGCCGGGGAATCGTCTTGCGACAAGCATCCTGACAGGCTGGCAAGCAGGGCAAGCGCGAGGATTGTTCTCATGGTTTGGAGCGCTCCGTTGTACGTTCTAATAATCGAAGGTTGGGGATATACGAATTGCTACCGGCGAGCGCGTTGGTTTGGATGAGGGTTTGCCCGAGTATTGCAACGCTATGTCAAAGAGCCGACACAAGCGCCCAGAACCGGCGCATGATGGCGCTTGGGCCTATAATAAAAAGAAGTAGTACCTGCATCGCTTCGCCATGAACAACAAGACCACCTTGCTCGAAGAACTTCAGCGCAGCCATGCGCGTTCGCTGGCTTTGATCAACAGCCTGGACGATGCGCAGCTGAACGTGCCTTACCACCCGGGCATCAACCCACCTGTGTGGGAAATTGGACACGCTGCCTACTTTTACGAACGTTTTGTATTTCAGCAACTGGATGGCGCAGCCCCCATCAACCCCGCGCTGGACGAAATTTGGGACTCGTTTGAGCTGGCCCACGAAGACCGCTGGACCCCCGGGCTTTTCCCAAACAAGGCAGACACCCTGGCGTATGTGGACCACATCCACCAAGCCCTGACGCGACGGATTCACAACACACCGCTCACCGATGGCGACTTGTATTTGTACAAGTACGCGATTTTCCATCTCAACATGCACATTGAGTCCCTGGTGTGGTGTCGGCAAACCCTGGCTTACCCGCCACCACCCAGCGCCGTGGCGCCCACGCAATCAAAAGCACCGCAATTGCCTGCAGCGCCGAAAGACACGCATGTGCCGGCTGGGCGTTACCGCATTGGGATGCCTGCCCGCACGCCCGCTTACGCCACCACCGACTTTTGCTTTGACAACGAAAAGCCGGGCTTTGTGATGGACATGCCCGCATTTGCAATATCAACAACTTTGGTGAGCCAGGGGGAGTTTCTTGCGTTTGTGGAAGCTGGTGGCTACGAACAGGACGCCCTGTGGAGCATGGCCGGGTTGAAATGGCGCAACAGCCAACAAGCACGGCATCCTATTTACTGGAAAAAAGAAAACGGCCAGTGGATGGAGCGGCACTTTGACCAGTGGTTGCCACTGCAAGCGGACCTGCCGGTTAAACACGTGAGCTACTGGGAGGCCCAGGCCTACTGCAAATTTGCCAAGCGACGATTGCCCACAGAGTTTGAATGGGAAGTCGCCGCCCTGGGCAACACCGAACATGGCTCATTTCAACAGCTGCCATGGGGCAACGCGATGGACAGCCAGCGGGTGGACATGGACGCCACGCACATGGCCCGTTTGCCCGTGCATGACCTGGCCCAGGGCGATAGCCCGTTTGGTTGCCGCCAGATGATTGGCACCGTGTGGGAATGGACCAGCAGCCTTTTTATGCCTTACGACGGATTCACCATGGACGTGTACCCTTTCATGTCCACCCTTCAATTTGCCACGCACAAGGTGGTGCGAGGTGGCTCTTGTGCCACCTCCTCCATGTTGATTCGCGGCACCTACCGCCAGGCTTACCTGCCCGAACGCAACGATGTGTTTGTGGGCTTTAGAACCTGTGCACTGTAATTTCATGAGCAACCCTTACGAAACTGACGAACTGCTCCATCAATACCTGGCCTTTCACTACGGGCGGGAATACTTTGGTGTAAAAAACTACGCCGTGCATTGCGCACAAATTGCCTTGCAATTGCTGGTCAACAAACCCAGGCGGCGCGCGCTCGACCTGGGCTGCGCGGTGGGGCGCAGCAGCTTTGAGTTGGCCCGAGGCTTTGAACAAGTGGTGGGCATCGACCTGTCGGCCCGCTTTGTGGAGGCAGCACAAGAGCTGCAGGCGGGCGAGAGCCTTCAGTACTTCATGCGCGACGAGGGGGAGCTGGGGCGCCAGGTGCAAACCGATCTGCATGAGCACCAATTGAATGCCGTGGCCAACAAAGTTCGTTTTGAGCAAGGCGATGCGTGCCAATTGGATGCGGTCCATGCGGACTACGACTTGGTGTTTGCTGGCAACCTGATAGACCGCGTGGCCAACCCGGCTGCCTTTTTGCAAGACATGCAAAAGCGTGTTGTGCAAGGCGGCCTGCTCATCATCAGCTCGCCCTACACCTTGCTGGACGAATACACACCTCGGTCCCAATGGATTGGAGGCTACTACGCCGAAGGACAGGCGCGCAGCGTGTTGGATGGCATGCAGGACTTGTTGGCGCCCCACTTTAGGCTGGCGCAATCGCCATTGAATGTGCCGTTTGTGATTCGAGAAACAGCGCGAAAATTCCAGCACAGCGTGGCCGAATTCACTGTGTGGGAGCGGCTGGCAGCCTGAGTGGCCTTTTACCGGGTGTCTTGTTCAAGTTGACCAAGCCAGGCCAAGGCGTGCTCGCGGGTGCTGCCACACATCTCAAGCTGGGGTTGCAGGCCACCGCAAAATGCGGGGCGCTCTGGCTTGCCAAACAACTTGCAACGCATTTGTTCATCCAGCTGAACACAAGGCACTCCCGCCGGTTTGCCCTGGGGCATGCCTGGTATTGGGCTGGTGATGGAGGGCGCGATGCAACACGCGCCACAAGCGGCCCTACATTGCATGGCTAGCCGCCTGTGCCACCGGCAGCAAGCGCACAGGCACACCATTCACAGCCGCATTGCCCGACGGCTCATCCAGCCATTGCTCGTCGGTGACGTGGTTGCAACTCACCCCCGCATGCTGTGTGGCCACGCCCAGGCGGGTGTCGCCATACACATGCCCCCAACCATGGGGAATGCTCACCACCCCGGGCATGATGTGCTCAGAAATTTCTGCGGGCAGGGCAATGTCCCCCACCCGGCTTTCAACCCGCACCATTTGACCATCCTGAATACTGAGGCGCGTGGCGTCGTCGGGGTGAATCATCAAAGTGCATCGGTCTTTGCCCTTCACCAAACGCAGGCTGTTGTGCATCCACGAGTTGTTGCTGCGAATGTGGCGTCGACCAATGAGGGTAAAATCAAACGCCGATGGCTGTGTGCCATGGACTTGAATCTCCCGCGCGTAAGCTGCGGCGGCTTTTAACACTTCCACAGGTGCCGCCTGGATGCGTTTGTTGGGCGTTTGCAAACGCGTGGGGAAGCTGGGCCGCAGCGGCCCCAGATCAATGCCCTCCGGATGTGCCTTGAGTTTGTCCAAATTCAGTTTGTGTTCGCTGGCCATGCCATAAGGCCCCATTTGCAAACCAAAGTCCAGCAGCATTTGCGGAGGCATGGCAGGCTTGGGTGGCTTGCCAATTTTGGCGCCATAGCAAGCGGCCAGGCGGTCCATCAACTCCCAATCGTCCAAGGCACCCTCGGGTTTTGGCAGGGTGGCGGCGCTGTACTTGGCTTGGTTGCGCACACCAAAAATATTAAAAATCAAGTCGTAGTGGTCGTGCTCCAGCGGCGAGGTGGTGGGCAGAATCACGTCGGCGTGGCGCGTGGTCTCATTGATATACAAATCCACGGCCACGATAAAGTCCAGGCTAGCCAAGGCTTGATCCAGCTGGCGTCCATTGGGGGTGGACAACACCGGATTGCCCGCCATGCAGACCATGGCCTTGATCTGCCCTTCCCCGGGCTGCAGCATTTCTTCGGCCATGATGGCCGAGGGAAATTCACCCAAGACCTCAGGCCGTTGACTGATCCGGCTGTGCCATCGGCCAAAGCTGCCAGGCCGGCTGTTGGGTGCTGCAATCAAGTCCAGCGCAGGCGTGGTCACCAAGGCCCCGCCCTCTCGGTCCAGGTTGCCTGTGATGAGGTTGAGCAAATAAATACCCCACTGCGCCAGCGTGCCATGCTTTTGGGTGCACGCCCCCATGCGCCCATAGGCCACCGCCTTGGGGGCTTTGGCGAATTCTCGCGCAATTTGGCGAATGGTGGCTGCCGGTATACCGCAGGCACGCTCAGCCAGCTCTGGGGTAAAGGGCTGCATGGCTTGCAGGGCCTCTTGCAGGTCTTCCGCCATTTCGGCCAGGCGGCCAGGGCGCGCCAGGTCTTCATGCACAATCACATGCAGCAAGGCAAACACAAAGGCGGCATCCCCAGCGGGTTTGATGAAGTGATGCTGATTGGCAAGCTCAGCGGTCTCGGTGCGGCGTGGGTCCACCACCACCAATTGCCCGCCACGGGCCTGCAAAGCCTTGATGCGCTTGGCCACGTCGGGCACAGTCATCAGGCTGCCGTTGGAGGCGATGGGGTTGGCACCCAGCATCAAAAAATAATCCGTGCGATCAATGTCGGGAATGGGAATCAGCAGTTGATGCCCAAACATCCAATAAGCCAACAACTGCATGGGCAACTGATCCACCGATGTGGCCGAAAACCGGTTGCGGGTTTTAAGCAGCCCCAAAAAATTGCTGCTGTGGGTCATCAGCCCCCAGTTGTGCACATTGGGGTTGCCCTGGTACACCCCCACCGCGTTGGGCCCATGCGCCTGCTGCACTTTGTACAAGCCCTCGCAGGCCAGCTCGATGGCCTCATCCCAATCAATTTCCATCCATTGGCCGTTGACCTTTTTAACGGGCTTGCGCAATCGGTCCGGGTCTTCGTGGATGTCTTGCAAAGCCACCGCCTTGGGGCAAATGTGACCACGGCTAAAAGGGTCTTGGGCATCGCCCTTCACCGAGACCACTTTGCCCGCTTCCACTTCGATCACCACCCCACAAATCGCCTCGCACAAATGGCAGGCACGTCGGTGTTCAGTTCTGATGGGGCTCTGGCTATTCGAAATCAAGGGCGTCTCCTCATGGGCGTGTTGTTTGTTTTGTGAGGATGATTCTCACACAGATACGCATGCAACTGCGGCTGCTGCAATGCGACATGACGAAGACCTGAAATAAGCGCACACTGCTCAAACAACAAAACCAATGATGGGAGACTGTATGCAGGCTGGCAGTGCAGAGCAATCCTTGTTCAAACGTGTGACCGGCCTCGTGACGAAAGTCTCTGATGCCTTCGCTTTCCCCCTTAAAACTTCCCATTACATTGAGCTGGTGAATCCCCTGTGGACCACACACGCCTTGCAAGCGCGTGTGGAGGCAGTTTGGGACGAAACAGCCGACTGCCGCACCCTCACCCTGCGGCCTGGGCTCAATTGGCGCAGCCACCGCCCGGGGCAGCACCTGCGGATTGGCGTGCCGATAGGCGGTCAACAATTCACACGCACCTACTCCATCAGCTCAGCGCCTGAGCGCAATGACGGCTGCTTCACCATCAGCGTGAAAGCGATTGATGGTGGCCGCATGTCACACCACCTGGTGCGCAAAGTGAAGGTGGGCGATTACCTGCCCATTGGCGTGCCACAAGGGGATTTTTACCTGCCCGATGCACAACCCGTGCTGCCGCTGTTTATCACCGCAGGCAGTGGCATCACACCCATCATGAGCATGCTGCGCAGTTTAAAGGCCCAAGAGCGCATGCCCAACGCCGTGCACATTCACTACGCACCGCACACCTTTGACGTGATTTTTGGCCGCGAGCTGCAGGCCATGGCCAAAGAGATGCCCCTGTACAAACTGCATTTGGTGTACACCCGCGAGCCTGGCCAACAACAGGCCGACGGGCAGCGACCGCATTTTAGCCAGGCCCAGCTCGAGCAACTCTGCCCCGATTGGCGCAGCCGCGATGTATACGCCTGCGGTCCACAAGGGTTGCTCGATGGCGTGGAGAACCTCTACGAACGCGAAGGCTTGCGCAGACAAGTACACACCGAGCGCTTCCGGGCCCAATTGGCGGGTGTGCCCACCGAGATCAAATCTGGCCATGTGAGTTTTGCGCGCAGCGGAGTGCGTGTGCAATCCGACGGGGAAACCAATTTGCTGCGCTTGGCAGAGGACGCGGGCCTGAACCCCGAGCACGGTTGCCGCATGGGCATTTGCCACGGCTGCGATGTAAAGCTGGCCTCTGGATGCGTGCGTGATTTGCGCACCAATGCGCTGATCAACGAGACCGGGCAAGTGATTCAAATTTGTGTGTGCGCCGCTGTGGGCGACGCTGAAATTGACGTGTGAGGAAAGCACCATGGGCATGCCAACACATTTGAGCGCCAACGACATTGCCGAGTTTGGCCGCGAAATGGACCTGATACGCAACGAGATTGCAGACTCCCTGGGCGCCAAAGACCGCGCTTACATATTGCGCGTAATCCGCTGGCAACGAAGCCTCACGCTGATGGGCCGCATTGTGATTTTTCTAAGCCTGCTGGTGATGCCCATGACCGGCTGGCCAATTGGCGGCTGGTTGCAGTTTGCACTGGTGCTGGGCACCGGCATGGCGATGCTGGGCATAGCCAAAAGCATTGAGAACATGGAGCTTGGGCACAACATCATGCATGCCCAGTGGGACTGGATGCGCGACCCCAACATTCAATCCAACACCTGGGAATGGGACAATGTGTGCCCCTCCGACCAATGGAAACACAGCCACAACGTGGTGCACCACACCTGGACCAATGTGCACGGCAAAGACCCAGACATTGGCTATGGCGTGCTGCGCGTGACCGATGAGCAACGTTGGCGACCCAAATACCTGTTCAATCCCGTGGTGAACTTTTTTCTGATGATTTGGTTTCAATGGGGAGTGGCACTACACGACCTGGAGGCCGACAAACTTTTTGAAGGCAAAAAGCAGTGGAAAGACGTGATCCCCATGCTCAAACGGATTGGCTGGAAAGTGCGCCACCAACTGTTGAAAGATTATGTGCTGTGGCCCGCACTGGGCTTTGTGGTCACAATTCCGTTTTCTGTGGTTTTTGAATTGCCCGTGTTGGAGATGGCGGCTTGGGGCTTTGCATGGACCTTCCTGGCCAACGCCGTGGGCAACCTGATTCGCAACATTTGGTCGAATGTGATTATTTTCTGTGGACACTTTCCAGAGGGTGTGCACCATTTCACCAAGGCCGAGGTCGAAGGCGAAACCCGTGCACACTGGTATGTGCGGCAGTTGCTGGGCTCATGCAACATCACGGGTGGCAAGTTGTTCCATCTGCTGTCTGGCAATTTGAGTCATCAAATTGAACATCACCTGTTCCCGGACATTCCCAGCAATCGCTATGCGGAAATGGCACCCCGGGTGCAAGCCTTGGCGGCCCGCTACGGTTTGCCTTACAACAAAGCCTCGTTCACGCGGCAGTTTGGCACCACCACCTGGAAAATTTGGCGGCTCTCCCTGCCATAGGGTTGTGCGCTAAACACCCATGCAAAACAATCACGCCATTGAACTGGTGATACAACCCCGGCCCACCGACCTGGGTAACTTTGAAGTGCACCGCGTGCTGCCGCATGCCAAGCGCCGCATGGTGGGGCCGTTTGTGTTTTTTGATCACATGGGCCCGGCGCAGTTTGATGCGGGCCAGGGTGTGAATGTGCGCCCTCACCCCCACATTGGCCTGGCCACCGTCACCTACCTGTTTGAAGGTGAGATGCACCACCGGGACACCTTGGGCAGCGACCAATTGATAACCCCCGGCGCAGTGAACTGGATGACCGCAGGCCGAGGCATTGCGCACTCCGAA
>DASUDK010000082.1:0-47858 GCA_036275655.1 Limnobacter sp. | reverse complement strand
CTGCATGGCCGTGCTCGAGGCTTCCGATGAGTTTTCTGTGATTTGCCCGATGCTCACGGTGAGTTGCTCCACGGCGGCGGCCATCGATGCGGTGGCATCGGCTTGTTCAGTCGCCGCCTTGCTCATCTCATCGGAAGAGGTGCGCACGGAGGCCGAACTCTCTGTGAGTGAGGCTGTGGATTGACGAATGCCCTCAATCAGGTTGCGCAAATTGCCGATGGCTTTGCTCAACACCACCAACAGCTGGTCGACTTCGTCTTTGCCTTTTACATCGATGCGCGTATCCAAGCGCCCTTCGGCCAGGGCAGTGAGGTGTGTGGATGCCACGGCCAATTTGCGTTTGAACATGCGAGAAATGGCGGTGTTCAGGCCCAAACCGATGATGAGGGCCAGGATGGAAATGCCTGCGGTGACCCAGATGGAGCGCCCATAAGCGGCTTGTGCCGCGGCTTTTCTTTCTTCAAGCAAGCGATACTCTTCTTGCTCGACCTCAATCAACTCTTTGCGCATGCTGTCCATCAAGGGCTTGCCTGGGCGGCTTTGCACCTCCAGGTCGAAATCCGCTTGCGTGATGAATCCTTGATTGAGGCTTTTCCGGCTTTCAATCAGCGGATCGATCACCGTGTCGAGCCACTTTTTGTAGTGCGCATTGAACAAACGCAGACGCTCCGTCACCACGGCATTGTGAGCAGTCAATTCCATCGCCTTTTGCAGCTGCACTCGAACCTTCTCTTTGCCATCGATGTAAGGCGCCAGGTAAGCCTCGTCGCCACGCAGCAAATACCCTCGCTCACCGGTTTCAATATTCAAGAGGCTTTCTTTCACTCCGAGCACCGTCTCTATGACTTCATGGGTGAAGTCATTTTTTGCATTGGCCTGCATGATTTGTTGGCTGTTGTAGATGCCCAAACCACCAACAAGGACACCCATCAAGATCACAGCAATCAAACTGGCACTGAATTTTGCGCTAATGGTCGATAACATTTGGTTTTTCTCCTTCTTGTGCCCAAGGCACATCTGTCCATGAAGGGATTCTCCATTGGGGCGGGGACTTTCATTTGTGGGATAAGGCGAGCTTTTGGGCATCAATCCAGCGGCTATAATGCGGTGCTAACCCATTGTTCGATCAATTCATTCCCAGACCTCACCAAAATGACGCTTGACAAAAGTTTCGACCCCGCTTCCATTGAATCCCGTTGGGGACCAGCCTGGGAACAGCAAAACCTGGCCAAAGCCAGCACGGTGGACGGCAAACCAGACTTTTGTATCCAGTTGCCCCCACCCAACGTGACTGGCACCTTGCACATGGGCCACGCGTTTAACCAAACCATCATGGATGGCTTGACCCGTTACCACCGCATGCGCGGGCACAACACCCTGTGGCAGCCTGGCACCGACCACGCCGGGATTGCCACGCAGATTGTGGTGGAGCGCCAGTTGGCAGCCCAGGGCATCACACGACACGACTTGGGCCGAGAGCAGTTTGTTGAGAAAGTGTGGGCATGGAAAGAAAAATCCGGCGGCACCATCGCAGGGCAAATGCGCCGCATGGGCGCCAGCGTGGACTGGGGCCGAGAGTACTTCACCATGGACGAGACTTGCTCCAAGGCAGTCACCGAGGTGTTTGTGCGCCTGTACCAGCAAGGTTTGATTTACCGGGGCAAACGGCTGGTGAACTGGGATCCGGTGCTGCACACCGCTGTTTCTGACCTGGAAGTAGAAAGCGTTGAGACCGAGGGCAGCCTGTGGGAAATTCATTACCCGCTTGTGGAGGCCGACCCCGTGAAGGGGCTGACTCACCTCACCGTGGCCACCACCCGGCCAGAGACCATGCTGGGCGACACCGCCGTGATGGTCCACCCCGAAGACGATCGCTACCAGCACCTGATTGGCAAAAAAGTCCGCTTGCCTTTGTGCAACCGTGAGCTCCCCATCATCGCCGACGAGTATGTGGACAAAGCATTTGGCACTGGCGTGGTCAAAGTAACCCCGGCGCACGATTTCAATGACTACGCCGTGGGCCAACGTCATGGCCTGCCCATGATCAACATCCTCACGCTGGATGCCAAGATCAACGAGAACGGCCCGGCCGCTTACCAGGGCTTGGACCGCTTTGTGGCGCGCGCCAAGATCGTAGAAGACCTACAAACCCAGGGTTTGCTCGGCAACATCAAGAAACACACCCTGATGGTGCCCAAAGGCGACCGCACCAAGGCTGTGATTGAACCCATGCTAACAGACCAATGGTTTGTGGCCATGAGCAAGGTGGCCGAGGGCGACGCCACCGGCAAAAGCATCACCCAAAAGGCCATGGATGCCGTGGCCAGTGGGCAAGTTAAATTTGTGCCTGAGCAGTGGGTAAACACTTACAACCAGTGGCTCAACAACATTCAGGATTGGTGCATTTCCCGCCAACTGTGGTGGGGCCACCAAATCCCAGCCTGGTATGGCGAACATGGCGAGATTTTTGTGGGACGGGATGAAGAAGAAGCCCGTGCACAGGCCGCGCAGGCTGGTTACAACGGAGTACTCACCCGCGATGAAGATGTGCTGGACACTTGGTTCAGTTCAGCCTTGGTGCCATTCTCCACCCTGGGCTGGCCAGCGCAGACGCCGGAGTTGAAGCATTTCCTGCCCTCCTCCGTGCTGGTGACAGGCTTTGACATCATTTTCTTCTGGGTGGCCAGAATGATCATGATGACCACCCACTTCACGGCTCAGGTGCCTTTCCACACCGTGTATGTTCACGGCTTGGTGCGGGACGCCGAAGGCAAGAAGATGAGCAAATCGGTGGGCAACACCCTCGACCCGGTGGACCTGATTGACGGTTGCAGCCTGGACACCCTGCTTGAAAAACGCACCACCGGCTTGAGCAAACCCCAAGACGCCCCCAAGATTGAAAAACGCACCCGCAAGGAGTTCCCGGAAGGCATCCCGGCCTACGGGGCAGACGCCCTGCGTTTCACCTTTGCAAGCCTGGCCACCCTGGGTCGCAACATCAACTTTGACCAAAAGCGCTGTGAGGGTTACCGCAACTTCTGCAACAAACTGTGGAACGCCACCCGCTTTGTGTTGATGAATACCGAGGGACAAGATTGTGGTCTGAGCGACCATGACGCGGATGCTTGTACACCGGGTGGGTATTTGGACTTTTCACAAGCGGACCGCTGGATTGTCAGCCAGTTGCAGCGCGTGGAAGCGGACATTGCACAGGGATTTGACACCTACCGCTTTGACCTGATTGCCCAACACATCTATCAGTTTGTGTGGGATGAATATTGTGATTGGTACCTTGAGATTGCCAAGGTGCAAATGGCCAACGGCACGGCTGCACAGCAACGCGCCACTCGCCGCACCTTGGTGCGGGTGTTGGAGACCATTTTGCGTTTGGCGCACCCCATCATCCCTTTCATCACCGAAGAGCTGTGGCAAACCGTGAGCGTGGTGGCAGGCCGCCGCGCTGAAGGCGAAGCAACCCACCTCATGACCCAAGCCTACCCCGTGAGTGTGCCTGCACGCATCGACGAACAGGCCGAGGCCCATGTGGCTCAACTCAAGGCCACGGTGGATGCGGTTCGGTCCTTGCGCAGTGAAATGGGCCTGGGCCCGGCTGAGAAAGTGCCACTGATTGCCAGCTGTGAAGGCGATGCCCAACTGCGCAATTTTCTGCAGCAAACAGCACCGGTGCTGGCGGCCTTGGGCAAATTAAGCCAAGTGGATGTGATGGAGTCACTGCCCAGTGACTCCATGGCGCCCGTTCAAATTGTGGGCGACCTGAAGTTGATGCTGCATGTGCAAATTGACGTGGACGCCGAGCGGGCCCGCTTGACCAAGGAAATTGGCAAACTGGAAGCCGAAATTGGCAAGTGCACCGCCAAACTGGGCAACCCCAGCTTTGTGGACCGTGCGCCAGCCGCGGTGGTTGAACAAGAAAAGGCTCGACTGGCGGAATTCACCGCCACAGTCGAGAAACTACAAGCCCAGTACAGCAAACTGGGTTAACAACCCGCGACACACCGGCCTTTGGCGTCAAAGGCCATGGTGTTGCCGCTCAGGGGCACGTGCACCGGCACTTTGCTGGCTTTTATGAATTGCGCTGTGCGCGTGCCCGGTATCACTTTGCCACCCTGCGTTGCCACTTCGTTGGCATGGCTGGCAATCACAGCCCGAGGCTCAACCAGCTCGTTCACCACATGTGCCGCCTCCCTGGGGCCAGTGGTGAAGGTGTCGCCAATGTTCATCACAGCCAATTGGGGTTTGTAATACTCGCCCACCACCGTGTCTTGTTCAGCGGTTATTCCGGTGTCACCGCTCAAATACACGGTTAACCCATTGCTGAATTTCACCACATAGCCTGTGGCTGGGCCTGCATAGCCCGTCAGGCCACTCTCTTTCATGAGCTCGGCCAGACGAGGCCCCATGAAATCGGCTGCAATGCCGTTGCTGTGGGCCGCGGGCACGGTGGTGATTTGCACGCCCCCAACGGTTTGCATGGCACCAAAACGCACCAACACCGAATTGGCTGGATCGCCGCCAGCCTGAGTCAATTTGCTGGCAAAAAAGGATGGCATTTCACTGCCAGTCACAATTTTGGCGCCCTTCTTAACAGCAATGCTCACGCTGCTGGGCATGGGCGCTGCGACGACACTGATGTCGGGCTTGTCGCAACTGCCCGCATCAGGCGCTACATTGTGGCGGTCTCCCAGATGGTCGCCATGCATGTGGCTCACCAGCACCACATCGATCTTGCCAAGCCGGGGATCTTCAGCGCCAGCCACCGTGCGACCCGCGTCGTACAACACACGGGTGCCATTGGGGTCCTCAAACACCAGGGCTCGATCAAATCGGCAAAACTCGCCGGTTTGGCCACCCAGGGGCGTCACTTTGACTGGGGCAGCGGACTGGGCATGACCAGCACCTGCGTGCACGGCCAAGGCCATGGTGAGCACACGGGCCACATATTGAAAGGCGTTGAGGGACTGATTGACAGGGAATGCCATGCTGCGTGCTCCTGAGGGTTGACATTGTGCTGCATTAGCCTAGGTGGGCCTAGGCACTCAGTCAACACCCACGGGCTTGGTGCTTACCCCAAGTTATGGCGTGATCTCGTACATGCTTGGCAAAAGGCTGCGTTGCCCCATGGTCTCCAAACTTCGCTTCACTTTGGCATACTCAAACAGCAAATCAACAGCACCAACCCCCAAGGCGTGCCATGGGCGATGCAAACGGTGGTCCAAGTATGCATAAGGCGTGTCTTCGGTGACAGGGCCCGGGTGGTCTGCCATGATGCCAACCATGCCCCAACCATCAAAAAGGCGCTGTGTGATGGCTTGGTGATGCAGCAAGCGGATGTCACCGTGGCGTGAGTCTTCGATGATTTTCGCGTAGATGGCCGACACATGCAATGTGGGGCCTTCAAGGCACTGCAAAAACTCATGGCCGTTGCACAACAGCAGGCCGCTCACACCCAGGGCTTGGTTTCTGCGACTGGCGGCAGCACACAAGGTGGAGAACGCATGTTCGTCCATCTTTACGTTTTGTGTGGATGTGTATACCAAGCTCAGCATTGCGTTCACCTTGCTAATGATAACCAATATTACGCTTTCGCCGGCAGTTAGGTACTAACCCTGATGGGGTAGATCAAGCAAGCAGAATTGAAACCAGTTTGGCCGTTTTATGTTGACGATTGCGCGCCAAAAACTCAAGCCATTGTTCGGTTGACTCGGGCAGCGGCCTTGCCGCCAACTCATACGGCGTGGGGTGTAGCCGCTTGCGCTCGTGCAGCGTGCGTTTCATGCCTTCAGCCGTGTGTCGCAGGGTCTGCAACGCCTGCGCTGGATCGGCGATCAACTCGGTGAAAAGCTCGTCCGGGCTATAGCGAACCAGGCCAAGCTTGAGCAAGGGCTTGCGTGGAAAGTCTTTTAAATTCCAGGTGATGATTCCCACATTGGCCTGCAGCGCATGGCGCAAGGCCAACCCCACCGCGGCCACATGGCGGTCCTTTTCGTCCACCGCCTTCACATCGGCCAAATACGCATGGGCATCGTAAACATGGCACTTGGCTTGCAGGCTGGCGGCGAGGTCTAGTTGCTCCAAATCTGCGTCATCCGCATGCAAGCGTCCCAAGCGGACCAGGTTGCGGTAACACTCGTGCTGAATTTGATCTGTCCAGTGGAGTTGTGCCAGGTGGGTGTCTGCCAGGCTTTTGATGATGGCCCGAGACCATTCGGAAAACAGCACATTGGCATCCAGCACCCAATGTTTGGGCACCACGGGCTTGGGCAAGAGGACGCTCATCCCTGGGTGCCGGGTTGTTGTATCAACGACGTTTCATGTAAAAAATAAAAGACCCAGACTGATCCGCCTGCTCCAGCAATTCGTTGCCAGTTTGCTTGGCAAACAACGCAAAATCTCGCACGGCCCCTGGGTCTGTGGCGGTCACCTTGAGCACTTGCCCACTTTGCATTTCAGCCAAGGCCTTTTTGGTTCTCAAGATGGGCAGTGGGCAATTCAGGCCACTGGCGTCCACTTCACGGTCAAAATTCATGTCTCTTTGCTCCTTGGTTACTGCATCCATTGCTGTGCTTATTTTAATTCAATCCAGTTGACAGGCAGCTGACGGGCCTGTAACCAATCGGCCATGGCCAAGCCGGTGCCCATGCGCCAGGGGCGCAATTCAGCGGGTTCCACCAGTTTGTAATCGGCCAACTCTTCAGACAGCTTGACCTGCCCCACCGCTTTGATGTGGTAGCACATGATCACCTCGTTTTTCATGGGGAAGGGATAGACACCAATCAGGCTTGTCTCAATCGCATCCAGATTGGTTTCCTCCTTCAGTTCACGCATTGCACCTTGTTCAGGTGTTTCGTCGCGTTCCAGAAAGCCTGTGATGAGTGCGTAAAAGTGCGATGGCCAGGCCACGTTTCGAGCCAGCAACACCTTGCCCTCGTATTCTACCAATGCAGCCACCACGGGCACTGGGTTGCCCCATTGAATGAAACCGCAAGCCTCGCAGGCCATGCGGGGATGGCCCGAGTGCTGCAGGGCGTGCAGCTTGCCGGCGCACATGGGGCAATACTGGTAAACCGCTTTGCTCATGGTGCGCCTCGCTGTTGTGTGGCGATTATTTGCTTTTAACCCAGTCCACGACGCTGGCCAGCGCTGCATCCAGATTTTCTGGTTGCGTGCCACCCGCTTGCGCCATGTCTGGGCGGCCACCGCCCTTGCCACCCACTTGCTGGGCCACAAAGTTTACCAAATCGCCGGCCTTGACCTTGGTGGTTGCATCTTTGCTGACCGATGCAATCAAACTGACTTTGCCATCCATCACGGTGGCCAACACCAAGGCGGCGTTGCCCAACTTGTCGCGCAGTTTGTCGGCGGCTTCACGCAACTGCTTCACGTCGGCGCCGTCCAACTTGGCAGCCAGCACTTTCACACCGCCCACATCCACAGCCTGGCCAGCCAGGTCATCGCCTTGGCTGGCGGCCAACTTGCTTTTCAGGCGGTCCAGTTCCTTTTCCAGGTTTTTCACCTGGTCCATGATTTGTGCAATCTTTGCGGTGGCCTCCGCGGCAGGCACACGCAGGCTTTGCGCAATGGCATCCACTTGAGCCTGCGCCTTTTGGGCAAACTCCATGGCCCCCAAACCGGTGGTGGCTTCCACTCGACGAATGCCAGCGGCCACACCCGATTCGCTCACAATTTTGAACAAACCGATGTCGCCAGTGCGCTGCACATGCGTGCCACCGCACAACTCACGGGAGCTGCCAATGTCCAACACACGCACGGTGTCGCCGTACTTTTCGCCAAACAACATCATGGCGCCGGCGCTTTTCGCACTTTCAATGTCCATGATGCGGGCTTGCGTTTCGGCGTTGGCCAAAATTTCTTCGTTCACAATGCGCTCCACCTGGGCAATTTGCTCAGGTGTCATGGCGCTGTGATGCGCAAAGTCGAAGCGGGTCTTGTCGGCATCCACCAAGGAGCCTTTCTGGCTCACATGCTCACCCAACACCTCGCGCAGTGCTTTGTGCATGAGGTGTGTTGCGCTGTGGTTGCGAATGGTGCGGTTGCGCTGGTGTTGATCCACTTGCGCACCCACGGCGTCGCCCACTTTGAGCTCACCGGTCACCAACTCACCATGATGGCCAAACACATTGGCTTGGATTTTTTGGGTGTCAGCCACGCGGAACAAATTGAGGCAGGCTGAGCCGCTGGAAATTTCACCTTGGTCGCCCACCTGGCCGCCGCTTTCAGCGTAAAAAGGGGTTTGATCCAACACGATCACACCTTGCTGCCCGGCAGCGATGCTGTTCACCGAGGTGCCGTTCACGTAGATGGCGGTGATGGTGGCGTTGGCCACCTCCAACTGCTCATACCCCTTGAATTCGGTGGATACGCCGCTGTAGGCGAGGTCTGCGTCCATCTTGAACTTGCCTGCCGCACGCGCCTGTTGTTTTTGCTTGTCCATGGCCGCGTCAAAAGCAGCCTCGTCGACGCGCATCTCGCGCTCGCGGCACACATCGGCGGTCAGGTCCAGCGGGAAACCGTAGGTGTCGTGCAGTTTGAACGCGGTGTCGCCATCGAGCACTCCGCCCTTGGGCAGCACAGCCAAGGCGGCATCCAGAATGCCCATGCCGTTTTCAATGGTCTCGAAGAAGCGCTCTTCTTCGGCCCTCAAAATGCTTTGCACCTGTGCGGCTGCTTTGGAAAGCTCGGGGTAGGCCTCGCCCATTTGCGCCACCAGTTCGGGCACCAGCGCATTGAAAAACGGCTTTCGGCACCCCAGTTTGTAGCCATGGCGGATGGCACGGCGCACAATGCGGCGAAGCACATAGCCTCGGCCTTCGTTGCCAGGAATCACACCATCCACCACCAGGAATGAACAGGCCCGAATGTGGTCGGCAATCACGCGCAGGGAATTGTTGGTGATCTCCACGGCATGGCCTTGGGCATTCACTTCGCGGGCGGCCGCATGAATGAGCGCCTGGAACAGGTCGATCTCATAGTTGCTGTGCACATGCTGCAACACCGCCGCAATGCGCTCCAGGCCCATGCCCGTGTCTACACAAGGCTTGGGAAGCGGATGCAATACACCATCGGCGGTGCGTTCAAACTGCATGAACACCAAGTTCCACACCTCAATGTAGCGGTCGCCGTCTTCTTCGGGGCTTCCGGGTGGGCCACCCCACACCTCGGGGCCATGGTCATAAAAAATTTCTGTACACGGGCCACAGGGACCCGTGTCGGCCATTTGCCAAAAGTTGTCCGAGGCGTAACGCGCGCCCTTGTTGTCGCCAATGCGAATGATGCGCTCAGCAGGCACACCGACTTGCTTGTTCCAAATGTTGTAGGCCTCGTCGTCCTCTTGGTAGACCGTTACATACAAACGCTCAGGCGGCAGCTTGTACACGGTGGTGAGCAACTCCCAAGCGTATTGGATCGCATTTTCTTTGAAGTAATCGCCAAAGCTGAAGTTGCCCAGCATCTCGAAGAAGGTGTGGTGACGTGCGGTGTAGCCCACGTTTTCAAGGTCGTTGTGTTTGCCGCCAGCGCGAACCGAGCGCTGGCTGGACGTTGCGCGGGTGTAGGGGCGCTTGTCTTTGCCAGTGAACACGTCTTTGAACTGCACCATGCCACTGTTGGTGAACAGCAAGGTGGGGTCATTGCCGGGCACCAGGGAGCTGGATGGCACAATGGTGTGGCCTTTGGAGGCAAAAAAATTCAAAAACTTGTCGCGGATTTCAGCGGCTTTCATTGGGACGGCACCTTCTTGGGGTCTGCATGCGATGTGACCCGTGATTATAAGGCCGGGCCGACTAAAAAGGGGACCGGGCAAACTCCATTCGATCGGTGAAAATCCCTTCAATACCGAGGCTTTGGAGGGTTTTTGCCTGATCTTGATCGTTCACCGTGTACACCCGAACCACACGCCCGGTGGTGTGAATGCGGCGGATGGCAACAGGTTCTGCACCGCTCCAATGCAGATGGACGGCGCTGGCCTGCAAAGCGTCGGCGTGCAACACCCAGTCATCGGGCAATTGCTCATAGAGCAGCGCCAGGTTGAGCCCCCGCAGCGGGAGTAGACTGGCGTGATAAAAGCTGGAAAACACCCACGCCTCCAACACATGCGCCTGCGAGGCAGCGGGCAAAGCCTGCACAGCCGCCAGCACGGTCTGCCCCAAGGCCATTGCATTGGCCGGATGGGTGGCTTTCAATTCCACGTTGGCGCGCATCCCATGTTGCAGGCAAAAATCCAGAACCTGCCCCAGCGATGGGATGGACTGACCCTGCACGTGATAAAGGCGAAGATCCCGCTCGCGCAGCCCGTCAAACCGGGTCAGCGAATCCACCACAGCCATCGCCGGGTCCATCGACTGTGCACAACGCCCCATCACCCAATCGTGATGAATCATTGCATGACCATCGGCTGTGAGCATCACATCAAACTCCACAGCCTTGAATCCAGCCTCCAAGGCGATTTCGAAACCTTTTAACGTGTTCTCCAGCGGCCCCTTGCCGCTGCCACGGTGCGCCCACAACTCCATGCGGTATCCTGATGCTTAAAAACACAGTGTACAAACTTCAACGGCAGGAGAGGCGACAATGATCAAAGTCAGTGTGATGTACCCCAACACCCCCGGTGTGAATTTTAATCACGATTACTACAAAACCAGGCACATGCCACTGGTGCAACAGCGCTTGGGCAAGGCCCTGCATTACTACACCGTGGACAAATGCTTGGCAGGCGGTGCTGGCGATGCACCAGCCTTTGTGGCCATGGCCCATCTTTTTTGTGACTCGGTGCAGAGTTTTCAAACCGCGTTTGGCCCGCATGCCGGGGAGATCATGGCGGACATCCCCAACTACACCAATTCGCAACCCGTGATTGTGATCAGCGACGTGGTGGTGGGAAAACCCTGACCCGCCCAACACATCACCTAGGGTAGTTCCGAAGCGCAAACGCCATTTGATTCGGCTAAAGTGGGCCGGTGAACAATGCTCTGACAACGGTGGTAACAAGATGGCATACAAAGTCGCTTTTCTGGGTTTGGGTGTGATGGGGTATCCCATGGCCCGGCATTTGGCCAAGGCTGGGCACGAGGTGACCGTGTACAACCGCAGCACGGCCAAGGCAGAAAAATGGGTGAGTGAGTTTGGCGGCAAAATGGCCACCACCCCCGAAAAGGCCGCCGCGGGGCAAGACTTTGTATTCGCCTGCGTGGGCAACGACGATGACCTTCAACAGGTGTGCACCGGCGTGCACGGCGCTTTCCACGCCATGAAGCCTGGCGCTGTGTTTGTCGACCACACCACCGCCAGTGCAAAAATTGCCCGCGAATTGTTTGACCAAGCCAAGGACGCAGGGTTTGGATTCATTGACGCGCCCGTGTCTGGCGGGCAGGCTGGGGCTGAAAACGGTCAACTCACCATCATGTGTGGTGGGGCGCACGCCGATTTTGAGCAAGCCAAAGATGTGATGGCCTGTTATGCCAAGGCGGTGACGCTGATGGGAGAATCCGGCAGCGGCCAACTCACCAAAATGGTCAACCAGGTGTGCATCGCAGGCTTGCTGCAAGGACTTTCAGAAGCCCTCAAATTTGGCATGAACGCCGGGCTGGACGTGAACAAGGCCCTGGACGTGATTGGCAAAGGCGCGGCACAAAGCTGGCAAATGGACAACCGCGGGCGCACCATGGTTGAGGGCAAATTTGATTTTGGCTTTGCCGTGGACTGGATGAGGAAAGACCTCAGCCTGGTGCTCGATGAGGCACGCCGCAACGGCTCTCAGCTGCCTGTCACGGCTTTGGTGGATCAGTTTTATGCCGAAGTCCAGGGCATGGGCGGCAACCGCTGGGACACCTCCAGCCTGATCAAGCGCTTATAAGGAGGCAACCGCCACACCGTGAGCCGAACACGAGCACTATTCGAACGATCACCCACGGCTTGGGGCGTGGGTTTGGCGCTCTTGGGCGCCATCTTTTTTTCTGGCAAAGCCATTGTCGTGAAGCTTGCCTATGCATACCCGGTGGACGCCACCACCTTGCTGGCCATGCGCATGATGCTCTCGTTCCCGCTCTTTTTGGCGGCGCTGGTCTACACGATTTGGCGCAACCCACACAGTGAGCGCTTAGAAGCCAAAGACTACGGGCTCATTGTGATTGCAGGGCTCTTGGGCTATTACCTCGCCAGCCTGTTTGATTTCATGGGCCTGCAATACGTCACCGCGAGCCTGGAGAGGCTGATTTTGTTTACCTACCCATCGCTGGTTTTGCTCATTTCATGCTTGATCAAGCACCGCTGGCCGCAACCCTGGCAACTCCTGTGCATGGCGCTGAGCTACATGGGTCTGGCGCTGGTCTACGGGCACGAAACCGTGCTGCTTGGCGACAACACGGCCTTGGGTGTTTTGCTCGTGTTTGTTTCAGCCGTGTGCTATGCCAGTTACTTGATTGTTGGTGAAAGCCTGCTCAAACGGCTAGGCACCATGCGGGTTACCTCGCTGGCCACCTTGGTGTCTGCGGCGGCCATTTTTTTGCAAATCACATTGCAGCAACAACTGGGCCAAGTCTTTGAACAACCCCTGCCTGTGTGGGGCTGGTCCATCATCAATGCGGTGTTTTGCACTTTTGTGCCCGTGTTTGCCGTGATGACTGCCATCAGCCTGATTGGCGCCCCCCGCGTCTCGCAGTTGGGCATGGTGGGACCCATCTCGACCATCGTTTTGGGCACCTGGATTTTGGATGAACCGTTCACATGGTGGCACGCCGCCGGCACCGCCCTGGTGATTGCCGGTGTGGCCCTGCTCACATTGAAGAAGCAAACTCAAGAAGAAGGAGTACAAGCATGAACACCTCAGGAAAAATTGTGCGGTTTTACAACCCTGGTGCACCTGACGTTTTGAAAGTTGAAGACCTGACGCTGAGCCCACCCAAGGCGGGTGAAGTGCAAGTGGAGCACAAGGCAATCGGCCTGAATTTTATCGAGGTGTACTGGCGCACGGGCGTGTACCCGCAGGCCCTGCCTTGCTGCCCAGGCACCGAAGGTGCCGGCGTGGTGAAGGCAGTCGGCGAGGGCGTGACGGAGTTCAAACCTGGTGACCGTGTGGCATATGGCTCTGGCCCAGTGGGCTCGTACGCCACGGTGCGCAACATGCCTGCCCACCCCCTGATCAAAATCCCGGATGGCATATCCTTTGACACAGCGGCAGCCATGATGCTCAAGGGGTTCACAGCCCAGTACCTGCTGCGCCGGGTGTACCGGGTGCAAGCTGGCGAGACCATTTTGTTTCATGCCGCCGCAGGTGGTGTGGGCACCATTGCCTGCCAGTGGGCCAAGGCCTTGGGTGTGCGGGTGATTGGCACCGTGTCCACCGAAGAAAAAGCGGCGCTGGCGCTGGCCAATGGTTGTGCAGAGGTGATCATCACCAGCAAAGAAAATGTGGTGGAAAGAGTCAAAGCCTTGACCGATGGCAAAGGTGTACCCGTGGTGTACGACAGCGTTGGCAAAACCACCTTTGTTGACTCACTCAACTGCCTGAAACCGCGGGGCATGATGGTGAGCTTTGGCAATGCCAGTGGCAAAGTTGACCCCGTGCCACTGCAATGGCTCGCCGAGCGCGGCTCACTGGTGCTGACACGCCCCACCGTGGCCTCATTCACAGTAGACAAGGCCGAAATGCTCGAAAGTGCAGCAGAGATGTTTGATGTGGTGCAAAGCGGTCAGGTAAAAATCCACATCAACCAGCGTTACGCCTTGGCAGACGTGGTGCAGGCACACACCGAGCTAGAGAACCGACGCACCACGGGATGCACCGTGTTGATCCCCTGATGAACACGCCTGCACAGGCTCCATGGGCAACCAGACTGTGAAGGCGCTTCCCCGGCCCGCTTGACTTTGCACCTCAATGCGACCGCCGTGCTGCTTCACTATCCCATAGCTCACCGCCAAACCAAGGCCCGTGCCCTGGCCAATGGGCTTGGTGGTAAAGAATGGATCAAACACACGCGCCAGGTTATCTTGCGAGATGCCATGGCCATCGTCTCGAATTGTCACGCAGACCCAACCCTCCGTCTGTCGGGTTTGCACTTGAATGCATCCGCGCGACTCAATTGCGTGGGCGGCATTGATGAGCAAATTCAGAAACACCTGATTGAGTTGCGAGGCCATGCAGGTGATCAGGGGCAAATCCCCGTAATCACGAATCACCTGCGCTTTGTGTTTGATGTCGTGGTGAACAATTTGGAGGCTTGACTCAAGCGATTTGTGGACATCGGTGACGCACCACTGCCCCTGGCCAGAGTGAGAGAAATTTTTCAAATCCTGCACCACCCGTTGCACCCTGACCAAGCCCTCGCGACACTCATCCATCAGGATGAGAATGTCCTCCTGGAGGTAGTTCAGATCCACCTGGCCAGCAAGCGCATCGGCCGCTCGCAACAGCTCGGGGTCCCCTTTCGCAGCGGTGTATGCGCCAAGCACCTGCAAGATGTCCCCAAGGTAGGCGCGCAAGGTGTTCATGTTTGAGCCAACAAAGCCGATTGGATTGTTGATCTCGTGCGCCACACCGGCGGCCAGTGCCCCAATGCTGGCCATTTTTTCAGTCTCTGCCCAGGGGGCGTTGTTGTGTGTTTGCATCCATTTGGCTCCTTGGTGTTTTGTTTGAACACCCCAAACGGGTTAACGGCTTTGGCGAAGCGCCGACCCCCCCTGCAAAAAGGCGGGGGGCACAGAAAAAAGTGAATCTGAAACGGATCCTTGTCAGTATTACCTCTACAGGCCAAATCGCCACACACATCGCAGAGAAGAGACATGAGACATCACCTGATTGGCGCAGCGCTGCTGTGCGCAGCCCTGGCCGCTTGCAACTCCGACTCCAACGACCGACTTGCTGGCGGAGGCAATGGCGGCAGCCCCACCACCCCCTCTGAGCAACCCTTTGTACCCAGCGAGTTCAACATTGCCAATCAATGCTTTGCCCTGCAATCCAAAGCAAGTGGCCTGTTTGTGAGCCAAAAAACCGATGGCAGCTATGGCGTGGACCAAGCCACGGCGGGCAACGCTGCCCCGTTTTACATGAAGCCCTCTGCCTTGGGCAAATACATGATTTACAACGCCAGCGAGACGATGATGCAATCGCCGACTGGCGCCGCAGGCAACGCCGTGGGCAGCAGTGCTGAATTTTCAGACTTGATAGAGTGGACAGTCCAGCCTGACAGCAACGGGCGTGGTGGATTTTCACTGACCAACACAGGCAGCCAAATGAAACTTGCGCTCTTGGGTCTGAGCAAAAACCTGGGCACCGTGGAGCAAAGCGCCAGCAGCACCGACACCCTCTTTGATTTTGTACCCACCACGGGTTGCAAGGAGTTCCCCGAAATTGCGACCAACACCACAGGCCGCACCTTTGCAGGGGCGGGTTTGAACCGCGCGGTCAAAGGCTTTGCCGACGTTCACAACCACATCACCGCCACCACATTCTTGGGGGGCGCTCACCATGGCACCCCCCACCACCGGTTTGGTGTTACGCAAGCACTGGGCAGTTGCGAGGCCAACCACGGCCCGATGGGTCGACTGGACCTGGTAGACAACCTGTTCAAAGGCACGCCACAAGCCACGCATGACACGCAGGGCTGGCCAACCTTCCGCAGCTGGCCCGCAGCCAACGCACTCACCCACGAGGGTTTGTATTACAAGTGGCTGGAACGGGCCTGGATGGCTGGCTTGAGGATTTTTGTCACCAACCTGGTTGAAAACGAAACCCTTTGCAGCCTCGTGCGCAACACCAAAGGCGCGCCGCTGCAGGACTGCAATGAAATGGAGAGCGCAGTCAAACAGATTGAGTATGCCAAACAACTGGAAGCGTACATCGATGCACAAGAAGGAGGCCCTGGCAAAGGTTGGTTCCGCATCGTGACCAGCCCGCAAGAGGCACGGCAGGTCATCAACGACGGCAAACTGGCTGTGGTGCTGGGCATCGAGATTTCGCACCTGTTCAACTGTGGTATCAAGTTTGGTCAAAACCTTTGTGATGAAGCAGAGATTGATCGCCAGCTTGATCGCCTGTATGCGCTGGGCGTGCGGCAAATGTTTCCCATTCATGAATTTGACAATGCGTTTGGCGGCAACGGCATCTTTGACGGCGCAGTGTTGAATGTGGGCAATTTTTATGACACCGGTGCCTTTTGGCAAACCTACGACTGTCCCGGTGGTGAAAACGATTACCAAGACTTCATCTTGCGCAAGCCAGGCGCGGTCATGACCTCGGTGCCTGGCCTGGGCAATGATCCCTTGAGCCAAGCATTGATTGACAACAACCCCGGCGTGGCCCCCTTGTACCCGACAGGCGAAGATCGCCGCCAATGCAACCGCCGTGGCCTGACGGAGCTGGGCAAATACGCTTTCAAGCGACTCATGGAGAAAGGCATCATCATCGAAGTGGACCACATGGAGTTGAGCATCAAGGGCGACCTGATCGACATGGCAGATCGCCAGCAACCCAAGTACCCCCTGGTGTCCACCCACGGAGCCCATGGCGGCATCACACGGGAACAGGCGCGCAAAATTCTAGCGGCTGGCGGCATCATTTACCCCTACCAAGGCACGGCCCAAGGCTGGGCAGAAGACTTGAAAGTGATTGCGCCGCTTAAAAACGCGCAATTCGACTTTGCCATGGGGTTTGGTGCAGACACCAATGGACTGGGCGCTCAAGCAGGTCCACGTGGCGCAGATCGCCCCCAAATCAGCTACCCATTCACATTGTTCCAAGGCCCCGACTGGGCTGGCGTTTTTAACACCAATGTGAGCCCGGTCAAGTTTGATCAACAAAAAAGTGGTGAACGACTCTTCGATGCCAACACCGAAGGGCAAGCCCACTACGGCTTGAAGGCCGATTGGGTGGAGGAGCTGCGACTGGAGGGTGGCAACGAAGCCCTGAAGGCCCTCTACAATTCCGCCGAGGTGTATATTCAGATGTGGGAAAGAACCACTGCAAAACGCCAACGCATCAACCCATGAACAAACGCGCGCTTGTGTACCTTGCCCTGACCAGCGCCACGCTGGGCGGGGCTTACCTTTATATGCAAATAAAGCTGGCCGGACAATCAAGCCCAGACCCGCACGCACACAGTCCAGACAACCACGCACAATCCCGCCCGTCCATCTCGGTGCGCGGTGGCCAATTGCTCACCGAAGCAGTTCGTCTTCAGATCAAGCTGGGGCAGAGCGCGCATCTGCTGGTTTTCACAGACCAAGACGACACCCTGGTCCTGGAAGGCACAAGCATGCAAGCCACGTTGCAAGCTGGAAAAACAAATGCCATCGAACTCAAACCAGAATCCCCAGGCCTCTATGATCTGGTGATTCAGGACACAGGACTTGCTGTGGGGCAAATCAACGTGATCACCAAGTAATCGCTCACATGGAGCTTGTGCTGTTTCTGGGGTTCGCCGCATTTTTTACATCGGCCATCACAGCGTCAATGGGTGTGGGCGGTGGAGTTGTGTTGCTGGGACTGATGGCCCAGTTGGTGCCTCCTGCCTTGCTCATTCCTCTCCATGGTGCGGCACAACTCATGTCCAACACCAGCCGGGTCCTGGTTCAACGCCAACACATTCATTGGGCCTACATCCGACCATTCACCGTGGGCGCCGTGATTGGTGGCGCAGCGCTCACCCCCCTGGTGCTTTGGGTGCCAACTTGGCTTGGGCAGGTGCTCCTTGGCTTATTCATACTGGTGGCCACGTGGCGCAGCCAGTGGCTCAAACTTCAACAGTGGCATGCATGGGCCAGTGGTGCAGTCACCACCGGCCTGAGCTTGGTGCTGGGTGCCACAGGGCCGCTGGTGATGTCGGTGCTGCCCAAAGCCAAGTGGTCACGCGAGGTGGTGGTGGGCACCCACGGCATGGCCATGGTGATTCAACACGGCATCAAGCTGATTGCGTTCTCGAGCCTGAGTTTTTCGGTGCTGGACCATTGGCCTTTGTTGCTCACCATGGCTGTGGCCACCTTGGCAGGCAACCTCACCGGGGCACGAATGCTTGGCCGCATCCCGGAGCAATTTTTTACCAAGGCACTGGATGTTCTGCTGTCCTTGTTGGCGTTGCGCTTGATCTATCAAGGCGTGGATGCTTACAGTCGCTCAATTCTAACTTTGTCTTGAAAAACCAGTCCATTGAGCACCATGGCAAACAAGGAATAAAGCAAAGCCGCCAACACCGCCCACCAAAATCCCTCCACCCGGAAGCCATCCAGCACCGAACCAACCCAGTAAAACATCAAGCCGTTGAGGATGAAGTAAAACAAACCCAAGGTCAGGATGGTCAATGGCAGTGTGAGAATCGTCAGCACCGGTTTGACCACTGTGTTCACCAAACCCAAGATGAGTGCAGCCCAAAGAGCCGCCCAAAAACCCGCCACAGTCACCCCCGGCAACAAATAGGCAACCCCCATCAATGCCAGTGCATTCAATATCCAGCTGATCAATAGCCTCATCATGTGCTCCTAAAAATCCGCTCAAGCGGCTCGCTGTTTGCCAACCAAACGGCTGAGCAAAAACATCAAATCATCTGGTTGCAGCGGCTTGGGCAACACCGCATCCATGCCATGCATCAGAGCCCGCTTCTCGTCTTCTGGTTGCACCTCGCCAGTCAGTCCAATCACAGGCAGTCGCGTGTTGTAAGGCTGCGCTCGAATGGCTTGCGTGGCCTCCAGGCCATCCATCAGTGGCATTTGTACATCCATCACCACAGCATCAAACCCGTGAGCAGGCTGGGACAACACATTCAAAGCCTCCAAACCATTGCGCGCCTTGCCCACACCCACCCCTTTGCGCGTCAAAATGCCCTCAAGCACCTTGAGGTTCAATTCGCTGTCATCGACGATCAGCACACACATGTGTTTGGCAGACGCCTTGGATTCCAGCGGCTCAATGCCTGTGGTCTTTTCTTGTTCAGTGAATGCCAAGGCAAATCGGGACGGGGTCATGGGCTTCACATACAGCGCATCAAAGGCGCTCGCCAACCCTTGGTCGGTGATGCGTTTTGTTTCATGGCTGCTTAGCAACACAGCACACGGCACACCCATGCTCTTGAGTGCTTCCACACGGCTCAAGCAATGCGCCCGGTCCAGTGTCGCGGCTGGCAAATCCAACAGCACACCCAACACGGGGCCCTGGCTGGGCGCGTTCGTTGAGGCCTTACAAAAATCGATCGCCTCATCCAGACCATTCATGGGCAGCAACGCACGCCCACAACGCTTGGCGGCCTGCTGCAAAGCTTGCAACAAGTCCGCTCTCGCGCTCACCAGCAGGATTGGCGGCCTTGACGCATCGACGGTTTGAGTGTGCACAGACAATCGCTCGGAGGCCAGGCAACCCAACTCCAACTCCACCCAGAAGCAACTGCCCTGGCCCAGGGCACTGTGAAATCCAATGTCCCCATGCATCAGTTCAACCAACTTTTTGACCAAGCTCAGCCCCAAACCCGATCCGCCGAATTCTCGTGCAACCGACGCGTCGGCCTGTTGAAACTGTTTAAAAAGCCTGGCCTGCCCCTCTGGGGAAATGCCCACGCCGGTGTCTTCCACTTCAATTCGAAGGCGGCATGTTGTGTTGCCCATGCTCTTCACAATCAACCGCAAACTCACAGCCCCATGCGAGGTGAACTTGATTGCATTGCCCACCAGGTTCATCACAATTTGCCGAATGCGCAGCTCATCGCCCACCAGCGTGGTCGGCATTTGGCTGTCGGTGTCAATCAACAACTCAATCGGCTTGCCGGCGGCGGCACCGGTCATGATGCCTGCGACCCGGTCGACGAACTCCAGCGCATCAAAGTCACGGGATTCCAGTTCCATGCTGCCTGCTTCGATTTTCGAGATGTCCAACACATCGCTGACCAAATCAATCAGGTTTCGAGAGGTCTTCTCCAGGCTATCGAGAAGCAACTGCTGGTTCGATGAGCTTGCCGTGTCCTTCAACAAATAAGTCAAACCCACGATCCCATTCAAGGGGGTCCGAATCTCATGGCTCATGTTGGACAAAAACTCTGTTTTTGCTTTGCTGGCCTGTTCCGCCCTCGCGTTGGCATCCCGCAAACGACGATTTTTATGCGCCAAATTTTGCGCCATTTGATTCACCGCATTGGCCACATCACCAATCTCGTCGCGCGTGCTCACATCGCAGACCGCGTCTTCATCGCCCGCGCGAATTGCATCGGCTGTCTTTTTCAAGCGGATCAACGGATTGAGCACGCCCGTGCGCATCAACACAACCAGCAAGGCAATCACCACCACAAATGTGGCAAGCCCAATGGACTCCAACGCGGCGAGGCGGTGCAAATTGTTGGCCTGCTGCTCAGCCACCATGCCCGCCCAAGCGTAACCAGACTCCGAGATTTGCTGAGTGTCGCCAATCAGGCGCTCAATGATCAAATTGCGGCGCTGTGCTTCCATGGAAGAGGACGCCAAATCCACAACGGGTGTGGCACTCAAATCCAGAAAGATCGGATAAAGGCCATCCAACACTTGCTGCATGTCCAGCAAATCCACAGGTTGAGCCCGGTCTGTTTCTAGCGCATGCAGCGCATTTTTCAACTCGGCGTGAGTCACTTCCCAAGAGGCTTTAACAGATGGCGATCCAAACAGCACGTACTCTTGAGTCAGCGCGAGCAAACTGGACGACAGGCGCGTCACATGCTCTGCACTTTCTGTTCTGGCCAAGCCCTTGAACTGCTCACTCAAGATGAACAGATTGCCCAGGGCCAGCACAATGGCGGCAAGCACCGTGCTCAGTATGGCGAGATTGATTTTGGTGGAGACCCGCATGGCAAACTCAGGTTTACGGAACAGTCACGGCATGCGGGTCCACCGCCTGCAAAAACTGTGGTGCCAACAAAGTCAACATATTGGGTTGTTTGGCGTTTTCGGGCGCATGGCCAGCACGCATCGCCCACCTGGCTTGACCATCCATGGTTCGCGGCAAGGATTTGTTCAGTGAAAGCTTGAACCGATAATCGTCAAGCACAGACTCAATGGTGGCCAAATCCACCCCCAGGCGATCGACCAAGAGCGCGCTGGCGGCTTTGGGATTGTCCTCAATGAAGGCAATGCCGTCCCTCACAGCCATCAGGATGCGCGGAATGTCTTGTGGACGCTGTTGGATCATGCGCTCGCTGGCAATCAAATTGAAGGTCTCAATGTACAAACGGGGCACAGGCACCAATTGAACCTGTTTGCCACCCGCTTTGCGCATGATCGACATGTGCGGTTCCCAAAGGCTGACGGCATCCAGTTTGCCCTCCCCCATGGCTTTCACGGCTTCATCGATTGACATGGGCTGGCGGTGGACTCGTTGTGGATCCACTCCGTTGTATATCAACACCGTGTCCAAAAAGTATTGACTCGCCGTGCCGGGTATAAAAGCAACGCGTTTGCCTTCGAGGTCCAGGGGCGACTTGATGTTGGCCGAAACTTTGGCCAGCACCTTCAAATCGTTGCTTGAACTCACAAACGTGGCAACAATTGCAAAATCCTGGCGTTTAAAGCCATGAAGCACCACAGGCAGCTCGGTGGCGGTTGCCATGTCGGACTGGCCCTCCAGCATGTTTGCCATGCATTTGGCGCCACTGGGGCAATCCAAGATGTTCACAGTCACACCGTGTTTGCGAAAAAATCCCTTTTGTTGCGCAACAACCACGGGCAAAGACAAGATGTTTTTTGACACACCCAAGCGCACAGGCTCCATGGCCTGTGCCTTGGCAATAACAAACAGCAGGAGCGTCAACAACAGGTGTTTTTTCATGACCCGGCCAGAGGTTGGGGCACCCCAAAAAGTGTGGGGGATTCAAACCCCGACCAAACTACCAAGCTGCTTCAAAAAAAGCCACTTCTTTGTGCAAATGCGCATGCGCACATGCTTTAAACGCAACAGATTTGTCAATAAAAAAGGTCTGAATGATTTCTCATTCAGACCTTGAAAGATGGTGGGCCTCCCGTGAGTCGAACACGGCACCAACGGATTATGAGTCCGCTGCTCTAACCAAGCATGAGCTAGAGGCCCCCACGCGCCTTGCGGCGCGTTAAAACTTACTCGCCTTCCAGGAAGCTCTTGAGCTTGTCTGAACGGCTGGGGTGGCGCAACTTGCGCAATGCTTTGGCCTCGATTTGGCGGATGCGCTCGCGGGTCACATCAAACTGCTTGCCCACCTCTTCCAAGGTGTGGTCGGTGCTCATTTCAATACCAAACCGCATGCGCAGCACTTTGGCCTCGCGCGGTGTGAGCGAATCCAGCACGTCTTTGGTGACAAATCGAAGGCTGCTGTACTGAGCCGCATCCTGGGGCGCCAGCGTGGCATTGTCTTCAATGAAGTCCCCCAAGTGGGAGTCGTCATCGTCACCAATCGGCGTCTCCATGGAGATTGGCTCTTTGGCGATCTTCAAGATTTTGCGGATTTTCTCTTCTGGCATTTCCATGCGCTCAGCCAACGTGGCTGGGTCTGGCTCAATGCCTGTTTCTTGCAAAATCTGGCGGCTGATGCGATTCATCTTGTTGATGGTTTCGATCATGTGCACCGGAATGCGAATGGTGCGCGCCTGGTCCGCAATGGAGCGGGTGATGGCTTGGCGGATCCACCACGTGGCATACGTAGAAAACTTGTAGCCACGGCGATATTCGAATTTGTCCACCGCCTTCATCAGACCGACGTTGCCCTCTTGGATGAGGTCAAGAAACTGAAGACCACGGTTGGTGTATTTTTTGGCAATCGAGATCACCAAACGCAGGTTGGCCTCAATCATCTCGCGCTTGGCGAGGCGTGCACGATTTTCGCCTGACACCATCTGTTTGTTGATGGCCCGCAAATCGCTCAAAGGCAGCGACACCAAATCCTGAATTTCAATCAACTTTTGCTGAAGCTCATTGATCGAGGGGATATTGCGCGCAAAGGTTTCTGCCCACGGTGCATTGCCTGTGGAAAACGCCTCAACCCAGGCGGGCTCAATCTCGTGCCCTTTGAACTTGTCCAAAAAGGCTTCGCGGGGCACACCAACGCGGTTGACTGCGATGTCGTAAATTTCACGCTCAATTTTGCGAACGCCATCCACTTGCTCGCGCAGAATGCTGCACAAGCGCTCCACCTGCTTGGCAGTGAAGCGGATTTTCATGAATTCTTCGGCGATGGCATCTTTGGCCTTTTTATAGGCCGCTGAGTTATAGCCGCTGTCTGCACGCGCCTTTTTCAGCTTGGCAAACTGCTTTTCGATTTCAGAGAAAATAACAAGGGAGTTTTTCTTGAGCTCTTCAAGTTGACGCGCAGACATGCCGGAGGTGCTGCCACCCCCTTCGCCACCTTCCTCGTCTTCCTCTTCCTCCACGGCTTCAACCTCAGCAGACGCCTCAACCATGTCGTCGTCCAATGAAGCGTCTACAATGCCGTCCACCACCTCATCGACGGCCATGGTGCCTTCGGCAATCTTTTGCCCAAGGCCCACCACGTCTTCAACAATCGCTGGGCAAGCCGAAATGGCTTGAACCATGTCTTTGAGACCGGCTTCGATGCGTTTGGCAATCTCGATCTCGCCTTCGCGGGTCAGCAGCTCCACTGTGCCCATTTCGCGCATGTACATGCGCACAGGGTCTGTGGTGCGACCAAACTCGGAATCCACGTTGCTCAAGGCGGCTTCGGCTTCCTCTTCCGCATCTTCCGCGGAGGTGCCCACAGGCGCATTGTCATTCATCAACAACGCTTCAGCATCGGGCGCCTGTTCGTACACGGTGATGCCCATGTCGTTGAAGGTGCTGACCATGGCTTCAATCACTTCGCCATCGGTCACTTCATCGGGCAGGTGATCGTTGATTTCAGCAAAGGTCAGGTAGCCGCGCTCTTTGCCCATCTTGATCAGGGTTTTAAGCTGCGTACGACGCAATTCAAGTTCTTCGGCCGTGGCTGTTGAAGAAGACAAATAGGCGGAGTTGATCAGCGCTTTGTCTTTGGCCTTGGAACCACGCCCGCGCTTGGGGATGATCACCAAATCCGCTTTCTTGGCGTCGGAATCGTCATCTTCCGGCACATCATCGCTGTCCAGGGAATCGTCCGCACTGGCAGACAACTCCTCATCGTCTTCATCTTCTGCGCGTGGCTTTCCGGCTTTTGGCGGACGTCCGCGGCCTTTTGGTGCTTCTGCAGGGGCTGCTGCCGCTTCGGCCACAGCTTTGGGTTTGCGTCCACGTTTCTTGGGAGCATCCTCAACAACTTCTTCGTTCACTTCAATGGCCTTTTTGGTTTTGGTTGGTTCTGCCGCGGCCTCAACAACTTTGGGTTTGCGGCCGCGTTTGGCAGGCTCGGGTTTTACAATCTCGACGGCTTTGGCCGTTTTCACTTTTGCATTTTGTACAGCAGGGGCTGCTTTGGCAGCAGGCGCGGCTTTGGCAGCCTTTGGAGCAGGCTTGGCCGGTGCTTTGGCAGCCGCTTTCGGTGCTGGTTTGCTCACAGCCTTGGCCGCTGCTTTGGCGGCGGACTTTGGAGCGGCTTTGGGCGCAGGCTTGGGAGCAGCTTTGGGCGCAGGCTTGGGCGTGGGTTTGGCCACTGCTTTGGTCGCCGCCTTTGCGCTTGTTTTGGGCGCAGGCTTGGCGGTGGTGGCCTTGGCTGTTTTTGCCGCTGGCACTTTGGCAGCAGGTGCCGGCTTCTTGGTGTCTGTCTTTTTAACCACGGTCGAGTCTTTTGTTGCCTTCACTGTTGCCTTCGGAGAAACCTTCTTCCCTGCCATTGACGACGCTCCCTTGCGTTTGGATGTCTGAGTTGAGGATTCCTTCTCTGGATTTTGGCCCACAGGAATCGGTGTTCGTGAAATTTTCCCGCTTTGCGAACTGCCCTCTGCTGCACTTGCCGACTTGCCTTTGTGGCCTTTGTCGGCTTTCTGTTCCTGCTTTTTTGAAAAAATGTTGCGGATTTTAAACATTCATTCCCTTGAACAGCACACAAAAGCACCAGAAATGTTCGCGCTTTGTGTAGCACAAACCTGCACTGTAACCCTTAATTATAACTGATTAACTCGCTTTTGTTTCAACTCTTGGAAGCGTTGCATGCACTCCTGATACCAGCGCAATTGCTCACCCTGCGTTGGCAAGTTGATGGTCAGGCGTTCCAGCTCTGCCTTGTACCAAGCCTCTGAACATTGATACACCGCAGACCGCAACTCGGTTTCAAAATCGAGAGAATCATCAAGCCCCCGTGCCTCTTTGAGCACCAAATTGACCCAATCCTGATGCACTTGGTCATTGAAGGCGTGCTGCAGACGCGCCTCCAATAAATTGGGATCGGACCGGACTTTATCAAGCAAATGAATAAAACTGTGCACCTCGGGTGGGGGACGCTCCTCACGCTCATAGAGCGCCTGCAAGGGAGCACACAAGGACACCAGCTGGGGGGCGCGGATCAAACGAGCAGCCAGGCTCAGCAAAGGCGACTTGGCCACTGGGCGCGGCGCCCAATTGTTTTGATAGCCTTCATCGCGAGAATCCCAGGCGCCACGCTTGCCCCCTTTCTTGAACGGCGGCTTGTGACCGACCCCACCCACGCCTTGGCCCTGTGCGAATCCTTGCTTGCCACCCGGCGCAAAATATTCACCACCACGCTCGCGGCTTTTCAGGCCCAAATGGCGGCTCAATTCCATGGGATTGCTGCCCAACAAATTGGCCAATGCGCGCACCAAGGCGGATCGGTACACGGTGGGTTGCATCTGCACCATCAGAGGCTTTAAAAATGAGATGGCTGCGGCACTGCCCTCAATTTGCTGAAGCGGAAAGTGATGCTCCAAATGACGCGTCAAATACTCCGACAAAGAGGCAGCCTGTGCCACCATGGCCTCAAACCCGTCGGGCCCTTCGGTGCGAATAAAGGAATCTGGGTCGTGCTCGGGAGGCAAAAAAATGAAGTCGGCCCGCTTGGTCTCGTTCACATGGGGCAGGCATGCCTGCAAGGCACGCCAAGCGGCTTTTTGCCCAGCAGCATCGCCATCAAAAGCAAACACCAGGCGATCCGTTTGCTTGAAGAGTTTTTGCACATGGTCTGCCGTCACGGCGGTGCCCAAGGTGGCCACTGCGTTCTCAAAGCCCCATTGCGCCAGCGCCACCACATCCATGTAGCCCTCGGTGACCAAGGCATACCCCATTTTGTGAATGGCCTGTCTTGCTTCAAACAAGCCATAAACTTCAAGCCCTTTCGAGAACACCGGGGTCTCGGGACTGTTGAGGTATTTGGGCTTTTCATCGCCCAAGACGCGCCCACCAAAGCCTATCACCTGGCCTTTGGCGTTGCGAATCGGGAACATGATGCGCCCGCGAAAAGCATCGTAGCGGCGATTGCTGTCGCTGAGTTTCGTTAAACCAGCCAAATCCAGCCGAGTGTTGTTGGCGTAGTCACTGACCACAGCCTCCAGGTTTTGATAACCCTCAGGCGAATAGCCCAGGCCATAACGGGCGGCGATTTGCCCAGTCAAGCCACGGCCTTTTAGATAATTCACAGCCACCGGGCTGGTCTTGAGTTGGGCCTTGTACCAATTGGCGGCGCGGGCCAACAGCTCCAGCACGTCTTCGCGTTCGCTGCGCACCTCGGCAGGCAGTTCAGCACCCTTTTCATACGGAACATCCAAACCCAAATTGCCAGCCAGCTGCTCCACCGCTTCCGGAAAGGTTAAGCCGAGGTGCTCCATCACAAATCCCACGGCATTGCCGTGCGCACCACAACCAAAGCAGTGATAAAACTGTTTGGAGGGACTGACCGTGAACGAGGGGGATTTTTCGTTGTGGAAAGGGCAGAGCCCCTGCAGATTGGCCCCAGCCGCCTTCAATTGCACGTACCGCCCAACCACATCCGAGATGTCCAGGCGATACAACAAATCATCAATAAAGCTTTGAGGAATCATGGAGAAAGCATAGCAAACACAGGCGATCCGGACGCATGGTCAACAACAAACCCGGTCGTGTGATGCGGTGGTGATTGATTTAAGCGGCCACAGCCGGCCACGGCGCGTTTACAGGCTGGACAAAACCTGTTTGACCAAGCCCGACACCTTGGACATGTCCGCCCGGCCAGCCAACTTGGCCTTGGCCGCTCCCATGACCTTGCCCATGTCTTGGGGGCCACTGGCACCCGTGGCTGTCACCAACGCGCGCAACTCATCGAGCACCTCAGCCTCAGAGAGTTGAGCGGGCAAATAGGCGCTGAGCACGGCCGCTTCGGCTTTTTCGGCCAAAGCAGACTCCGCCCGACCACCCTGTTCAAACTGGATGGCGGCTTCATTGCGTTGTTTGATTTGCTTTTCGATGATGGCGAGGACCGCCGCATCGTCGAGTTCGATGCGTTCATCGACCTCTTTTTGCTTGATTGCCGCTGACAGCATGCGCAAGGTGGCGAGCTTGGCTTGCTCGCGCGCCTTCATGGCTTGCTTGATGTCGTCAAGGATTTGTGCTTTCAGCGACATTGAAGACTGTGCGATTGATCAGTACATCTTCTTGGGCAACTGCTGGCTGCGCAGGCGCTTGTAATGGCGCTTCACGGCTGCAGCTTTCAGGCGCTTGCGCTCTGCTGTTGGCTTTTCGTAAAACTCACGGGAGCGCAATTCGGTCAACAGACCAGTTTTTTCAATGGTGCGCTTGAAGCGACGCAGGGCAACTTCAAACGGCTCGTTTTCTTTCACGCGAACGGATGGCATTCAGGCTCCAATCGATAATTCGTTGCTGCTAACCCATTGATTTTTATGCTTTAAAGCCAAAATACCAATGCGCAAGCGAAAAGGTTTACCGCCAGAAATCTGGCAAAGACCGAAAGTGTAGCACGAGCATAGGGCCTTTCTCAAGCAATTTAAGCGACTTTAAGACGCCCCACCCACCCGTTTGCGAATGGCGTGTGCGGCGGTGTAAGCACTGGCCCATGCCCATTGAAAATTGTAGCCTCCCAGCCAACCAGTCACATCCACCACTTCGCCCACGAAGTGGAGGCCTGGTAACTTGCGGGACTCCATGGTTTTGGGATTGAGGTCGGCTGTGCTCACGCCACCACGCATCACCTCGGCTTTTTTGTAGCCCTCGGTGCCCGTGGGCACCAACTGCCATTGCGCAATGCTTTGAGCCAATGGGCCCCACTGTTTTTTGCCCAATTCCGCCACCTTGCGGCCGGCCAAGTCGGCAGGGATGCGCATCGCTTGCCAGGTGTGCAGCAAGCGTTTGGGCCAATGGGGCAGTTGCTGAGCCAGCCAGTTGTCGACTTGGGCACGGCTGCCTTGCGCAGCAGTCATCAAGTGTTGCTTGTAGGCTTCGTGGCCACCCGGCTGGCCACTGAGGTTCAGGGTAAGTGGCTGGCCTGGTTGCCAGTAACTGGAGGCCTGCAACACCGCTGGGCCACTCAGGCCCCGGTGGGTGAACAACAAATCCTCATCAAACCACGGGGCACCAGGCTCGCTGCCTTGGCTGTGTACAGGCAAAGCCAGGCCGGCCAGAGCGGCAAAAGGTGCCCACTGGTCTGCATGGAATGTGAGGGGCACCAAAGCAGGCCGGTGATCAACCAGGTTATGGCCGAACTGTTTGGCCAGGTGCAGACCAAAATCGGTGGCGCCAATGGCGGGCACGGGCAGCCCACCCGTGGCCACCACCAAAACTGCGGCTTGCATGCGGCCGGCCGTGGTGTCCAACTGGAAAGCCTGTCCATTGTGGGACACCTGCTGTACCGCGTGCGGCCTGAACCAGGTCACCCGCCCTGCATTGCATTCTTGCGCCAACATCTGAATGATGTCGTCGCTTTTTCGATCGCAAAACAGCTGGCCTTTGTGTTTTTCATGAAAAGGGATGCCGTGGCTTTTGACCAGGGCAATGAAGTGCTGTGGGGTGTATTGGGCCAAGGCATGGCGGGCAAACCGTGGGTTTTCACCGACAAAATTGGCTTCGCTGACCTGCATGTTGGTGAAATTACAACGCCCACCACCGCTGATTCGGATTTTTTCACCGAGTTTGTCGCTGTGATCCAACAAGGCCACGCGCAGCCCGCCCTGCCCAACCTGTGCAGCGCACATCATGCCGGCCGCGCCGGCACCAATCACAATCGCATCAAAGGGTTGCATTCACCACCGCTTCAATGGCCTGTACCTGGCGAAGGTAACTGGCAGGCATTTGCTCGGGTGCAAGCAGCCAGCCTTCAATGCGCTTTGCCGTGCTGGCAGCATCAATCTCGGGTTGCGGGTCGGGTTGCGCATTGAACACGCTCTCGCGCTCGGCGATGTTCCAGGTTTTGCCTGCTTTGACCCCATCCATGCGCGGCGTGCTGTAGGGCCCGACCACGGGTTCCCCCTCGTGTGCACGCAGCACCAACGCCGTTTGGCCGATTGCGCACAACACATCGCGCTGCAAATGCCAAAACTCGGGGTGGGTGTAGCTCGTGACCAACACGGTGTTGGAAAACACAGCGGGGGTGATGAGTTTGACCAGGGTGTGTGTGCAACTGCGTACACCAAGCACCTTGCGGGTTTGCAAGAGCAAATCCAGCGCGGGATTGATTGCCTTCAGGGGCATGTACACGGGTGACGGGCCCAAGCCTGGCGCGCGCAAATGTGCAAACACCTCTGCACTGGTCACCCGGCCAGTGGGGTCGGCTTGCAAACCATGAACCAACACGGGATAACCCGCTTTGGCCAGCAAACAGGCCAGCAAGGGGGTGAAGTTGGGCTTGCGGCGCGCGCCGTTGTAGCTGGGGATCACCACCACCGGTTTGCCACTGGCTTTGGACTGCGCCTCCAGCTGTAGCAATTGGGACTCGGCCTGCACATCCAGCGGATGCTTAGGCCACTCCTGCGCAATCGCCTTTAAAAAACCCACCAGCTCATCAATGGTCTCACCTTTCACGCGCAAGGCAATGAGCACGGCACCCAACTCAAAATCACTCACCTCGCCGCGCAGGATGGCGGCGTAGAGGGCTTGGGCTTGCTCAGTGCTCAATCCGCGCGCGCCTTCTTTGCCGCGACCAATCTCTTTGATGTAAGGGGCACAGGCAAAAGAAACAGGCGTTGGCGGGTGTGTCATGGGGCAAGCTGAAATCACTCAAGTGGCGATTGTAACAAGCCCGGTGGTTTGACCAAGGGGTTGAGCGGTCTGATGTTGTCGAATCATGTGACGGATTTCTGGCAGGCAAGAGCCGCATTGGGTTCCGCACTTCAACCCACCCATCAATTGCTTCAGCACGTCGGCTTCACTGGCCAGGGGCTGTTCTGCGCATGTGGCGGCGATTTGCCCCTCAATGGCTTGGTCGGGCACGCCAATGCAATTGCAGACCATGCGCACCGCCCTGGCCTTTGCACCTGGGGGCTGTGCAAGTGGTGCCAACAAGTGCGCGCGCAAGGGCAACACATCCAGCCCCTGGTCAAAATGGGTGCGCAACCATGGCTCGGACTGCACATCGCCCAACAACATCACCGCATGGAGGGTTGCGGTGCGGCCCGCCCCCTCGCCATTTATGGTCAGCCCAAGCTTGCGCACAGCACCGGTTTTGGGGTCTGCGTAGCTCATCACATCGCCGCCCTGAATGCGGAACAACTGTTGGATCGCTTGAATTGCATTTGAATTGGGCGCTTGCGCATTGGCAGCCCGGAAAAGCAAGCCGGGTGTTTCACGGCCAATTGGCACGCACAAGGCTGCGTCAAAATGGTGGTACAGGGCACGCGCGCTGTGCCACAGGGCAAGCCACTGCTGGCTGTGCATGAACACAACCGCTTGCCAGGGCAAATTCAGTGGGGTGAGTTTGACGGCGGCGTGCTTGAGCTCGGGCTGTTTGGAATATGGATCAAACGCTTCAATCGTGAGGGCATTGACCCCACCCACACCTGCGCGACCACCGAAGAATTCTGGGCCCCAATGCATGGGCAATGCAGCCTGGCCGCGGGCTATGCCAGCATCGGCTTTGGCACGCAAGGTGACGGTGGCTCGGCGCGATTGCACACTGAGCCAACGCTGCCCAGTGAGCTTCAAACGCTTGAAGTCATCCGGATGCAACGCCAGCACAGGCTCGGCCTCGTGTGAAAAAAGCTCGGGCAAAGTGCCAGTACGGCTCGCGCCATGCCACTGGTCTCGCAAACGGCCCGTGTTCAATCGCCATGGGAAGCGCGCATCCGCGTCTTCGGCCACCGGCTCAAAATGTGCAAACACAAATTTGGCCTTGCCATTGGGTGTGGGGTAAATGCCGTCCTCATAAAGCCGTGCGCGGCCCGCATTGGCACCTTCAGGCATGGGCCACTGCTGTGGCCCATGCTGCTCGAGCACACGGTAGCTCAGACCGGTGATATCCAAGTCCCGCCCTCGGGTGGTTTCCCGGTGTTCATTGAAAATGGCCTCGGTGGTTGCATACGCCATGTAAGGCTGGTCGCCAAGGGCAGTGCGTGGACTTGGCACACCCTGTTGAATCAAGGCACGCTCCAAGCGCTGGGCAAAATCAACCACGATCTGCCAATCGTGCCGGGCTTGCTCAAAAGGCGGAACTGCCGCCCTCACTCGGCTGATGCGTCGCTCGCTGTTGGTCACGGTGCCTTCTTTCTCACCCCAGGTGGTGGCGGGCAAAAGCACGTCCGCATAGGCCACGGTGGCTGGCGTGAGGTAGGCGTCCTGCACCACCACCAGCTCCGCATTTTGTAAGGCACGGGCCACTTTGCCCGAGTTGGGCAGGGAGTGGGCCGGGTTGGTGCACGCCACCCACACGGCCTTGATCTCGCCCTTTTCAAGGCGGTCAAACAGCTCCACCGCGCTGGCCCCCGGCGTGCTGCTGATTTGCCGTACCCCCCAAAATGAAGCCACTTCACGCACATGATCGGGGTTGCTCAATTCGCGATGCGCAGGCAACAAGGTGGCCAGCCCCCCCACTTCGCGCCCGCCCATGGCATTGGGCTGTCCTGTCAGTGAAAACGGGCCCTCTCCGGGTTTGCCAATTTTGCCGGTGGCCAGATGCAGGGCAATGAGGGCCGTGTTTTTGTCGGTGCCTGTGGTGGCCTGGTTCAACCCCTGGCAATACAGGGAGAGTGTCCTGCTGCTTTGAGCGAACCAGGTGGCGGCCGTCACGATGTCCGCCTCTTTCACGCCACAGACACTGGCAGCCAGGGCAGGCGTGTATTGCGCCAAGCCCTCGGCGTATGCAGAAAATCCTTCGGTGTGTTGTGCAATGTAGGGCATGTCCAACCAGCCGCTGTGCATCATGACGTGCAGCATGGCGTTGAACAGCATCACATCCGTCCCGGGCTGGATTTGCAGGTGCAAGTCGGCCATGCGCGCCGTGTCGGTGGCGCGGGGGTCGATCACAATCAGTTTGTGGGCGGGGTTGGCCGCGCGCGCTGCCTCCAGCCTGCGAAATGCCACTGGGTGGGCATAAGCCATGTTGGACCCTGCAATCATCACGCAGTCGGCCAGGCTTAAATCTTCGTAACTGCAGGGCGGCGCATCGGCCCCCAATGTGCGCTTGTATCCGCTCACGGCACTGCTCATGCACAAACGTGAATTGGTGTCCACGTTGTTGGTGCCGATGAGTGCCTTGGCGAGCTTGTTAAAAACGTAGTAATCCTCGGTGAGCAGTTGGCCGCTGATGTAAAAGGCCACACTGTCTGGGCCATAGGTGGCAATCAGCCTTGCAAACTCTTTGGCCGTGAAATTCAGCGCCGTGTCCCAATCGGTGGCCTGTGGGCGCTGCTCACGTTGAATGCGCAGCATCGGCTGGGCAGCTCGCACCTGGCCGTGCACGTTGGCTTGTGCGGTTTGCGCAAGCTTGCTGCCTTTGCTACACAACTTGCCAAGGTTTGCAGGGTGGTCGGGGTCCCCTTTGACCTCGGTGATGTGCACCACGGGTTTGCCCTGCACCACGCTGGTCTGGGTGCTCACCAACACGCCGCATCCCACGCCGCAATAGGGGCAGGTGGTTTTGGTGACGTTGTTGGTGGGCACTGGGGCGACCATGGTCTAAACGCCAAGCGACTTTATTTCGGCCGCGTTCAGGCGCACGCGCCCGTCCACCACCTGCACGGCAAACTTGGCGGTGCAACCCACGTCAGGTTCGCGGGCACAGCCATCGCTCAAGCCAATGTGCCAATTGTGTAAGGGGCAAGTCACGGTGGTGCCATGCACAATGCCCTGGCTCAACGGACCTTTTTTGTGTGGGCACTCATCCAGCAAGGCAAACACTTGCTCTTCAGTATTTCTAAACAGCGCAACGTCTTGGCCCACAGGCCTGCGCACGATGCGGGACCCCAGCACGGGGATGTCTTCCACCGCACAAATATCTATCCATTCCATGGCAGTTTCCTTTTTTTCGATCAGTTCTAAAGCCGACATTAGACCACCTCCGCCAAACGGATCGGTGTGAACTGCCGCAAATCCACCTGCGCCTCCTCGGGCTTGTGCCAAGGGTCCTCTTCAATCGCCAACGCAGCCTGCAACTCCGCCCAAAGGGCGTTGCGGTTGTCGATGTCATCGACCACCCGGGTCTTCACATGTTCAAGGCCCACGCGCTCAAGGTAGTGCACGGTGCGCTCCAGGTACCAGCCCTCTTTGCGGTACAACTGCAAAAATGCACCGCTCACCGCCATCACCTCATCGGACGTTTTAACCCGGCACAAAAACTGGGCCACTTCGGTTTTAATGCCCCCGTTGCCACCCACATAAATTTCCCAACCGGAGTCCACGCCAATCACACCCACGTCTTTGATCCCGCTTTCAGCGCAGTTGCGCGGGCAGCCCGACACCGCCAGCTTGACCTTGTGGGGTGCGTACATTTTGAACAAACCACGCTCCAGGTCTTTGCCCATTTGGGTGCTGTCTTGGGTGCCAAATCGGCACCATTGGCTGCCCACGCAGGTTTTAACCGTGCGCAATCCTTTGGCATAGGCATGGCCGCTGGGCATGTCAAGGTCCTTCCAAACGTTTTGAAGGTCTTCTTTTTTCACGCCCAACAAGTCGATGCGTTGCCCACCGGTGACTTTCACGGTGGGGATGTTGTACTTCTCCACCACATCAGCAATGCGGCGCAACTCAGCGGCGGTTGTCTCCCCACCCCACATGCGCGGCACCACGGAATAGGTTTTGTCTTTTTGAATGTTGGCGTGAGCACGTTCATTGATGAAGCGGCTTTGCGGATCGTCTTTGGCTTCGCCAGGCCAAGAACTAATGAGGTAATAATTCACCGCAGGTCGGCAAGTGGCACACCCATTGGGGGTGCGCCAGTTCATGGTAGAGAACACTTCCTCTTTGGTGGTCAAGTGGTGCTTGAAGATGGCATCCCGCACCGCCTGATGACCATGGTCTGTGCAACCACACATGGGCTTGGTTTTGGGTGTTGCTGAATAATCTGCACCCGCCGTGCTCATGAGGATTTGCTCGCACAAACCTGTGCAAGAACCGCAAGAAGCACTGGCCTTGGTGTGTTTGCGAACTTCTTCAATGGTGAACAGGCCTTTGGTCTTGATGGCTTGCACAATGGTGCCCTTGCACACGCCGTTGCAACCGCACACCTCATCGCTGTCGGCCATGCGACTGGCCTGGCTTTGCCCTTCATGCCCGGTGTCACCAATGTTGTTTTGCCCAAACATCAGCTTGTCACGAATCTCCTGAATGGCTTTGCCCTCGCGCATGAGCTTAAAGTACCAGGAGCCATCGGCTGTGTCGCCATACAGGCAGGCGCCGACCAGCTTGTCGTCTTTGATGACCAGTTTTTTGTAGACACCACCAATGGGGTCTGAAAGCAACAATTCTTCGCAGCCCTCGCCGCCCATGAAGTTGCCGGCAGAAAACAAATCCACACCGGTGACTTTCAATTTGGTGGAGGTCACCGACCCTTCATACCGACCGATCCCAAACTGGGCAAGGTGGTTTGCACACACCTTGGCTTGCTCAAACAAAGGCGCCACCAAACCGTAGGCCACGCCGCGATGGCTGGCACACTCGCCCACGGCATAAATGCGGGGGTCGGTCACGGTTTGAAGGGTATCACTCACCACAACACCCCGGTTGCAATGCAGGCCACTGCTTGCGGCCAGTTTGTCGTTGGGGCGAATGCCCACCGCCATCACCACCAAATCCGCGGCATGGCGTTCACCATCGGTGAATTCAATTTCAGCCACCCGGCCATCAGCGCCTGCGTGAAGGGCTTTGGTGTTTTTGGCCAGCAAAAAATTCAAGCCTTTGGACTCGAGGCTTTTTTGCAGAAGACCGGCGGCCGTGGGGTCCAACTGACGCTCCATGAGCCACGTGGGCAAATGCACCACGCTCACGTCCATGCCTTGAATGGCCAGGCCGTTGGCGGCTTCCAGGCCCAGCAGGCCTCCACCGATCACCACCGCTTTGCGGTAGTGCTTGGCTGCTTCCAGCATGGCTTCGGTGTCTGCGATGTCCCGATAGCCAATCACACCGGGCAAATCAGCACCCGGCACCGGGAGGATGAAAGAATTGGAACCGGTGGCCAACAAAAGGCGGTCGTAAGCGGCTGAGGTGCCATCGGCGCACTTCACCACCCGCTTTACTCGATCAATCTCAGTGACGGTGCGACCCACATGCAGCGTGATGTTGTTGCTGGTGTACCAATCCCAGTCGTTGAGCACAATCTCTTCAAATTTTTGCTCGCCCGCCAACACTGGGGAGAGCATGATGCGGTTGTAATTGGGATGCGGTTCTGCGCCAAACACAGTGATTTCGTAAAGATCGGGGGTGAGCTTCAAGAGCTCCTCCACGACGCGAATGCCGGCCATGCCGTTGCCGATCACCACCAGCTTTTGTTTTTTGACGGACATCAACATACGATCAATCCCAATTTTCCAAAAAAAAAACGGCGCCCTGCTGCATGCAGCGGGACACCGTTGTCCAACTCCGTCGGTTGCTAGCAACCTTGGAGACCTGTCAATCCACCTGCAGGTCGCCGCCGTTGACGACCCACGCCCATACCAATGCAATAGGTGTGCCAGGGGAAATAAAGGGGATTTGCACCACAAGGAGGCCAAAATTTGGCCTCCACGGACGCTCAGAATCGTTTGTTGGGCACCGATGCAGTGCAGCGCACCAATTTACAGCTTACACAAACCCGTGGGGTCGGCCACACGGGCTGGCAATGCAACGCTGGCGCTTACATTGACAGGCACAGGCAGGCGATTGAAGCTGGTGATGAACACAGGGCTGTAGCCCTGCACAGTGAGGGTCAGAGAGTCACCCTCTCCAAGCAAGGCTGAGATACCGGCCAAATCCAAGCTGTGCTCCCCATACCCCTTGACCGGGGTAATTTGATCGTGCAACACACTTTGGCTGCCATCGGCCCGCGCAATGCCCAAGCCCAGGTAAACAATCGGCGCTTCGGGCGACGCAGGCCCCACCGCCTCCACTTTTACCTTGGCTTTGGGTGTGCCCACATAGCAACCGGGCAGATTGGCGTTGTTGAGGGCCACAAACGTTGGGCGGGCCAATTGAGAGACCTGTGTTGACGTCAGGCCAGACGGAACACCGGTGATGCCTGTGTTCACCATGGTGGGGGCCGTGAAGTCCGAAGGGGCCAACTGGGTGTTCAGGCGCGGTCGACCTGTGCCAGCGGACTTGATTGCAATCGCGGTGGGGTCGGCTGCACCATCTTCCAGCACAGCCGTGATTTCGGGCAAAGGCAATGGATCAAAGCCCAAGTAGCTTGCGGACCTCGCTTGTGCCGTGCCCACCAGATTTTCCACCAAAAACTGGAACATCAGGTTTTTAAGGGGCATCACACATCGGCCTTTGGCGGCGTCGAACACGGCGGCAGGGCAATCCTGCGGTGTGCTCTTAAGCCACACAAGGCTTTCGTTGAAAGCATATTTGGCGCCAGTGCCTGCCAATGCATCGGCGGGGCTTTGCTGCACACCCAAAGCGTCCAAGCTGTGACCAAATTTCACAAACATCAGCTTTGAGTTTTTGTTGACCTGGCGATAACACTCAAAGTTGAGCAGGCCTTCGTTGAGATTAAACAGCACGTCCGTGGCGCCCTGGATGAAAAAGGCGGGCACGTCGTTCTTCAAGGTCATGCCATTGGGCAAATTGGCCGCCAGGTCGCAGTAGGAGATGGCGCCCTGAGAACCCAAACGTTCAACAATGTCGGCAGACACTTCGCCAATGGTGTTGGCCTCAGCCAAGCCCTGAAACAAAAAAGGATCGAACCGGCCACGATTGCTCTCCAAACCTGCTGCCACCAAAGCATTCAAATACGTGGTTTTGGGCACCGTGGCCGGCGCGAGGCTGTAGCGCAAATCATACCAAGTGCCATTGGGCACCATGGCGTCAATGCGCTCATCCAAGCCTGTGCCAATCAATTGAAATGCACCGCCGTAACTGCGGCCAATCGTGCCCACCACAGGGTTGGGCTGCCCGGCTTTGTTGCGGTGGCCCAAGTTGGGCAAATTGGCTTCGGCCCAGTCCAAGATGGTTTTAAAGTCTTTGCCCTCAAACTCGGGATCCAAAATGGTCACGTTGCCACCGGTGTCACCATGGCCTCGTTGGTCATAAGAGATCACATACCAGCCCGGACGGCCCGACACAGGGGCCTTTTGGTTATAAGCCACTTGCAAGGTGTCGATGCCAATCTCGGAAGTTTGGCTGGCTTCGTCAAAATCCAGGGTTTGCGTGCGGGTTCCGCCAAAACCATGTGAATGCAGCAATAGGGGCGCTGGCTCCCCGGCGTCCAGTGCTGGGTAATACACCGTGATGGCCAGTTCTGTGCCATCAAAGGCTGGCAAAACAACTTGCTCGGTGCGCGCAGTGTGGCCCAAGGCCGTTGCAGGGTTTTTGACCTTCATGGGTGCCAAGGCTTCTGAAGGCGTGATGGCACCACCACCCCCGCCGCCAGCTGAGCCGCCAACATTTCGGCCATCATCCGACAAGCAACCCTGCAAACCAACACCGAGCGCAAGCACGGCAAACCAGCGCAAACCCCTGAACATGAAACGTCTCCAAAATGTAATCGTTATGCTGCTTGTACACGTTGGCACAGGCTTTCAGATTCGTTTCCAATCAAGCACATGGGGTAAAATAGAAGGCTGTGCTGTTAAACAATGTGACTTCCATGCCCGCCCACGCCCACCCACCCTGCGAACCATCGCCGCTTCTGGTGCTGGGCATTGAAAGCTCTTGCGACGAGACTGGGCTGGCGATCTGCTCAACCGATGGTCAAATTCTGGGCCAAGCCCTGCACTCGCAAATCGCGATGCACAAAGATTACGGGGGCGTGGTGCCTGAATTGGCCTCGCGGGATCACATTCGCCGGCTCATCCCCCTGCTGAATCAAACACTGGCGCAAAGCGCGCTTGGCCTCGGCGACCTGCACGCTGTGGCCGTGACCACTGGGCCCGGGTTACCCGGCGCACTGATGGCGGGCTGCGCATTTGCATACAGTCTGGCCATGGGCCTGGGTCTACCGGTCATTCCGGTGCATCACCTGGAGGGTCACCTGCTTTCCCCGCTGCTGTCAGCGACGCCGCCGCAATTCCCTTTCACGGCACTCTTGGTGAGTGGCGGGCACTCGCAATTGATGGCGGTGCAGGGGCTGGGGCAATACCAACTGCTGGGCGAAACCCTGGACGATGCAGCGGGCGAGGCTTTTGACAAAACCGCCAAAATGATCGGCCTGCCCTACCCTGGCGGACCTGCCCTGGCAAAGCTTGCCGAACTAGGCGATCCAGAACGCTTCAAACTCCCGCGTCCAATGCTCCACAGTGGGGATTTCATGTTCAGTTTTTCGGGCCTGAAAACTGCCGTGCTCACCACAGCCATGAAATTGGCTGGCTTGAGTCAACCCGCCGAGCACATGGCCCTGTCTGAGCAGGACAAAGCCGATTTGGCTGCGAGCTTTCAAGCGGCCATCGTGGATGTGTTGGTCAAAAAGTCGCTCTCGGCTTGCCAGCACAATCGCCACCAACGACTTGTGGTGGCCGGCGGTGTGGGTGCCAATCGGCTATTGCGCAGCCAATTGCAAGCGGCCGCGCAAAAATGGGGGATTGAGGTGTATTTCCCGGAGTTAAACCTCTGCACCGACAACGGGGCCATGATTGCTTACGCAGGTGCCATGCAATTGCGCGCCAAACCAGACCTACTACAACAAAAAAATTACGCCATGCAAACCCGCCCACGGTGCGATCTTGCGACGCCGATGCTTTAAAAACCCGGGCAAGCACCAATTTCGGATTGTTCAATACAATGGGTATTCTTCGTATTCTGTGGAACAAGGTTGAGTGGTATGAACGCGCCCATTGAAGAATTTGCTGTGGATGCAGCCAAACGGCAGGCCGTGATAGATGGCCTGCTTGCAATATTGCCCGGGCATTCGGTGCTGCACGAGGTGGAAGACACACGCCCCTACGAATGCGACGGCCTGAGCCTGTTCCGCCAATTGCCCATGGTGGTGGTGCTTCCAGACACCGAGGCGCAAGTAATTGAGGTGCTCAAACTGGCCCAACGCTTGAACGTGCCCGTGGTGGCGCGGGGCGCAGGCACGGGCTTGTCCGGCGGTGCCCAACCGCACAAGCACGGCATCGTGCTGGGCATGGCCAAATTCAATAAGATTCTGAACGTGGATGTGATGTCCCGCAGCGCTGTGGTGCAACCCGGTGTGCGCAATCTCGCCATTTCTGAAGCCGTGGCGCAACATGGTTTGTACTACGCCCCAGACCCCTCCAGCCAAATCGCCTGCACCATTGGCGGCAACGTGGCTGAAAACAGCGGTGGCGTGCACTGCTTGAAATACGGATTAACCGTTCACAACGTGCTGAAAGTGCGCGGCATCACCATCGAAGGCGAGGTGGTGGAGTTTGGGTCCGAGGCGCCCGACGCCCCTGGTCTGGAGCTGATTAACCTGGTCATTGGCTCGGAAGGCATGCTGGCCGTGGTCACCGAAGTGACCGTGAAACTGGTGCCCAAACCCGCCCTGGCCCAAGTCATCATGGCCAGCTTCGATGACGTGGCCAATGCGGGCAATGCCGTGGCGGCCGTCATCGCCGCTGGCATCATACCGGCCGGGCTTGAAATGATGGACAAGCGCGCCAGCCAGATGGTGGAGCCCTTCGTGAAAGCAGGCTACGACACGGAAGCAGAGGCCATTTTGCTGCTGGAGAGCGATGGCACCCCAGAGGAAGTGGCTGAAGAAATCGAAGCCATGACCCGTGTACTCAATGGCTGCGGGGCCACAGCCATCAAGGTGTCCCAAAGCGAAGCCGAACGCCTCAAATTTTGGGCTGGCCGCAAAAACGCGTTCCCCGCCGCCGGGCGTATTTCCCCCGATTATTACTGCATGGACGGCACCATTCCACGCCGCAGCCTGGCCCGGGTGCTCAACGCCATCACCGAGATGGAAAAGAAATACGACATGCGCTGCGCCAACGTATTCCACGCAGGCGACGGCAATTTGCACCCGCTGATTTTGTTCGATGCGAACAAACCCGAAGAAATCAAACGCGCCGAGGACTTTGGCGCGGAAATTCTGGAATTGTGCGTTGAGGTGGGCGGCACAGTGACCGGCGAGCATGGTGTGGGCATTGAAAAAATCAACCAGATGTGCGTGCAATTTTCACGCGCAGAACTGGATGCCTTTTTCGCCGTGAAAAAGGCGTTTGATGCGCCTGGCCTGCTCAACCCCGGCAAGGCCATCCCCACGCTGCACCGCTGCGCCGAATACGGCCGCATGCATGTGCATCACGGCAAAGTGCCATTTGCCGACCTGCCCCGTTTTTAAGCGACTTTGTAACATGGCTGATTTTTTGGACGAACTGTGCGCGCGTGTTGAAAAGGCCGCGCGCAATCAAACCAAGCTGCGCCCCGTGGGTGGGGGCACCAAAAACTTTTATGGTGGCCCACTGGAAGGCGAAGAAGTGGACCTGCGCCCCTGGCAAGGCATTGTGGAATACGAGCCCACCGAACTGGTCATGACAGTGAAGGCGGGCACACCGCTGAAAGTGGTGGAGGCAGCCCTGGCGGCCGAAAAACAAGAGCTGGCCTTTGAACCGCCCAGGCTGGGTGGCGCCAATGCCCAGCACAGCACCATTGGCGGCGTGATTGCCAGCGGCCTGGCAGGGCCAGCGCGCCTGGCCAAAGGCGGCGTGAAAGATTATGTGCTGGGCTGCACCCTGCTCGACGGCAAGGCCCAGCTGCTGCACTTTGGTGGTGTGGTCATGAAAAACGTAGCAGGCTATGATGTGTCGCGTGTCATACCCAGCAGCATGGGCACACTCGGCATTGCCGTGGATTTGTCCATCAAAGTGATGCCTGTGGCACCCGCCGAAACCACCCTGGTGTTTGAGCTTGCCGTGAACGAGGCCATCCGCCAAAGCAATGCATGGCTTTCCAAGCCCCTGCCCATCAACGCCACCTTCTGGGAAAACGGCCAACTCACCGTCCGCCTGCGCGGTGCCAGCGCAGCCATACAAACCGCCATCAAAACCATGGGCGGCCAGGAATTGCAGCAAGCGCAAGCACAAGCCTTTTGGCGCAGCGTGCGCGACCAGCAACACGCCTTTTTTACCCAGTCAGGCGATTTGTGGCGCCTGGCCCTACCCTCCACCACCGCTGACCTGGCGCTGCAGGGGCAGTGCGTGCATGAGTGGGGCAGCGGGTTGCGCTGGTTCCGCCCCAACCACGGCGTGCAGGCCGAGGAGATTCGCGCCAGCGTGGGCCGCGCAAAAGGCCACGCCACCCTCTACAAAACCGACAATCTGGATGCGCGTCGGCAGGCCTTTCACATGCCCGACGCGGTGATGACCAAGCTTCAGCGCAACCTGAAAGCACAGTTTGACCCAGCAGGCATCTTCAGCATCAACCGCTTGTCACCCATTCTTTAAGCGCATCACCATGGACACCCAACTCGCCGACTGGATCAAAGACACCCCCGAGGGCCAAACCGCAGACGCCATTCTGCGCAAATGCGTGCATTGTGGATTTTGCACCGCCACTTGCCCCACCTACCAAATTCTGGGTGATGAGTTGGACAGCCCGCGCGGTCGCATTTACCTCATCAAACAAGTGCTGGAAGGCAAACAGGTCACACGCAAAACCCAGCAACACCTGGACCGATGCCTCACCTGCCGCAACTGTGAAAGCACCTGCCCGTCCGGCGTTAAATACGGCCAGCTCATCGACATTGGCCGCAAAGTGGTGGATGAGCGGGTGGAGCGCCCCTCCAGCGAAAAACTCATGCGCAATGGCCTGAAAGCCCTCATGACCAACCGCCCGGTGTTCTCGGCCGGCATGGCCATGGGCAAAGCCGTGCGGGGTCTCTTGCCACAAGGCATTCAAAAAAAGGTGCCCGCCAAACGCCCCACCCTGCCTTTTGCAAACAAAACGCACCCGCGCAAAGTGATTCTGCTCAAAGGGTGCGTGCAGCCTGCCATGATGCCCTCCATCGACAGCGCCACCTCCGTAATTCTAGACACGCTGGGCATCCAAAGCATGGTGGTGGCCGAATCTGGCTGTTGTGGCGCAGTGAAATTTCACCTCAATGACCACGACGGTGGCTTGGCCCAAATGAAAGCCAACATCGACGCCTGGCTGCCTTTGATTGAAAGCGGCGAGGCGGAGGCCCTGGTGATGAACGCTTCTGGCTGCGGCGTGATGGTGCGCGAATACCACCACCATTTTGCCCACGACCCTGCATACGCCGAGAAGGCACGCAAAATCAGCGAGCACACCCTGGACATTGGCGAATTCATCACCCGGCAAAATGACGAAGCTTTGGCGCGTTTGGCCAAGCAAGTGAAGGCGGCCATCGCACAGCAGCGCATCCCCGCGCGCATCGCTTTTCACCCGCCTTGCACGTTGCAACACGGCCAGCAGGTCAAAGGGGTAGTGGAGGCCGTGCTCACCAAATTGGGGTTTGAACTCACCCCAGTGGCCGATTCGCACCTGTGCTGTGGCTCGGCAGGCACCTACTCCGTGTTGCAACCTGAACTTTCTGGCGAACTTAAAAAACGCAAACTGGCCAATCTCATGGCTGGCAAACCCCAAGCCATTGCGTCGGCCAATATTGGCTGCTTGGGCCACCTTGAAAGCGACGCCACGGTGGATGTGCGGCATTGGGTGGAATGGGTGGCGCAGGCGGTGTAAACCTGTGCATCGCTACTTGCGGCAAATGGCCTGTTTTCGGGTGTAGTAACCCGGGTGGGAAGGCACGATTGGCATCATCATGTCGGCGCCATCAATGCTGCGCAACACGTCGTTGGTGCACGCATTGATGCCCAGGCTGGCCAGCCACTTGGTGGCGGCCTCATCGGCATCGAGCTCAAATTGCCGGTTCATCGCGTGCAGCTTTTCCATCGTGGCGGGCTGGCGCTCAATCGCATCAAAGGCCATGTCGGGATTTGGCATGCCAGCCAGCTCCATGGCTTTCAAGCCCAGCTTTTTTTGGTGTTCAAAATGCACATGCGCGTATTCGTGGGCAATCACAAACAACAGGCCATCTGCGCTTAAGCCACTTAAAAAGTCGGGGTCTAGCGTCAGCAACGGGCCTTCAATCCGCTCGGTGATAAACGCGCGGCTCCAAGTCTTGGTGAGTTGCACCTCCAGCTTGAGCGAGGGGATGGTCTTGCCCAGCTCTCTGACAGCCCCCTGAATGTCTTCTGGGGTGGCAGCCAGCAGAGGCCCTGGGGCAACCAACGTTGCAATCATCACGCCCAACCTCAACAACCCACAACGCATGTTCACCTCTACACCTCACCACCGCATGCACCACGCAGAAAAAGTGTAATTCAGCGCGGAACCTCAAAGCAAACGCTGTTACCAATCATTTTTAATATTTTAAAAACCAGCCATGCTTAACAACACCCGCCACACTGGGCCCGCCAACAAAAGCGCTGCATCACTCGCAACGGCCACACCAACAACAGCCCACTGGGCCACCCAAGCCATTCAGGAAATATGGTTAACCCTCAACGGCGCACCGGCCACAGTTAAAACAGTTGCGGCAGCCAGCCATTTGCTGGAAGCCCATCCAGACAAGGCGCTGCGTCAGCTGGCGGCCAATCTTTTACATGCCATGCTCTGCGTTGGCGACAAAGTGCCTTTGCGGGTGAGCCAACCACACGCCGACCTGCCCGGGTTGATTGAAATTGGCCAAATTTTGAGTCCACAAAACCCTGGTGTGCAGCGATACCTGCAGCGCACCGCAGTAGGACTCGAATTGGTCGACCACCTTTAAACCGAACCGTGCAATTTCAGGGAGCCAGGCGCGCACGCGCCCACAAGCCTCCGTCTAAAGTGTATGCAAGGCGATCATGCAAGCGCGATGGTCGACCTTGCCAAAACTCGAAATAGCTCGGCACCAGGCGATACCCGCCCCAAAAAGGCGGCCGCTCTGGATTCTCCTGCTTCTCTTGTTGCACGCTGGCCAAACGTTCATCCAACACTTGCCGAGAGTCAATCACCTTGCTTTGCGGCGACGCCCAAGCGCCCAGCCGACTGCCCAAAGGGCGTGAATGGTAATAGTTGTCCGATTCTTGTGGCGACACCTTTTCCACCACGCCCTCAATGCGCACCTGCCGCTCCAACTCCGTCCAATGGAACAGCAAAGCGGCGTTGGGGTTGCTGGCCAACTCTTGACCCTTGCGGCTGTCGTAGTTGGTAAAAAAAACAAAACCGCGATCGTCCAAGCCTTTGATGAGCACGATCCGCGCCGCAGGCCTGCCTTCTGCATTCACGGTGGCCAAAGTCATGGCATTGGGTTCTGGCAATTCCGCCTTCAACGCTTGATCAAACCACATGTTGAAAAAAGCAAACGGATTGGTGGGGGCGTCGGCCTCATCCAAGCTGGCCTGGGTGTAATCCTTCCGGAGGTCTGCGATTGAGGTCATGGTCAAGAGGCTCCTGTGCTGCTCAAGGTAATATGGGTTTATTTTCACACGCCGCAATGCGCTCCCATGGCTCAGGCTTCCGAACTGATTGACGAATTTTGTAATGCCCTGTGGCTGGAGGAAGGCCTGTCCAACGCCACTTTGCAGGCTTATCGCACCGACCTTGTTCAACTGGAGCAGTGGTTGGAGCGGCACGTGCAACGTGACCTGCTGAACGCCAGCGAGGAACACCTGCGCAATCACATTCACGATTTGATTGCGCTCAAACCCAGCAGCCACAACCGCAAAATCAGCAGCTACAAACGGTTTTACAACTGGGCGGTTCAAACCAAGCGCTTGGCCAACAACCCCTGCAGCGCACTGAGCAGCGCCAGGCAAGGGTTGCGGATTCCAAAAACCTTGAGCGAAGGCCAGGTGATTGCATTGATCGAATCGCCCAAACTGGACAACCCCGCAGGCATTCGCGACAGGGCCATGTTCGAGCTGCTGTACGCCAGTGGACTGCGGGTCTCGGAACTGGTCAACATGCCTTTGCGGGCCATCGACCTGAATGCCGGTGCAGTGAAAGTGCTTGGCAAGGGCAACAAAGAGCGGCTTGTGCCCATGGGTCAGCCTGCACAACAAGCCATCACGCTGTACCTCAGCCAGGCACGGCATGCGCTACTCAAAGGTCAGCAAAGCGACCAGCTGTTTGTAACCCACCTCGGTGGCCCCATGACTCGCCAAGGATTCTGGAAAAACATCAAAAAATACGCCCAGCAAGCAGGCATACACACGCCCATCAGCCCACACGTGGTGCGGCATGCATTTGCCACGCACCTGTTAAATCATGGCGCTGACCTGCGGGTGGTGCAGCTGCTGCTGGGCCATGCAGACATTTCAACCACACAGATTTACACCCACGTGGCCACCGAGCAACTGCGCTCGGTGTTAGAACACAGCCACCCCAGAAGCCGAACACGCTGAGGGGCGAGCATCGGCTTAAACAGGAAGCTGCGGTGCAAATGAACGTCAATCTGGGGAACCGTCCCGACCGAATCGCCGAACTAGACGGTTTTCGCCCAAATTGCAGGCGCTTGGCGGTCAAGAATTGCGCCCCCGGGACTCCCGGATCTCTGGCGTCGAGGGTGCGGCAGCGTCGAGGGGGACGGCATCAAAGATTGGACCAAGGATGCGCCCCTGCATGGGGTAAGCCGGCGGGTTAAATCGCCAAATGCCGATCGGCATGCGGCGCGGTGCTGCAGGAGGCTCTGCGGCTTGTTGCCCACCCGCGACCGGGGGGCTGTTGGGTTCGTCTTCATGCTGCGGCACGGCATGGGCCTGTGGTTGAACCTGAGCATGCCCTTGCACAGCCAAAGGAGGAATATGGCCAGCAAGCTGCCCCGCGGCTTGAGCCAGGTGATTAGCCCCCTGAGCAGCAGCCGGTGCGGGAATATTCAATGGAGCCAATCCTGCGAGAATGGCTTGAAGTGCGTTTGGATGGGGAATGTTGTGGTTCAAGATTAACCTACCATGGAATGAGCAAGATCCTTACGTAACCCACTTCTTCGTGAAGTTCATAAAACAAATGCAACAAATCGACAAAACCCGATACCACTGTCACAAGCCAAGTGCCTTGGGGCACAATATGGCACATCCAAAAATTTACAAACACACAACGGAGACAACAAACCGTGATGAACTTCATTGGCGCAATTTTGACAGCCTATCTGATCGGCTCCATTTCATTTGCGGTTGTGGTATCCAAGTTTTCTGGTCTGGCAGACCCCCGCACCTATGGATCGAAAAACCCCGGGGCAACCAACGTGCTTCGCAGCGGCAACAAAAAAGCGGCGGTGCTTACCCTCTTGGGCGACGCTCTTAAAGGCACTGTGGCGGTTTTGCTGGCCTTCCATTACCAGGACGCGCTGGGTTTGAGCCGAGTAGACATTGCATGGATAGGATTGGCTGCCTTTGTTGGGCATTTGTACCCGATCTTCTTCCGATTCGAAGGTGGCAAAGGTGTTGCCACCGCCTTGGGCGTTCTGCTTGGGCTCAATTGGGTGCTGGGCCTAGCAACAGCAGTGACCTGGTTGGTGATTGCCTACTTTTTCCGCTATTCGTCGCTTGCGGCGCTGGTGGCCAGCGTGTTCGCCGTTTTTTATAACCTGCTGCTGTTTGGCGCCAACGGCCAAGCGCTGGCCATCGGCATCATGGCCGCCTTACTGGTTTACCGGCACAAACAAAACATCGCCAATTTGATCGCAGGCAAAGAAAGCAAAATCGGTCAAAAAAGACCTGAGTAACGGTTGGCCCCTAGGCCAGGGTCAAGACTCAATCGAACTTTTTGCAAACAACATGTACCCAAAGAGAATAGCGCGGAGTTCTCTGAGGGTTAAACATGTCTGGACCAGACCAAATCAAGCAATCTGCCAACGTTCGCGGAGCGGCCAACGAGTCGCAGTTGGGGGGCGCGTTCAAGGGTTTTGCGCAGGCGTCCAAACAGCTCGCTCTCGCGCTGGTTGGTTCAATTAAAAGAAGTCCAGCCGCCAAAGCTTCTCCGCAACCAGCGTCCACGCGCTCAAAGACAATGGCGGTTGCAGCCCATGCACACACAGGGGCAGCGAAATCAACACAAGATGCCAATCTGGCCAAGGCATGGATGGAGAGAGAATGCGCGGCCATCCTGAACAAGCTTGGCGATCACAAAGACGGCATCCTCAGTCTTGAGCAACTCAAAATGGTTGCGGAAAGCTTGCACCGCTCATTGGAGCTCCCTGAAGGTATAGCTGCCATCGAACAAGGGCTCTCTTTCATTCAGCATGACGAGCTTAAAAAAGAGTTTCAAGAGAACATCGCATTTTTTAGCAAGATGATGTTGGACAGCAACGGCAACGCCAAGCTGTCGCCGACTCAAGCTGCCTTTTTGCAGGGGTACGTCAAGTTTCTACAAACCTTGCTGATGGGTAACAAGGATGCCGGTGGGCAGCTCCAAGAACTCTCCAAATTGCTCGACACCACTGTACAGCACA